>CAIMLX010000174.1 GCA_903842455.1 uncultured Hyphomicrobiales bacterium | reverse complement strand
CGGACTGTGGTTCCGGCGTATACGCTTCGTCATCTGATCTCCTGTTCGGCAGCCATCTTGGCCGCCTTCAGGCAGAAACTCCACTTAACCCGCTGTGCAGATTTATCGAGCCACCTCTGAATGACCGCCGGCTCGATGCGGGTCGACAGGCTGTTGCCCACTTAGCGCTTGAAGCGCACCTCCACCGCGTGTTCGGAGCGGCCGGTGACGTGGCAGGGGGATTCGAAGTTGTCGCCTGGGATGGCAAGGACGAAGTCGTCCGGGATGCCGAGGGGCGAGGAGACACTGAGGGTTGCGCCATCGTCGCCGATCGAGCGGACGGTGCAATCGAGACTCGTGCGGCCATTGAGGTTGCGGATCTTTCCAGCCTTCAGCACGCGCCGCCGCGGTGCGGCAGGGACGGCGGTGGCACCTGCTTCGCTCACCACCTGGTTCCGGCCGTTTCGCTTGGCTGCGTACATCGCCTGGTCGGCCCGTTCGAGCAAGGCGTCGATCTGGTCGAACTTGCCGCCGCGTCCGGCGACGCCGAAACTGGCCGAGATGCTGAACGCGAACTCCGCGCCCAGCGCAGCAATGGCCTCGCGCAGCTTGCCCGCCACCTGAACGCCGCCGTCGATATCGGTCTTGGGCAGCAGGATGGCAAACTCTTCGCCGCCGAGCCGGCCAATGAAGTCGGAGCCGCGCAGGTGTTCGCGGCAAACTTCGCCGACGGCAGCCAGCACCTTGTCGCCCGCCGCATGGCCCTGGGTGTCGTTGATCGACTTGAAGTGATCGAGGTCGAAGCAGATCAGCGCCGCATCCTCGCCGGATCGGTCGGCCAGCGCGAGGTGCCGACGTGCCTCGGCCTTGAAGGCGGCGCGTGACAGCGCCCCAGTCAGCGTGTCGACGGCAGCCTGCTGCGACAGCTCGAGATCGTGGATGACCACCCGGGCCAGGTCTTCGAGGATGGCAATGTCCTTGCTGCCGAATTCCCGCGGCTTGGTGTCTATGGCGCACAGCGTGCCAAGGTTGAAGCCGTCGCGGGTGCGCAGCGGCACGCCGGCATAGAACCTCACGCCCGGCTCGCCGGTGACCATCGGGTTGTCGGCGAAACGGGGATCGAGTGTGGCGTCCGGCACGACCATCGCCTTGTCCCCCTGCATGGTGTAGCGGCAGAAGGTTTCCGACAGGCTGGTTTCACGGGCGATCATGCCCTGGATGGCCTTGTACCACTGCCGGTGGCCGTCGATCATCGATACGATGCCGATCTCGACGCCAAAAATCTGGCTGATCAGCCGGGCGACCCGGTCGAAGGACTCCTCGGTCGGCGTATCGAGGATGTCGTATTCTTCGAGCTTGTCGAGGCGCTCCGATTCCGGGCCGTCCCCTGCGATCGTGGTGGCAGCGATCATGATCGTCTCCCAGGTCCTAACTGCGGTGTTCAGGATAACCGTAGGTCCGGCGGTTTAACCTCGCGTTAGCGCCGGGCACGGTGCGGGCATGATGACAAAGACATCATGACAGCGTTAACCACCCCTTGTCTCCGGCGGTTCCCCAGTACGCTTGCGGCACGGATTTAAGCCCGCATTAAGCCGCGTTACGTAGCGTCCGCCATGCTTTTTCACGACTGGTGCGGCCTTTGCCTGAAGCTTCCGACAATCTGACTGAGCCTGCCGAGCGCCGGCGTGGGAGCGGCATCCGTCGGCGCTTGCAGGCGGTGGCGGGCAGCCCGATGCGCAGCTTTGCCTTCTGGGTCGCCGTCCCCTCGGCGATTGTCTACGGCGGCGTCTGTGCCCTGGTCTTTCTGGTCATGCACATGATGAGCGATGAGATGAACGCCATCGATGCCGACCGGGGCGAAACGGCCATCAAGGCGGCCATCGAGTCGGTCGTGATCGGACTAGGTGAATCTGCCGCCGACGAAGCGACCTGGACCGAGGCGTATATCAATACCTACATCTCGCCCAACCCCGCCTGGTTCGATTCAACCTGGGGCGCTACAGCCCGGATTTCGGACACCTACGACGTCGCTATCATCTCCGACCGCGAGGGCGGCATCGTCTTTGGCGAGTCCAGCAAGGATGCGATCACCGGCCGCCTGCAGGACAGCATGTCCGGGGCGGACGCCCTGCTCGCCGAACTGGACGAGGCCGTCGGCCGGGCAGGTGACGATGCCACGGTTGCCCATCTCGCCGGTACGGCCGATGGAATCACCGCCCTGGCTGGCGCCGTGGTGCACGGCAATACCGGGCAGGCATCGGTGCCGCGTGATGAGCGTCGCATCCTCTGGCTTGGCAAACGCCTCGACGATGCGCTGCTGAACCAGGTGGCCCTGCGCTTCCAGCTGCCTGTTCCACGGCTCGTCGAGCACGTGGCAGACGGCCAGAACAGCATGGCACTGACCGATGCCGCCGGCACCGAGGTCGCTCGTATCGCCTGGCAACCGCGCCGTCCTGGCGATCCGGCCTTCGCCCATTCCGCCGGCATGGCGGCGGTGGTGATGCTGATCATCGGCGCGTTGATCGTCACGGTGCTCACCGCGTTCTGGTCGTCGATCAAGAGCCGCGCCGAGGCCGACAAGCGCGACTGGCAGAACGCCCGGTACGACGGCGTGACCGGCCTGCCCAACGGCTTCGGTCTCGTGGAGAGCCTGAAGGTCTGCCTGCCGAAGCGCCAGAACGCCCAGCCGGTGGCGATGGCGCTGGTTGGCATCGACGGTTTCCTCGACGTGGTGGATTCCTACGGGCGCGAGGCTGGCGACCGCCTGCTGGACCGCCTCGCCGACCTGCTCGAGCTCGAAATCGGCCCTGATGTACTTTTTGCCCGCACCGGGCCGGCAGAACTGGCGCTGGCCAGCACGGGCGCCAACGCGGCAAGCCTGATCCGCGGCCTTGCGGCTCGCCTTCTGGCGATGGCCAACCAGCCGGTGCTGGTCGACAACCTGCAGCTCAAGATCGGCTTTTCAATCGGCGTGGCCGACACGGCGATCGACAGGGACGGCATCTCGGAACTGATCCGCATGGCCGAGACCGCTCTGGCCCGGGCCCGCGAGACCGGTGGCCGCCAGCTGGTCGACTACGACCCGGCCATCGAGGACGAGCGCCGCCAGCGCCTCGAACTGCAGGCCGATATTCGCCGCGGTCTCGACGCCGGCGAGTTCGACCTCGAGTACCAGCCGATCATCGACTTCGGGACCCGCTCGATCATTGGCGTCGAAGCGCTGATGCGCTGGACGCGCCGGCTGGGTGGCCCCATGAGCCCCGCGATCTTCATCCCGGCCGCCGAGCGCAGTGGCCTGATCGACGACCTGGGCATGTTTGCGCTGCGCCGCGCGGTGGAAGAAATCGGCCCGCTCGAGCGGCTGAAGGTGTCGGTCAACGTGTCGGGCATGCAACTGCGCAACCCGGACCTCGCCACGGCCATCATGGCGGTGCTCGATGAATGGGAGATGCCCGCTGGCCGGCTACAGCTCGAAGTGACGGAGTCCTTCCTCGTGGCCCAGCCCGAGCGCGCCAAGCGCATCATCGAGGCGCTGCGCGAAAAGGGCATCCTGATCGCCCTCGACGACTTCGGCACCGGCTTTTCCTCGATCGGCTACCTGCGCCAGTTTGCCTTCGACCGGGTCAAGCTCGACCGCTCGCTGGTCGCCGACATCGACATGGACGCGGTCCAGTCCGCCCTCGTGGAGAGCACCATGGTTTATGCCTTCGCGATGGGTCTCGGCGTGACCGCGGAAGGCGTGGAGCGCAAGGAAGAGGCCACCACCCTGGCCCGTCTCGGCTGCCGCGAGTTTCAGGGCTATTTCTTCGCCCGGCCGATGCCCCTCGAACAGCTGACGAGGCTGCTCGATGAACAGCAGGACCTGATGGCGGTCTGACTTCGCTATGCCGCGGCGCCGTGCTCGCACCCGCACTGGTCGTGATCGGACAGCACCTCGACCACCCGGCATTCGCCGACCGTGCCGTGATGTCCGCCCGACAGCATGCCCGCGAGTTCGCCGCGGAGGCGCGTGAGCTGGTCGATGCGCTGGTCGACTTCGGCCAGGTGTTGCACGACGATTGCGTCCACGCTGGCGCAGGGCGCTTCCTTGCGTTCGGAGAGCGACAGCATGGATTTCAGCGACTCCATCGCAAAGCCCATGTCGCGGGCATGGGCGATGAAGCGCAGGCGATCGAGTTCGGCCGCGCCGTAGCGCCGCTGGTTGCCCTCGGTGCGGGCCGGCGCGTCGATCAGGCCGATCTGCTCGTAATAGCGGATGGTCGGGACCTTGACGCCCGACTGCGCCGAGAGGTCGCCGATGGAATAGCTGCTCATGCTCGAACCTCTAGTGACTGGAGGATTATCTGGGGTGAGCAGCCGCAATTGCAAGCGGGCAGAGCGTCGCGGCGCTCATTGAGCGTTCAGCCGAGGCGTGGCAAATTCGGCGCCATGCGCATTGTCCTCGCCCTGATCGTCGCCCTGTTCGCCACCCCGCTCTGCGCGGCCGAGTGGGGGCACTATGTCAACGAGCGCTTCGGCGTCGAGGCCGATGTGCCGCCGGGCTTTGCGCCCGGGGCGGCGCCGGCCAATGGCGACGGGCTGGGGTTTGCAACGCCGACGGCGAAGCTCTCCATCTATGGCAGCCTGATCGTCGACGGCGACTTCGAGAGCAACGCGGCTCAGCGCATGCAATGGAACAAGGATGACGGCTGGGCCTTCACCTATGAAGCGACGACGCCGAGCTGGGCCAGCTGGTCGGGAAAGCGGGGCAGCCGCATCCTCTATGTGCGGGCGATCCGGATGTGCGATGGCGGCATCTATGGCGCGTTCGAGCTGGAATACTCGGAGGCGGACCTCAAGGCGTTCAACCCGGTGGTCGACAGGCTGGTCGGAAGCCTGAGGGACAGCGGCGCGGGGTGGCAGTGCTGATGGGCGGATAGGGCCTGACTAGCGTCTGCTACCGCCCCCTCCACCACCCTACGGGTGGTCCCCCTCCCCCGCTTCGCAGGGGAGGACCCCGGCAACGTCAGCGCAGTTCCCCTAAAACTCGATGCCGGCCTGGGCTTTTACCCCTGCCCGGAACGGGTGCTTGATTTCGGTCATCTCGGTGACGAGGTCGGCAAGTTCGATCAGCTCGTCCTTGGCGTTGCGGCCGGTGACGATGACGTGGGTGTCGGCGGGCTTGTTGCGGAGCACCTCGAGCACTTCGTCGAGCGGCAGGTAGTCGTAGCGCAGCACGATGTTGAGCTCGTCGAGCAGGATGAGCTTGTAGGTTTCGTCGGCGATCAGGGTCTTGGCCATCTCCCACGCGCCGCGGGCGGCGGCGAGGTCGCGCTGGCGGTCGGCCACATCCCAGGTAAAACCCTCGCCCATGGCCTTGATGGTCACCTGCTCGGGGAACTTGTCGAGCACGTCGCGTTCGCCGGTGCTCCAGGCGCCCTTGACGAACTGCACGATGCCGACCTTGAAGCCGTGGCCGATGGCGCGGAACACCATGCCGAAGGCCGCCGTCGACTTGCCCTTGCCCTTGCCGGTATGGACGATCAGCAGGCCCTTCTCCTCGGTCTTGGTGGCGAGGATCTTGTTCCGCGCCTCCTTCTTTTTCTTCATCTTTTCAGCGTGGTAGGCGTCGCGCTCCGCCTCGCTCATCAGGTCAGTCTTCTTGGGGGCCTTGTCGGTCATGACTTTTCCTCGAGATGGGCGAAGGCGGAGTTGGAGCGGGGAACCCAGAAGCCGCGGCGGCGGGCGTCGTTGAACTTGGCGATCAGCTCATCATAGCCGAAGCGGTTGTTCTGCTGGATGAAATCGCGGGTCGCATCGTCTTCGACGAAGGCCTCGAATGCGAGGTCGAAATGATGGGTCTTGACCGCGCCGGTGGTGGCGGCGAAGGCGAACATGTAGTCGACGGTCGCGATGATCTCGAAAGCGCCCTTGTAGCCGTGGCGCTTCACCCCGTCGATCCACTTGGGATTGACGACGCGGGAGCGGACGACGCGCGAGATTTCTTCCTCCAGCGTCCGCGCGACGGGGCGCTCGGGCCGGGAGTGGTCGTTGTGGTAGGCGGCAGGCTTGCGCCCGGTGAGCGTTTCGGCGGTGGCGGCGAGGCCGCCTTCGAACTGGTAATAGTCGTCGGAATCCAGCAGATCGTGCTCGCGGTTGTCCTGATTGTGGACGATGGCATCGACATTGCTGAGTCTTGCAATGAATCGGTCTCGCTCGGGCGTGCCAGCGGCGTGGGCGCCATAGGCATACTGCCCCCAGTTGAGGAAGGCCTCGGCCAGATTGGCCTTCTTCTCCCACTTGCCGGAATCGATGAGGGCCTGCAGGCCGGCGCCATAGGCGCCGGGATTGGAGCCGAAGATGCGGTGGCCGGCTTTCAGCGCGGCGTCGCGGTCGGTTGCGCCATCGCGCATCAGGTCGAGGGCCTCGGTGCGCATGCGGGCGGCAATGGGGTTGTCGTCGAGCGGTTCGTCGAGGGCGCCGATGGCGCGTACGGCTTTGTCGAACAGCGCGATCTGGGACGGGAAGGCGTCGCGGAAGAAGCCCGAGATGCGCAGCGTGACATCGACGCGCGGCCGGCCAAGTTTGGCGAGCGGGATGATCTCGTAACCCGAAACGCGCAGCGAGGATGGATCCCATGTAGGTTTGGCGCCGATGAAGGCCAGTGCCTGGGCGATATCGTCGCCGCCGGTGCGCATGTTCGCCGTGCCCCAGACCGACAGCGCCAGCGAGGCGAGCGGCGTGCCGTGGTCCTGGAAATGCCGGAGCAGCAGGTTTTCGGCGGATTTCTGGCCCAGCTCCCAGGCGGTGGGGGTGGGGACGGCGCGGATATCGACCGAGTAGAAGTTGCGGCCGGTGGGCAGCACATCGAGGCGGCCGCGTGACGGCGCGCCCGATGGGCCGGGGGCGATGAACCTGCTATCGAGGCCGGCGAGGAGGGCGGCGGTTTCGGCTGGGCCGGAGGCTCGGAGGCGCGGGCGGATGGTGGTGTCGATGATGGTGAGGACGGCGGCCGTCGCGTGCCAGGTGGGATCGGGCCGCCGGCCATCGACCAGTGCGGCGGCGAGGGCTTCGAGATACTCGACGATGTCGCCGACGGTGCGCCAGTCGCCCGGCCCCGTCCACGGCGCTCCTAGGTCGGCGGTCAGCGGGTCGACGCCCAGTTTCAGGTCATCCGCCAGAGCGCGGATCAGCGACGCCTCGCCGGCCCCCTCGCCACGTGGCACGCGGGCGAGGGCGACGATGAGGTCGCGTTCGAGGCGGCCCGTCGGGGATTGGCCGAAGATGTGAAGGCCGTCGCGGATCTGGGCTTCCTTGAGGTCGCAGAGGAAGGTGTCGATGCGGCGGAGCGATTCCGTTTCGTCGGGCACGAGGCCGATATCGCGGTCGAGGCGGGTGTCGCGGGCGAAATCGAGGATGCGCTGCCGGAGCCCGGCGAGGCGCCGGCGGTCCATGCCGGCGGCGGCATAGTACTCGTCGAGCAGTGCCTCCAGGTCCTTCAGCGGGCCGTAGGTTTCGGCGCGGGTGAGCGGTGGCACGAGGTGGTCGATGATCACTGCGCCGGTCCGGCGCTTGGCCTGCGTGCCCTCGCCGGGATCGTTGACGATGAACGGATAGAGTTGCGGGAGTTCGGCCCAGAGCGCGGCGGGGTACGACGCCGGATCGAGGGCTGTGGCCTTGCCGGGCAGCCACTCGAGATTGCCGTGCTTGCCGTTGTGGATCACCGCATGGGCGGCAAACTCGTGACGCAGCCAGAGATAGGCGGCGAGGTAGCCGTGCGGCGGCACGAGGTCCGGATCGTGGTAGGCGGCGGTCTCGTCGAGATCGTAGCCGCGGGCCGGCTGGAGGAGGATGGTCACGTTGCCGAAGCGCAGGGCCGGGAGGTGGAAAGTCTCGCCGCGGACGAAGGGGTCGGTGGCGGGGTCGCCCCAGCGGGTGGTGACTTCGGCTTGGACCTTGGCCGGGAGATTGGCGAAGAGCGCGCGATAGCGGGCGACGGGGAACGGGATGCCGGCGCCGCGCTCGGGATGGGCGTTGGTGGGGCCGGATTGCAGGGCGTCGATGAGGACGTTTCCGGTGAGAACCGGGCTCTCGGTTCCCTTCTCCCCTTGTGGGAGAAGGTGGCGCGGAGCGCCGGATGAGGGGTCCGCAGACACGGTCTGCGCGTCCGGAGCGGAAGCGACGGGCGGTGCTGGCTGAACCGACCCCTCATCCGCCCTTCGGGCACCTTCTCCCACAAGGGGAGAAGGCGATGGGGCCGAGAGTTCGTAGCCGTTGGCGGCCAGCGTCTTCAGGATCTCGACGGTAGATTGCGGTGCGTCGTAGCCGACGCCGTTGGCGAGGCGGCCGTCGCGGATGGGGTAGTTGGCGAGGACGATGGCGACGCGGCGCTCGCCGCGCGGCGTAGCGCGGAGGGTGGTCCAGTTCTTCGCCAGCGTGACGGCACGGCGAATGCCATCGGCGTCGGGGGCGTAGGCGCTCAGCGGGCACTGGGTGCGCGCGTGCCAGACGGCCTCCTGCTTGTGACCGACCAGCAGCATGCCGTGGCGGCCGTCGAGCTCGGGTAGGACGACCTGCATGGCGAGGTCTTTGGCGGTAAGTCCCTGCGGGTCGGTAGCCCACTGCACCTCGGGGCGACCGGACTGGATGAGCTGGATCACCGGAGCGTCGGTCCCGGCGAAAGGGTTCTGGTCGGGGGCGAGACCATCAAGACCCAGCGCGAAGCCCGTGAGGTTGAGGATCACGCCGGGTGGATGGTCGGCGAAGACACGCTGCACGAAGCGGATGCAGGCGCCTTCCTTCAGGCTTGAGACAACGATGGGGACAGGGTTGAGGTGCCGGGCCTCCAGCTCGGCAATCAGCGCCTCGAGCGTGGCGGTGCCGGCGCCTTCGAGCGCGGCGCGGTAAAACAGGATCGGGACGTTGGGGTGCGGGCTCGGTGGAAGTTCGGGCACCATGCCGTCGCGCGGGTTCCAAAGGCCGAAGCGCGGGAAGGGTTTTGGATTGAACTGCCCCTCACCCGCCTCGCTGCGCGAGGCACCCTCGCCCTCAAGGGGAGAGGGGCGAGGGTGGCCTGCTTCAAGCTCAGCGGCCGAGCGAGGCACTGTTGCCCCTCTCCCCTTGAGGGAGAGGGTGGCGGCCGAGCCGCCGGGTGAGGGGACGGTCAACTGCCGGAAGGTCGCAAGGAGTGTGTCTGCGTTCTCCGGGCCGCCGGCGGTGAAGAGGCTGTGGAGGCGGGTCCACGCTTCCGGCGAGATGGTCGAGCGGCTCTGCAGGATGGGGTCGGGGGTGGCGTCGCCGGGGAGGATGGCGAGCTTGGGGGCACCGCTCAGGCTCAGGGCCGTCAGTTCGTCGACGCCATAGGGCCAATAGGCCGGGCCGCCGAGCAGGCGGATGACCACTAGTTTGGCGTGGCGCACGGTCTGCTCCAGCCACATGTCGACGCTGAGATTGTGGCTCAGCCGCAGCAGGTTGGCGAGGCGGAGGTCATCCGCCCCAGCCCGGTCCGCTGCCGCGGCGAGCATCATCAGCTCGCTGTCGGCGGCGCTGGCGAAGACGATATCGGCCGGGGTCTGGCCGAGGTCGATCGCCTCGCCGTCCTGCTGCAATGCGCCGGCCTGGGCGGCGAGGAGGTGCATCGATCAGGCCTTCTTGAGGAACTCCGTGCGCAGCACCAGCCCCTTGACCTTCTCGGCGTTGCACTCGATCAGCTCGATGTCGCCGGTCAGCCGGATATTCTTGACCAGCGTGCCGCGCTTGAGCGTCACCGAAGTGCCCTTGACCTTGAGGTCCTTGATCAGGGTCACGGCATCCCCATCGACCAACTGGGTGCCATTGCTGTCTTTGACGATGTCGCTCATTTGGGGAGCCCCTTGGGTTCAGGCAGCGGCGGCCATGGCGCCGCTCAAGCTCGCGCTGATCGCCACCCGGTCAAGCGGGCTCTCGCCGATGACGACGAGGTTGGTTTCGCGCGCCTCATCAGGCTTCCAGGGCCGGTCGAAGTAACCCGTCACGCGCGGGCCGACGGCCTGGATGGCGAAGCGGGCGGTGGCGCCGGGGAGGGCGGCGAAGCCCTTGAGGCGGAGCACGTCGTGGGCGCGGATGGTCTGCTCGATGACGGCGAGGAGGTGGTCCTTGCTCGCCACGCCGTCGAGCTTCAGCGAGAACGAGTCGAAGTCGTCGTGCTCGTGGGCTTCGCCGCCGTGCTCGAGTTCGTGGTGGCTGTCGCGACCGGCGAGGTTGTCCTCGGTCGATAGCCCCATGCCGAGCAGCGCCGCGACATCGACATGGCCGTTGCGGGCGCGGACGATGCCGGTGCCGGGGCGCATCTCGACCTTGAGGTGGGCCTCGATGGTGTCGAGGTCGGCGTCCGACACGAGGTCGGCCTTGTTGAGGATGACCATGTCGGCGGCGATCAGCTGGTCCTCGAACAATTCGCCGAGCGGCGTCTCGTGGTCGAGCATGTCGTCGGCGGAGCGCAGCGCATCGACGGCGGCTTCGTCGTTGGCGAATCGGCCTTCGGAAAGCGCTGCCGCATCGGCGACGGTGATGACGCCGTCGATGGTGACCTCGGACTTGATCTCGGGCCAGTTGAAGGCGCGGATCAGCGGTTGCGGCAAGGCAAGGCCGGAGGTCTCGATGACGATGTGGTCGGGCCGATCGGGCCGGGCCAGCAGCGCCTGCATGGTGGGGATGAACTCGTCGGCGACGGTGCAGCAGATGCAGCCATTGCTGAGCTCGATCATGTCCTCTTCGCGGCAGGTCTCGTCGCCGCAGCCGGCGAGGATTTCCTTGTCGATGCCGAGTTCGCCGAACTCGTTGATGATGAGCGCGATGCGCTTGCCCTGCGCGTGGGCGAGCAGGTGACGGACGAGCGTCGTCTTGCCGGCGCCGAGGAAGCCGGTGATGACGGTGACGGGGATCTTTTCGGTCATGGCGTACCCTTTCGGGGCGGTGGCGCCCCCGCAGGGGCGCCAGGTTCTTTATGCGGAAGGTATCGGTCAGGCGTAGAGGCGACGGGTGACGAGGCCGGTGCGGCCGAGGCCGCGCACCAACTTGGCGCCAGCGAGGATCGCGAGGTCGATCAGCGGCTCGGCCAGCACGACCAGCATGTAGGCTGCGCCGAAGCTGGCGACCGCCGTGATGTTCTCGGCCCCGAGGCCCTGGCCGTAGAGCGCCCAGAACCCGACCCAGAGCACCACGCCGCCCTGATAGGTGGCCGAAAGCGCCAGCGCCTGACTGTAGCGGAGATCGACATAGGGGGTGTCCGGCCGGATGATCCGGTCGGCGACGAGCTTGATCGCGAACAGCGGCACCAGCAGCGTCGTGACGTTGGCAAAGTACTGCGGCAGGTCGAAGGGGGCGAAGAACAGGCCCTGCAGCAGCAACCCGAGCGCGAGGCCGATGGCGGCAGGCGCGGCGCCGAGCACCAGCAGCAGGGTCGAGCCGAGGATCAGGTGGACTTCGCTGACGCCCACCGGGTGGTGCGGCAGCAGCTCGAAGAAGGCGAAGACGGCAGCCGTGCCGAGGGCAGAGCGGGCGACGAGCGAGAGCGGACCCTGCTCTCTGATGCTGTCCCAGGCCAGCTTGGCGGTGTAGCCGGCGGCCGCTGCGGCGGTGCCAAAGGCGAGGAGCATCTTTTCAGGCGAGACGAGTTCGGGTTCGATGTGCATGTGTTCGATCCGGGATTTTGGGAATGGAGACATTGGCGTCCGGCGCGCTGGCGGCGGATCGCGATGGGGGCCGCGGCCCCGCAATGGACTCAGCCCGATGGTCGGGTCATGCACACCTCCGCCTGTCCCACCGACAGATCAGCGTTCAACACGACGTTGGCAGGTCTCCTGGCTCACGGGTCACTGCAAGTCTCCGCCTTCCCGGCCTTGTGGCCAGTGGTGATCGGAGGTTGCTCGCCGCTTACAGTTGCGGGGGCAGCTACGGATTTGGTCCCTGATGGGTACGCCTCACCGTATTCCCTTTTGATCCCCTCGCCCAAGCGGGTCCGGGGAACCAACGTTCATCTTCGATACGCCCGCGAGGGCGCCAAGGTCAATCTTCCGATGCGCCGAAATCGGGGTAGCTGACCGAGAGCTGTTCCACCCGTACGTCCAGCGTCTCGAGCAGCGGCTCGTCGGATGGCACCAGCATGTCGCCTGACACCGCATCGACGTTGAGGTCCTGCGGGTACTCGCCGGCGGGGGCGAAGCGGACCGAAACGATGCAGCCTTCCTCTGGCGCGCCCAGCCTGCCGCCGGTGAAGTTGGCGTAGCCGCCATAGTCCCACCAGAAGCCCTGGAGCTCGAACGGGCCTTCGTTGAGCGCTTCCACTTCCTTGACCGTCATGCCCAGCGTCACGCCCTGCGGGGTGGTGTCGCCGGGGGGTACGGTGAAATACGCAAGCTGGCTGAGGCTGTCTTCATCCCACCAGCCGACCTCGATACGCCGCTCCGGATCGTTGGGGAATATCGTGGTAGCGAGGAGCGTCGAGCCTTCCGGGCCGGGCACTTCGCCGGTGACGACGTTGTCGCGACCGAAGGCTTCGACCAGTCGTGCCTCGGACGTATCTGCCGCGAACGGGCCATCGCAGGTCAGCTGCGCGGCGAGGCCGGGGGTGGCGAGGAGCAAGGCGGGGAGCAGCAGCAGGCGACGCATTTGGGCCTCCGGGTTCGACGGCGAATCTGGCCGATCCATCATAGCATGTTGAGGGCTTGCGGCGGACGTGGGGCAAGCCTGAAGAATAGCGAGCCTGCCTGATTCGCGAGCTCCGATGCCCCTGACTTTTCAGACCGTGATGCCGATCATCTTGTTGATCGGCTCCAACGTCTTCATGACCATCGCCTGGTACGGTCACCTGAAGTTTCCGCACGCTGCCCTGTGGGTGGTGGTGATGGTCAGCTGGGCGATTGCGCTGGTGGAATACTGGCTGGCGGTACCGGCCAACCGCATCGGCTACGGGGTCTATACGGCGGCCGAGCTGAAGACGATCCAGGAGGTGATCAGCCTCACCGTGTTCGTCGGCTTCGCCGTGTTCGTGCTGGGTGAGAAGCTGACCTGGAACCACGCGGTCGGTTTCGGGCTGATTTTCGCGGGCGCATTCTTCATCTTCAAGGGCCCTTTGCGCTGAACTTTGCGCGCGTAGGCCACAAAGTTCTGCCAGTGATGGCCGGCGAAGGGGCTTGCGCTGCCGATCGGTGTTACGTTATTACATGACGCATCAACGAGACCCGGCAGACGCATGCACGACCATCATCACCCCGCACCGCGAAAGTTCAGCCTGGCCCAGCAGGGGCTCGGGGTGCGTCTCGCCATAGCGCTCGGACTGGTCGTGCTGGTCTGGGCGGCGATCGTGCCGCTGGTGGTGCGCTGATGGCGATCGAACTGCGCGACCTGACGCTCGGCTATGACGGCCACCCGGCGGTGCACCATCTCGATGGCACTTTCGCCGATGGCTCGCTGACCGCGATCGTCGGGCCGAACGGCTCGGGCAAGTCGACGCTGCTCAAGGGCATTACCGGCATCCTGAAGCCGCTAGGCGGCTCGATCGAACGCGGCAAGACGCCGACCCGGAATATCGCCTACCTGCCGCAGTCGGCTGAGATCGACCGCAGCTTCCCGGCGACGGTGGCGGACCTCGTGGCGCTCGGCCACTGGCGCTCGCGCGGGCTGTGGGGGGTGATCACCGGCACCGATTATGGCGCGGTGCGCGAAGCGCTCGAGGCGGTGGGCCTGCGCGGCTTCGAGGATCGGGCGCTCGATACGCTGTCGGGCGGGCAGGCGCAGCGGGCGCTCTTCGCGCGGGTGATGCTGCAGGACGCCGACGTGATCCTGCTCGACGAACCATTCACCGCCATCGACGAGAAGACCACGGCCGACCTGATCGCGCTGATGCGGCGCTGGCACGGCGAAAAGCGCACCGTTGTGGCGGTGCTGCACGATATCCACATGGTGCGGGAGGTGTTCCCCGACGCGCTGCTGATGGCGCGCGAACCGGTGGCGTGGGGATCGACCGCCGAGGCACTGGCGCCCGACAACCTGCTGAAGGCCCGGCGGATGACCGAGGCCTGGGACGAGCATGCGCCCTGGCACGAGGGACACACGCACCAGCACGGGCGGGCAGCATGAACCTGTTCGACTTCTTCGTCGGCCCGTTCGTCACTTACGGTTTCATGAGCCGGGCGCTGGTGGGTGCGGTGGTGATCGCGCTCAGCGCCGCGCCGGTCGGCGTGTTCCTGATGCTGCGGCGGATGAGCCTGACGGGCGATGCGATGGCGCATGCCATCCTGCCGGGAGCGGGCGTCGGCTTCCTGCTGGCGGGGCTGGAAATCCTGCCGATGACGCTGGGCGGCTTCGCGGCCGGGCTGATCGTGGCGCTGCTCGCCGGGCTGGTATCGCGGCTGACCATCCAGCGCGAGGATACGTCGCTGGCGGCGTTCTACCTGATTTCGCTGGCGCTCGGCGTGATGCTGGTGAGCCTGCGTGGCTCGAGCGTCGACCTGATGCACGTGCTGTTCGGCACGGTGCTGGCACTCAACAACGATGCGCTGATCATGATCGGCGCGGTCGCGACCATCTCGCTGGTCTCGCTCGCGCTGATCTGGCGGCCGCTGTTCGCCGAATGCCTCGATCCCAACTTCCTGCGGTCGGTGTCGGGGGCAGGACAGGCCGTGCACCTGATCTTCCTCGCGCTGGTGGTGCTGAACCTCGTCGGCGGCTTCCAGGCGCTGGGCACGCTGCTGGCTGTGGGGTTGATGATGCTGCCGGCGGCGGCGGCACGCTTCTGGGTCAAGCGGCTCGAAGCGCTGTGCCTCGTCGCCATCGGCATCGGGGTGGCCTCGAGCTATCTCGGACTGCTGTTCAGTTATTACCTGTCGGTGCCTTCGGGGCCGGCAATCATCCTGGTGGCGGGGGCGATCTACCTGCTGTCGCTGCTGGTCGGAAACCGCGGAGTGATCCGGACGCGGCTGGTGCCGCCCCGCCATCGCATCGCCTGAGAGACGCTAGACAAGGAGACTGCCAATGCGCGCTTTGCTCGCTACGATTTCGCTCGCCCTGATGACAGGCACCGCCTTTGCCGCCCCGGTGCAGGTAGTGGCGAGCTTTTCGATCCTTGGGGACATGGTGAAGCAGGTGGGCGGCGACCGGGTGGCGGTGACCACCATCGTCGGGCCGAACGCCGACTCCCATGTCTATGAGCCGCGCCCGCAGGATGCGGCAGTGCTGAGCGGCGCCCAGGCCTTCTTCGTCAACGGGCTCGGCTTCGAGGGCTGGCTCGAGCGGCTGGTCGAGGCGACGGCGTTCGACAGCAAGGTGGTGACGGTGTCGGACGGTATCGTGTCGCACGACGCGGCCGCGGCAGATGGACACGAGGACCACGATGCCGAGGATGGACACGGGCATGACGAGCCCGGCCACGACGAAGCAGGGCATGAGGAAGAGGGGCATGGCGACGCTGCAACCGGGCATGACCACGGCAGCCTCGATCCGCACGCATGGCAGAGCCTCGGCAATGGCCTGATCTATGTCGCCAACATCAAGGCGGCGTTGTGCGAGATCGATGCAGAGGGCTGCGCTACCTATACCGCCAATGCCGAGGCCTACTCGGCTGAGATCGCGGCGCTCGATGCCGAGGTAAAGGCGGCGATTGCGGCGGTGCCCGAGGCGCGGCGCAAGGTGATCACCACCCATGACGCCTTCGGCTACTTCGCGTCAGCCTATGGCGTCACCTTCCTCGCACCCGAGGGAATCAGCACCGACAGCGAAGCCTCGGCGGCCGATGTGGCGCGGCTGATCGACCAGGTGAAGCACGACGGCGTGAAGGCGCTGTTCATCGAGAACATGAGCGACCCGCGGCTGGTGCAGCAGATTGCCGCTGAGACCGGCGCCATACTGGGTGGTTCGCTCTATTCGGACGCGCTGTCGGGCCCGGAGCAGGGCGCGGCAACCTATCTCGACATGTTCAGGCACAATGTGGGGCTGCTGGTGCCCGCGCTCGAAGCCAAGTAGGATTCCGCCATGGCCCATTCGCACGACCACCACCATCACGAAGCCCGTCCGGACCTGACCCGCAACCAGGATCTCGTGCTCCGGACGCTGAACGGCGCCGATGCGCCGCTCTCGGCCTACGACATCCTCGACCGGTTGCGGGATGATGGGCTGCGAGCGCCGCTGCAGGTCTACCGGGCGCTCGAGCGGCTGATCGAGGCAGGACTGGCGCACCGGCTGGAATCGCTCAACGCCTTTGTGTGCTGTGCCGATGCGGGATGCCACGAGAAAGCGAGCGGCACGGCGGCCTTCGCCATCTGCTCGAAGTGCGGGCGGGTGGACGAGTTCACCGATGCCGAGGTGGGTGAGCGGCTCGCGAGCTGGGCCGGAGCGCAGGGCTTTGCGCTCGAGCGGACCACGATCGAGCTGCGCGGTGTGTGCCAGGGGTGCCGGACGGCGGGGTAGCTACGCGCCAGTGGGGCGTTGCGGACGACGGGCGGCCTGCCCTAGAGCCCTGTCAGGTATCTCAACAGGCAGCGGCGTGGCGCTGGGCACCGCCCTCCCTCCCTTGCTAAGGGCAATTGCATATGGCGACATTGTTCGCTGATCCCCTCCCGCCCTTGCGGGGGAGGTAGCGTCGCTAGGAGCGACAGCGACGTAGCAGAGCTAGGAGGGGGGTATGACCGAGGGTTGGGGCCTAACCACAACCTCGGTTAAACCCCCACCCTACCTCCGCTAACGCGCTGCCGCGCGCAAGCTTCGGTACCCTCCCCGCAAGGGGGAGGGTGACCAGTGACCTGAAACGAACCACATGCGATAGCCCCGCCCTAGCGAAGCTGGGAGGGGTATCACCCGCCCTTGTGCTCCGGCCGCGCCCCTAAACCACCACGATCCCCGAGTGCTTTGCCTTGGCCTCGGGCTCGACGTGGATGGTGACCTGGGCGTTTTCGACGGCTTCGCGCAGCTTGGCCTCGATCACATCGCAAATGGTGTGCGCGGCCTCGACGCTCATGGCGCCGGGGACCACGAGGTGGAAATCGATGAACACCATCTTGCCGGCCTGCCGGGTGCGGATGTCGTGCGCTTCGATGGCGCCGTCGGCGTTCGACGAGATGATGTCCTTGATCCGGCCAAGGACGCGCGCGTCGACCGCAACGTCCATCAGGCCGATGACGCTCTGGCGCACCAGTTGCCAGCCCGACCACAGGATGGTGAGGGCGACGAAGGCCGCCATGATCGAATCGAGCTGGGCAAAGCCGGTCGCCACCGTCAGGAATACCCCGACCAGCACCGCGGCGGTGGACACCACGTCGGTCATCAGGTGCTGCCCGTCTGCCACCAGCGACAGCGACCCCTCGCGCCTGCCGGCGCGGAGGATGTATTGCGCCCAGATGAGGTTGATCGCCGTCGCCAGCACCGAGACGCCGAGCCCGAGCGGATCGGCGGCGAAGGGCGCAGGGTTCGCGAACCCGTCCCACGCCCGCTGCAGGATCAGGATGGCCGCGACCGCGATGAAGCCGCCGATGATCACGGCGGAGAAATACTCGGCCTTGTAGTAGCCGTACTGGAGGTTGGCGTCGGCCGGCCGGGCGGCAAAGCGGATGGCGACGAGCGCCACGATGGCCGTCACCACGTTGACGACGCTTTCGAGCGCATCGGAGTAGAGCGCGATCGATCCGGTGGCATAGGCGGCGAAGGCCTTGAGCGCGAGCACCATCAACCCTACGGCAAGGCTGCCATAGGCGATGATGACGACGTTGCTGTTGCCCCTGCTGACCATGCGCCGCCCATATCGCTCCAGCGAAACACTGGCAAGTACCTGTATTTGCGAGTGATTTTCAGAAGCCTTCCAAACTGGGCTAAGCCCTTGATCCTGCGCGCGGCAGCTGCCACTGGCTCGCAATTGCGGGTGCCTTGCATGCCCGCAATGCACAGCCGCGAGGGGTGCCGCAGGGAATCGTTGCCCCGAACGGCGCCAACGCCTACAACGCCGCCCTGGCGCAGCGTTCCTTCAAGGGCTGAAACTCATGCCCGGTGCGGTCGACCCAAATCGGGGACCAAGGCCGGGGCTGCTGGTTGGTCGAAGTAACTCTGCCTTTCCCGCGCGAGAGAGGCGAGACGTGACGAAATTCCTGACTTTGCCCCCCGACACCGGGGTGATGCTGTGCGGCCATGGCAGCCGCAACACCCGCGCCGTCGGCGAGTTCGCCGTGCTGGCCGAGCGCCTGCGCGAGCGGCTGCCGGACGTGCCGGTCGAGTACGGTTATCTCGAATTCGCCAATCCGGTAATCCACCAGGGCCTCGACAAGCTGCGCGAGGCGGGGGCGAAGCGCATCCTCGCCGTTCCGGGCATGCTTTTCGCCGCCGGCCACGCCAAGAACGACATCCCCTCGGTGCTCAACACCTATGCGGCCATGCATGGCGTCGAGCTGACCTATGGCCGCGAACTCGGCGTCGACCTCAAGATGCTGCGCGCCGCTGGCGACCGCATCCAGCAGGCGATCGACGCCGCGCCGACCGAGGTACCGCGCGAGGAAACGCTGCTGCTGGTGGTCGGCCGTGGCGCGTCGGACCCCGATGCCAATTCCAATGTGGCCAAAGTGATGCGTCTGCTCTGGGAGGGCATGGGGTTCGGCTGGGGCGAGGTGGCCTATTCGGGCGTCACCTTCCCGCTGGTCACCCCGGCGCTCGACCACCTGGCGCGGCTCGGCTACCGCCGGGTCATCGTCTTCCCGTATTTCCTGTTCACCGGCGTCTTGGTGAAGCGCATCCAGGACGCGGTGGCCGAGGCGCGGGCGAAGTATCCGGCGATCGAATTCCTCGATGCGCCTTATCTCAACGACCATCCCATGGTGGTCGAGACGTTCCTCGACCGCGTGCAGGAAATGCTGGTCGGGCAGAACCTGATGAACTGCGCCATGTGCAAATATCGCGAGCAGGTGCTGGGCTTCGAGGCCGAGGTGGGGCTGGCGCAGGAAAGCCACCACCACCACGTCGAGGGCATTGGTGGCGGCATGGAGAACTGCCCATGCAAGGGCGATTGCGACAGCTCCTGCCGCGACGAGGCGTTCTGCAAGAAGCACGGCCTGCCGTGGACGCCGCTGCACACGCACGATCACGGGCATGACCACGGATCGGGGCACGACCATGAGCATGGCCCGCATACGCACACGCATCCGCCGGCCCGCCATGCGCTGCTGAGCGGCAACGCGCCGCTCGCCAGCTTTGGCCAGCCGCCTGCCCACGACCCGGCTCCGGCCGGCGATCATCACCACCATCCCTACCCGCACGCCGACCATCCGCTGGGGCCGAAGACGCTGCCCAAGGTGCCGGGACGACTGGCGCGCGAGGAGCAGGGCTGAATGGGGCTGTTCGACCGCTACATCGCGGTGGACTGGTCGGCGGCGAACACGCCGCGGACGGGGAAGGACTCGATCTGGATCGCCGACAGTGCCGCGGTAAGCCTCAACCCCTCGACCAGGCACGAGGCGATGGCGGTCCTCGTTGACAGTTTGCTCGCCGCCCGGGCGGCCGGTGAGCGGGTGATGCTCGGCTTCGACTTCGCCTTCGGCTATCCGCGTGGCGCGGCCGAGGCGATTGCAGGCGAGGCCGACTGGCGGGCGCTGTGGGCGCATCTGGCTGCCAAGGTCGTCGACAATCCCGACAACAGCTCCAACCGCTTCCACGTCGCTGCTGCCATCAACGCGCGGCTGGCGGCGCCGCACTATTGGGGCCACCCGCACCAGCACCTCTACGACAATCTCGGGCCGCGCCGCCCGGCTGCTTATGCGACAATTCCGGAGCGGCGCCGCGCCGAGATCGTTGCCCGGTCGGCGCAGCCGGTGTGGAAGCTGACCGGCGCAGGCGCCGTCGGCAGCCAGTCGCTGCTCGGCATTGCCCGGCTCGAGGCGCTGCGCCAGCACCCGGTGTTCGGCCCGGATATCGCAATCTGGCCGTTCGACACCGGCTTCGCCGAGGCGCTGGACCGGCCGATCATCATTGTCGAAATCTACCCCTCGCTGTTTGCGCTCGACGACCCTTCGGTGGTGCCGAAGGATCGGGGGCAGGTGGAAACCTGCGTCCGCCGGTTTGCCGCGCTCGATGCAGCGGGGGAACTGGGCGGGTTCCTCGGCGCCCCTGTCGGCCTCAGCGACGTCGAGCGCGAAATCCTCGTGCGCGAGGAGGGCTGGATCGCCGGGATCGGGCACGAGTCTCTGCTGAAAGCGGCCGCATGAGCTACCTCCGCGATCCCGACGCCATCTACGCGCAGTCCTTTGCCACCATCCGGGCCGGGGCCGAGCTGTCGCATCTGCCAGAGGCGTTGCACGAGGTGGCGATCCGGATGATCCACGCCTGCGGCATGGTGGACCTTGCAGCCGATATCGTCGGCGATCCGGCCATCGTCGCGGCGGTGCGCGCGGCGACCGGCCCGATCCTCTGCGACTGCGAGATGGTCCGCTCCGGCATCATCCGCCGCTATCTGCCCAAGGGCGCTGAACTGGTGGTGACGCTGAACGATCCCGGCGTGCTGGACCTCGCGAAATCGCTCGGCACCACCCGATCGGCCGCGGCGGTCGAACTCTGGCGGCCGCGGCTCGCAGGCAGTGTGGTGGTCATCGGCAATGCCCCGACCGCCTTGTTCCACCTCATCGAAATGCTCGACGCCGGGGCGCCGCGCCCCGCTGCCATCATCGCCGCGCCGGTCGGCTTTGTCGGAGCGGCCGAAAGCAAGGCCTTGCTAGTGGCGCGCGGCTTTCCTATCCCATTCGTGACGGTTACCGGACGGCGTGGCGGCTCGGCTATCGCGAGTGCCGCCTTCAACGCCATCAGCAAGGGGGCTTGGGCATGACCACAGCCTGGCTGCACATCATCGGAGTGGGCGAGCGCGGGCCGCGCGAACTGTCGCCGGCCTTCAAGCTGCTGCTCAACTATGCCGAGAACGTTGTCGGGCCGGCGCGCTTCCTCGCCGACCTCGAGCCGGTGAGCCGTCCCGGGGCGTCGGGCGATCTGTTCAATCCCGAGTTCGTCACCAAGCGCAGTTTCGAGGCCGTGGCCCGCGCGCTGGCCGGCGACGTCGACGAGGCGACACCGCATCACGCCTATGCCGATGGCCGCAACATCATCGAATGGGAAGCGCCGCTCGAGGCGATGATCGAGCAGATCCTCAAGCTGCGCGACATCCCCACCGTAATCCTCGCCTCGGGCGATCCGATGTGGTTCGGCATCGGCGCGACGCTGGCCCGCTACCTGCTGCCGTCGGACTATGTGGTGCACTCGCACCCTTCCGCCTTCCAGCTGGCCGCGGCCCGGCTGCACTGGCCGCTGCAATCGGTGTCGACGCTGTCGATCCACGGCAGGCCGACCGAACTGCTGCATCCGCATATCCTGCCGGGCAACAAGATCCTCGCCCTCACCACTGACCACACCACGATCGACCTGGCGCTCGAACTGCTCGGCGACCGCGGCTATGGCCGCTCTATCGTCTCGACGCTCGAGAACCTCGGCAGCCCGGACGAGCGCATCACCACCGAGGAAGCCGTCGACTTCGAGACCCGCGGCATCGGCGATTTCTATGTGCTGGCGATCGACTGCGTGCCCGATCTCAACGCCGACCTGCTGCCGCCGGTCCCCGGCCTGCCCGACGACGTCTTCGTCAATGACGGGCAGCTGACCAAGCGCGAAGTGCGCGCCGCGACGCTCGCCAAGCTCGCCCCGTTCCCCGGCGCCATGCTGTGGGACGTGGGCGCCGGCTGCGGCTCGGTCGCCATCGAGTGGATGCGGTCCGCCCGCGACGCCCGGGCCGTCGCCTTCGAGCGCGAGGGCGAGCGCCTGCAGATGATCGCGGTCAATGCGACGTCGCTCGGCGTGCCGGGGCTCGAGATCGAATCGGGCGAGGCGCCGATGACCTTCGAGCGCCGGGCCCCGCCCGACGCCATTTTCATGGGCGGAGACGTGGGCAATGACGACCTTTTCGAGGCCTGCTGGTCGGCGCTGAAATCCGGCGGCCGTCTCGTCGCCAACGCCGTGACCCTCGATGGCGAGCACGCCCTCTACTCGCGCCACCTGCAGCTGGGCGGCGAACTCACCCGCATCGATATCGCCACGATCGACCGCATCGGCGGACACCGGGCTTTCAAGCCGCGCATGACAGTGACCCAGTGGGTGGTCACCAAGACGATGCACGGGCTCATCGTCTCGCCATGACGCACCTTTCCAGCGGCACCCTCTACCTCGTCGGCGTCGGCCCCGGCGACCCCGAACTGCTGACGCTGAAGGCGGCGCGGCTGCTGGCGCGCGTACCAGTCGTCGCCTATCCGACCACGGGCGAGGGCGCTGCCCTGGCCCTCGATATCGCCCGCGAGCACCTCAATCCCGCGGCCGTACTGCTCCCTGCAGCGCTCCCGATGGCGGTCGAGCGCGGCCCGGCGCAGGCGGCCTATGACAAAGCCGCCTCGGCGATCCTTACCCATCTCGCAGCCGGCCGCGACGTCGCGTGGCTCTGCGAGGGCGATCCGCTGTTTTACGGATCGGCGATGTATCTGGTTTCCCGCGTATCGGCGTCCGCGCCGGTCATGGTCATCCCCGGCGTCACCTCGCTGACGGCCGCCGCCGCCGCCATCGGCCGGCCGCTCGCCGCGCGCAACGAGACGCTGAAGGTGCTGCCCGCGCCGCTCGACGACAGCATCCTGCGCGCCGAACTCGATGCGGCGCCGGCCGTCGCCATCATCAAGGTCGGCCGCCACTTCGACCGCATCCGCGCGCTGCTGGCTGAAACCGGCCACGCCGAGGGCGCCATGGTGGTCGAGCACGCCACGACCGCGCGCCAGCGCATCACCCCGCTTTCGGCCTTCGGGCATGACGAGCGGCCATATTTCTCGACCATCCTCTGCTATCGCGGTGCGGAAGCCTGGGGCGAAAGCTCATCCATGGGAGCCGCATGACCCCCGCCGTCATTCTCTTTTCCGAAGCCGGGCTCGATACGGCCCGGCGTATCGCCACGGCTGTCGATGGAGAAATCCTGACCTGCGGGCAGGGCGGCGCCGATGCGGCGACGCTGCTGCCGAAATTGTTCGCCGAAGGGCGGCCGATCGTCGGCGTCTGCGCGGCGGGCATCCTGATCCGGCTGCTTGCGCCCAGCCTGAAGGACAAGCGCGAGGAGCCGCCTGTGCTGGCGGTCTCGCAGGATGGCGCGTCGGTCGTGCCGCTGCTCGGCGGCCATCACGGCGCCAACCGCCTTGCCCGGCAACTGGCCGAGGCGCTGGGCGGCACGCCGGCCATCACCACCGCATCGGACAGTCGGTTCGCCATCGGCCTCGACGAACCGCCGGAGGGCTGGGTGCTCGGTACGCCGCAGGATGCGAAGCCGGCCATGATGGCGCTGCTGGTCGGCGCCAAGCTGCAGATCGACGGCGACGCGCCGTTCCTCGCCGAAGCGGGCTACCCGATCTCGTCGTCAGGCGCGGTCATGGTGCTGGTCACCGAGACGATCCAGCGGATCGAGCGCGGCATCGTCTACCACCCGAAAACGCTGGTGGCCGGCGTCGGCTGCGAGCGCCATGCCAATGGTGCCGAGGTCATCGGCCTGATCGAGGCGGCACTCCGGTCGGAGAACCTGTCGCCGCTCAGCCTCGCCGCCATCGCTTCGATCGACATCAAGGCCGACGAGCCGGCACTGCATGCCGCGGCGCGGCATTTCAACGTGCCGCTGCGGCTGTTCTCTGCCGTTGAACTGGCGCAGGAGCGCTATCGGCTGAAGCAGCCCTCCGAGTATGTCGAGGACACGGTCGGCACCCCGTCGGTCGCCGAGGCGGCGGCGCTGAAGGCCGGCCCGCTGGTGGTGGAAAAGCAGAAGTCGCAGCGCGCCACCTGCGCTATCGGCCGCGCCCCGCATCCCATCGACCTTGCAGACTTTGGCCTTCGCCCTGGCGTGCTCCACCTTGTCGGCATCGGGCCGGGCGAGGCGCCGCAACGCACCGCCTCCGCCGTTGCAGCGCTCGAAGGCAGCACCGACTGGGTCGGCTACGGGCTGTATCTCGACCTCGTCGCTGATCTGCGTCGCGGGCACACCGAGCACCGCTATGAACTGGGCGAGGAGGAGCCGCGGGTCCGCCACGCGCTCGAACTGGCCGCTCAAGGCAAGGTGGTGGCGCTGATCTGCTCGGGCGACGCGCAGATCTACGCCATGGCGGCGCTGGCCTACGAGCTGCTCGATGCCGAGGGCGACCGCGCCCTTTCGGCCGTGGCCCGCCGCGTCAATATCGAGACCCATCCCGGCGTGTCCGCCTTCCAGGCCGCTTCAGCCGCGGCTGGCGCGCTGATCGGCCACGATTTCTGCTGCATCTCGCTATCCGACCTGCTGACCCCGCGCGAGGCCATCCTGAAGCGCCTCGAAGGGGCAGCCGCCGCCGATTTCGTCACCGCGCTCTACAATCCGCGCTCGCAGCGCCGCACCGACCTGATCCAGGAGGCGAAGCGCATTTTCCTCGAACACCGCCCGCCCGACACACCGGTCGTCATCGGCTCCAATCTCGGTCGCCCGAACCAGCGCGTCCGCGTGGTGACGCTGGAAGCATTCGATCCGCGCGAGATCGACATGCTGACCATCGTGCTGTTCGGCGCCAGCACCTCGAAGGCGTTCATGCGCGGCGACGGGTTGAAGGCCTATACGCCGCGGGGATATGCGAAAAAGCATGATGCTAACTGATCGTCCCCTCACCCGGCGCTTCGCGCCACCCTCTCCCCCAAGGGGAGAGGGGAGAAGTGGGCCGCCTCTCCCTTCTCCCCTTGGGGGAGAAGGTGGCGAGCGAAGCGAGACGGATGAGGGGAAGTTCTGAATGACCGTCTACTTCATCGGCGCCGGCCCTGGCGCGCCCGATCTCATCACCGTCCGTGGCCAGCGCCTGATCGAGCGCTGCCCGGTCTGCCTCTACGCCGGCTCGCTCGTCCCCACCGAGATCGTCGCCGCCGCGCCGGCTGACGCGCTGGTGCGCGACACTGCCCCGATGCATCTCGACGAGATCATTGCCGAAATCAGCAAAGCCCATGATGAGGGCAAGGATGTCGCCCGCGTTCACTCCGGCGACCCCTCGATCTACGGCGCGGTGGCCGAGCAGATGCGCCGCCTCGATGCGCTCGACATCCCCTACGAGGTCGTCCCGGGCGTTCCGGCCTTCGCTGGGGCGGCGGCGCGGATCGCCGCCGAGCTGACGCTGCCCGAAATCTCGCAGACCATCATCCTCACCCGCACATCCGGCAAGGCGTCGGGGATGCCGGAATCCGAGAGCCTCGAGATCCTCGGGCAATCGAAGGCGACGCTCTGCATCCACCTCTCGATCCGCAACCTCGCCTATGTCGAAACCGCGCTGACGCCCAATTATGGCGCCGATTGCCCGGTGGTCATCGTCTACCGCGCCACGTGGCCGGACGAAGAAGTGATCCACACCACGCTGAGCGAAATGCGGGCCCGCGTCCGCGAGGAAAAGATCACCCGCACCGCGCTGATCATGGTCGGCCGGGTGTTCGGCGAGACGCGCTTCAGGGATTCCAGCCTGTACGATGAGGGCTACGCCCACATCCTCCGCAACGCCGGCAAGAAGAAGCAGAGGGCAGGGTGAGCCTAGCTCAGCCGCAGCGCCGCGATCACCTGACCGATGCTCGGGACCTCGTGGGCCGGCGGCAGTTGCGGCCGGGAGATCATGAACACCGGCAGCCGCAACTGGTGCGCCGCCTGCAGCTTGGCTTCGGTCTGCACGCCGCCCGAGTTCTTGCAGATGAGGTGGGTGATCCCCTGCTCCTGCAGCAGCGCCAGTTCGCCCTGCGGATAGAAGGGCGGCCGCGCGATCAGCGACGTCGCGTTGACCGGCAGCGGCTTCAGTGGCGGCTCGATGGAGCGCACCACGAAGCTGCAATCGGTGCGCGCGAGGAACGCCTCGAGCCCGGTATGCCCGACCGTCAGCAGCGCGCGGGCGCCGCGCGGCAGGGCCTGCGCCGCTTCCTCGGCCGAGGCGACGCGCTTCCAGAACGCATATTGCGGCTCCTGCCACTCGGGTCGGGTGAGCCGGATCAACTTGAGTTCGGCCATGGCCGCGGCGCGCACGGCATTCAGCTTGATCTCGGTGGCGTAGGGGTGCGTGGCATCGACGATGCGGTCGAACTTTTCGTCGCGCAGGTACTTGCCCAACCCGTCGCCGCCGCCGAAGCCACCGGTCTTGACGGTGCCTTTGGGCAGCACGGGGGAACTCGTCTTGCCGGCGAGCGACGTGGTGACGTCGTGGCCCATGGCGACGAGCCTATCGGCGAGCAGCCGCGCTTCTTCGGTGCCCCCCAGGATCAGGATCTTCATCGCCGGTTCGTCTACCCCCAAGTCGCGCATCGGGGCGGATTCGACGCGCATCGATGCAATATAGAGCCAAGTCCCTGCAATTCGCAGCATTTTTATCGAGCAGGGCTGCAATGAACGGGCTCGTCGTCGGCGCGCCGCGCTCGGGCTCGGGCAAGACCACCGTCACGCTCGGGCTTCTTGCTGCCCTGAAACGCCGTGGACTGGGCGTCGCCCCAGCCAAATCCGGCCCGGACTACATCGATACAACCATCCTCGCCCGCGCTGCCGGGCGCGAGGCGATCAACCTCGATGCCTGGGCGATGCGGCCGGCGCGGCTGTGCCACATCGCGGCAGCCCACGCTGCTGACGCCGACCTGCTGCTGGTCGAGGGTGCGATGGGGCTGTTCGATGGCGCTGCCGACAACCGGGGCTCGTCCGCCGACCTCGCGGTGGCGCTTGGCCTGCCGGTGATCCTAGTGCTCGATGCCGAGCGGCAGAGCCAGTCGATCGCAGCGCTGGCGCACGGGTTTGCGACCTGGCGGCCGGAGGTGAAGGTGGCGGGGCTCATCGTCAACCGCGCGGCGTCCACGCGGCACGAAGCGATGCTGCGCAACGCTTTGTCGGCGCTCGATATTCCGCTCCTCGGTGTAGTCCCGAAGCGCGATGCGCTGACCCTGCCGGATCGTCATCTTGGCCTCGTGCTGCCGGGCGAAGTCGCGCGCTTCGACGACGTGGTGCAGGCGGCGGCGGAGGCGATGGAGGACTTCGTCGATCTAAACCGCCTGCTCGCCCTGTCCGTCCCCTCACCCGGCGCTGCCTCGCGGGGCGAGGCGGGTGAGGGGACGTTCAGATTGCCCCCCCTCGGCCAGCACATCGCCATTGCCCGCGATGCGGCATTCGCCTTCCTCTATCCGCACTGGTTGCGCGACTGGCACGCCGCTGGCGTGACGCTGAGCTTCTTCTCGCCGCTCGCCGACGAGGTGCCGGATGCGGCGGCGGATGCGGTGTTCCTGCCCGGCGGTTATCCCGAACTGCACGGCGAAACCCTTGCCGCGGCAGAGAATTTCCACGCCGGGCTGCACGCGGCGCGCGACCGGGGCGCGCTGATCTATGGCGAGTGTGGGGGCTTCATGGTGCTGGGGCAGTCGCTCACCGACAAGGCGGGCATTCCCCACCGGATGGCAGGGTTGTTGCCGCACGAGACCCGCATCGACCGGCCGAAGCGGGTGCTCGGCTACCGTCGGCTGAGGCATGCAAGCCCGCTGCCGTTTCCAGCGCGGCTCAACGGCCACGAGTTCCACTATTCGAGCGCCCGCCGCACCCACGGCACGCCGCTATTCGAGGCGACCGACGCGCTGGGCGATGCGCTGCCAGCGATGGGACTGGTGCAGGGGCGGGTGCTGGGCTCCTACGCCCATGTCATTGATGTCGCGTGATTATTCCGGCTTGCGGATCATGTAGGTGTCCATGATCCAACCGTGCCGCGCCTGCGCTTCGCTGCGTTTGGCGTCGATCTCGGCCATCACGTCCTTGACCGGCCCAGCGACGAGAATTTCGTCCGGCGTGCCCAGATAGGCGCCCCAGAAAATTTCGGCCTCGGTCGGTGCAAAGCGCTGGAAAACCTGGTGATTGTCGAGCATCACCACGGCGCTCGACAACTCGTCGGCTTCGCCTTCACCGACCCGGCGGCCAGTGGTGATGGTGATCGCCTCGCCGACGCGGTTGAGGGTGACCTGATGCTGCGCCGCGAGGGCCTGCGGGGCCGAGATGCCGGGGATCACCTCGATGGCGAAGTCCCAGCCGGCAGCCTGCATGTCCTTGAGAATCCTCAACGTTCCGTCATAGAGCGTCGGATCGCCCCAGACTAGGAACGCGCCGACCCCGTCCTCGCCGAGTTCGGCGAACATGGTGCGATAAGCCGCTTCGAGCTTGTCGCGCCACTCCTGCACCGCGTCGCGGTAGCCCGGTGTGTCGGCCTGCCGGCGTGACGGGATGGCGAAATCGACGAGGCGGTAGCGCTTGTTGGTGACGAAGCGCTCGAGCATGCCGAGCCGGATGGCGTTAAGGCCGGATTTCTCCAACCCCTTGTCGGGCATGAAGAAAACCTCGGCGCGGCGCATGGCGTTGAGCGCCTGCACCGTCAGGTAGTCCGGGTTGCCGGCGCCGATGCCGATCACGAGAAGGGTACGCATGCCGTCATCCCTACCGGATTGCGGCGCGACCCGCTATCACTCGGCCATGGCGCGATCGATCATGTTCATGGGCACCGGCTCCGATGTCGGAAAATCCCTTGTGGTGGCGGGACTTGCGCGCGCCTACGCCAATCGCGGGCTGCGCGTCGCGCCGTTCAAGCCGCAGAACATGTCGAATAATGCCGCCGTCACGGCCGACGGTGGCGAGATCGGCCGGGCGCAGGCGCTGCAGGCCCGGGCAGCGCGCCGCGAACCGGTGACGGCGATGAACCCGGTGCTGCTGAAGCCGGAGGGCGAAACCGGGTCGCAACTCGTGGTGCGCGGCAAGCGCGTCGGATCGTACAAGGCGCGTGAATATTGGCGCGAGCGCCACAAACTTCTGCCAGAGGTTTGCGCCGCACACCATGAACTGGCCGCCGACGCCGACCTGGTGCTGGTGGAGGGGGCAGGGAGTGCCTCGGAGGTCAACCTGCGAGCGGGCGACATCGCCAATTTCGGCTTCGCCCGCGCGGCCGATGTGCCGGTGGTGCTGGTGGCGGATATCGAGCGCGGCGGGGTGATCGCATCACTGGTCGGCACCTTCGCAGTGATCGATCCGGACGATGCTGCGCTGATCGTCGCCACGCTGGTGAACAAGTTCCGGGGCGATGCGAGACTGTTTGACGATGGCAAGCAGTTCATTGCCGAGCGCACCAATCGGCCCTGCCTCGGTCCGGTGCCGTTCTTTGCTGCCGCCAACCGCCTGCCGGCCGAGGACGCGCTGGCACTGGCCGGCATGAGTTCGGCGCAGGGTGGCTACCGGATCGTCGTGCCGCGGCTGCCCCGCATCTCCAACTTCGACGACCTCGACCCGTTGCGGCTCGAGTCGGGGGTGTCGGTGGAGATCGTCGAGCCCGGGCGGCCGCTGCCATATGGCGACCTCATCGTGCTGCCGGGGTCGAAGGCGACGCGGGCGGATCTTGCCGCCCTGCGGCAGGAGGGCTGGGATATCGACATCCTCGCGCACCACCGGGCGGGCGCGCGGGTGCTCGGGCTCTGCGGCGGGTTCCAGATGCTGGGGCGCAGCGTGGCGGACCCCGACGGCGTTGAAGGCGACGCCGGGATCTCGGCCGGTCTCGGGCTACTTGACGTGGAAACGGTGCTGGGCGATCGCAAGGAGTTGCGGGTGGAGCAGGCCGTATCAGCGCTGACCGGCGATCCGCTTGTCGGTCACCATATGCATATGGGGGTGACCCTTGGGGCCGGGTTGGACCGGCCGTTTGCCCGTATCGGCGACGCTTCCGATGGCGCTGTGTCGCCGGACGGCACGGTGCTGGGGACCTACCTGCATGGGGTGTTCGCGGCCGACGCCTTCCGGCGCAACTTCCTCGGCTCGGCCGCCGCGACCTCGACGCTGAACTACGAGGCGACGATCGATGCGACGCTCGACGCGCTGGCGGCGCATCTCGAAGCGCACCTCGACCTCGACCAGTTGCTGGGATTGGCCCGATGACGGCCCTGCTGGCGCTCGCCCTCGAACGGCTCGTCGGCTATCCGAACGCGCTGGTGGAGCGGATCGGCCATCCGGTGATCTGGATGGGGCGGCTGATCAGCCTGCTCGACACGCGCCTCAACAACCGGACCCGGGGCCGGGGCGTGCTGACGCTGCTCCTGCTGCTTGCCGCGACGGCGCTGGTGACGGTGCCGGTGGCGTGGGCGCTTCGCTCGATCCCGTTCGGCTGGGTGATCGAGGCCATCCTCGCCACCTCGCTGCTGGCGCAAAAGTCGCTCCGCGATGCAGTGCAAGCCGTTGGCACAGCGCTGGCGCGTTCGCTCCCGGAGGGCCGCACCGCCGTCAGCCACATTGTCGGCCGCGACCCGCAGGCGCTGGACGAGGCCGGGGTGTCGCGCGCGGCGATCGAGTCGCTGGCCGAATCCACCTCCGATGGGGTGATCGCGCCGCTGTTCTTCCTGATAGTCGTCGGGTTGCCGGGCATCGCGCTCTACAAGGCGGTCAACACGGCGGATTCGATGATCGGCCACAAGACCGAGCGGCACCTGCAGTTCGGCTGGGCCGCTGCACGGTTCGATGACCTGCTGAACCTGATCCCGGCGCGCCTGACGGCGCTGCTGATCGCCGGCGGCGCCTTCTTCGTGAAGGGCGCGCACCCGGAGGCGGCATGGAGCACGGCGTTACGCGATGCGAAGAAGCACGAGAGCCCAAACGCCGGCTGGCCGGAGGCCGCCTTTGCCGGGGCGCTCGATTTTCAACTCGGCGGCCCCCGCAGCTATGATGGCGAACTGGTCGACCTGCCGAGCTTCGGCACCGGGCGCGCCGAACTCGGGCCCGCCGACATCGCGCGCGCCTTGGTGCTGTACACCGCGACATTGAATGTTGCTCTGGCGGTGACCGCTATTGTGGCGTTGGTGGCCTGGCGGCTGGTCTAGCAGGGGGACTGTGCCTAAGCCTCGTGCACGCGTTGTGTCATCACCTCGGCCTCGGGGACCGAGCCCTTGAGGACCATTGGCAGGCCGGCGACGATGAAATAGGCGTCGTCGCAGATTTCGGCGAGGCGCTGGTGGGCTGAGCCGGCGAGGTCGCGGAACATGCGGGCCATGGCGTTGTCGGGCACGATGCCGAGGCCGACCTCGTTGGAAACGAGGATGACCCGCGTGCCCTTGAGCTTGCCGAGCGTGCCGACAAGGCCATCCACCGCCTGCGCCACGTTGGCGTTGGCGACGATCATGTTGGTGATCCACAGGGTGAGGCAGTCGACGAGGATGACGTCGTGGTCGCGCGCCGCACGCGTCAGGGCGGCGCTCAGCTCGATCGGCTCCTCGATGGTGGCGAAGGCCCCACCGCGCTGCTGCCGGTGGGTGCGGACCCGCTCGCGCATTTCGTCGTCGAGCGCTTCGGCCGTGGCGAGGTAGGCCGGCCGCTGCCCGGCGCGCATGGCCAGCCGTTCGGCGAACCCCGTCTTGCCCGAGCGTGCTCCGCCCAGCACCAGCACATGTCCCATCCCGGCCTCCTTGGTTGTCAATCCAATGCGCCCGCGGCGCCATCGATCCACGACGGGCGAGTTTCTGCCTTGCGACCCCGCGCTGCAAGCGGGGCAAACAGGGCGAAATCGATTGCTTTAGCTACTTTCGTCTAGCCCCCTTTGGCATTATGGTCCGCCGGACTCGCGGGGGGCTCCCGCGTCGCGTAACCTCAAGATCGAGAGCGGCAAGCGTGGCTAAGTATTATCTCGGCGTCGATGGTGGTGGTACCAACTGCCGCATCCGCCTGGCGAACGAGGCCCTCGAAACTCTGGCCGACGCAGGCGGCGGGCGCTCGAACCTGCAGATCGAAGGCGGCGACCCCGCGTTCCGCTCGATCACCGAGGGGACGAAGGAAGTCTTCCACAAGGCCGGCATCGACATCGCAGAAGCGGCCAACACGGCGGCCTGCTTCGGCATGGCCGGCGGGCGGCTGCCGTCGGCGCGCGAGGCGTTCGAAAAGCGCGCCTGGCCGTTCAAGGCGGTGCGGGTCTACGACGACATCGACATCGCCCGCGCCGGTGCCCATGGCGGCGCCGATGGCGCGGTAATCATCGTCGGCACCGGCTCGGCCGCGCTTGCGCAGGTCAATGGCCAGCGCCACCAGGCCGGTGGCTGGGGCTTTCATATCGGCGATCAGATGAGTGGCGCCATCCTCGGCCGCGAACTGGTGCGCCGCACCGTCGAGGCCAATGACGGCATCGCCTCGGGCTCGGCGCTGACCAGTGCGGTGAGCGAAAAGCTCGGTGGCAACACCGACACGATCATGGACTGGTCGTTCCCGCAGGATCCGCGCGGGCCGATGCCGGCGACAGCCGGCGCGCCCTCGACGCTGCTTGGCCGCGCCCCGGCCGAATATGGCGCGCTGGTGCCGATGTTCTTCGATTTCTATGAGCAGGGCGATCCGGTAGCCAGGGAGCTGATGGAGCTGCAGCTGTCTGAGATCGACAAGTACGTCGCCTGGTTCAAGGCGCGCGGCGTCACCCGGATGGCGGCGGTCGGCGGCTTCGGCACCCGGCTCTACCCGCTGATGATGGCGCGCTATGGCGATTTCATCGTCCGCCCGGTCGATGAGCCGCTGCATGGCGCCGTGATCCTCGCCAAGCAGAACTTCCCCGACTGACCCCCGACGCCGACCATGAACTACCATCAACGGAGCCTAACGAGCGTGTCCAGCCGCATCATCCCGGTCCAGCCCTTCGACTACGTGGTGTTCGGCGCGACCGGCGACCTCACCAAGCGCAAGCTCATTCCGGCATTGTTCCATCGCTTCGTCGACGGGCAGTTCGACGAGCAGAGCCGCATCATCGGCGTGTCGCGCTCCAAGCTGACCGATGCGGAGTTCCGCAAGACCGTGCGCGACTCGATCGAGGCGTTCGTCGACAACGCGTATCTCGACAAGAAGGCCATCGAGCGCTTCGTCTCGATCTGCACCTACGTCGCCAACGACGTGACCGACGAGGCGAACTGGGGTGACCTCGACGGCAGCCTGCGCAAGGACACCTCGATCGTTCGCGCCTTCTATCTCGCCATCGCCCCCGACCTGTTCGGGCCGACCTGCGAATACATCAAGAAGAAGGGCTACTACCGTCGCGACGCCCGCGTGGTGATCGAGAAGCCGCTCGGGCACGATCTCGCCTCGTCGATCGCCATCAACGATGAGGTGAGCCGCATCTTCAAGGAAGATCAGGTCTACCGCATCGACCACTACCTGGGGAAGGAGACGGTGCAGAACCTGCTGGCGCTGCGCTTCGCCAACATCCTGTTCGAGCCGATCTGGAACTCGGCCCATATCGAGCACGTGCAGATCACGGTGGCGGAATCGGTCGGCGCCGGCACGCGCGGCTATTACGACGAGAGCGGTGCGCTGCGCGACATGGTGCAGAACCACATCATCCAGCTGCTCACCCTCGTCGCCATGGAGCCCCCGGCTTCGGACGGCGCCGATGCGCTGCGCGACGAAAAGCTGAAGGTGCTGCGCTCGCTCAAGCCGATCGCCGGCCCGGACGTGGGACGCTGCACCGTGCGCGGTCAGTATCGGGCTGGCTCGGTCGATGGTGCCGCGGTCGCCGGCTACCTCGACGAGTTGCCCAAGGAGAAGCAGGTCGACGGCAAGGCCGTTTCGCGCACCGAGACCTTCGTCGCCATCAAGGCCGAGATCGAGAACTGGCGCTGGGCGGGCGTGCCATTCTACATCCGCACCGGCAAGCGGCTGCCGAGCCGCGCCTCCGAAATCGTTATCCAGTTTCGCAACATCCCGCACTCGATGTTCGACCATGCCGAGGGTGCGCCCAAGGCCAACCGGCTCGTCATCCGCATCCAGCCCGACGAGGGCGTAAAGCTGTTCCTGATGATCAAGGACCCCGGCCCCGGCGGCATGCGCCTGCGCGAAGTGCCGCTGAACCTGAGCTTTGCCGAAGCTTTCGCCGAGCGGACGCCGGAAGCCTACGAGCGCCTGCTGCTCGACGTGGTGCGCGGCTCGCAGACCCTGTTCATGCGCCGCGACGAGCTCGAGGCAGCGTGGATGTGGGTCGATCCGATCCGCGAGGGCTGGGATGCGGCGACCGACAATCCGCAATCCTACATGGCCGGCACCTGGGGCCCCACCGCCGCCATCGCGCTGATCGAGCGCGACGGGCGCACCTGGCACGAGGACGGGATTTGAACGCGACACGCCGCAGCTTCGGCACCAAGGAAGACCTCGCCCTCGCGCTCGCCGAAGCGGTCGCCGAGCACCTGAACGACGGCATTGCCGCGCGCGGCCAGGCCTCGATTGCGCTGTCCGGCGGCTCGACGCCGGGACGGTTCTTTTCGGTGCTGGGGCGGCGCAAGGACATCGACTGGTCGCGGGTCACGGTGACGCTGGTCGACGAGCGCTGGGTGCCGGAGACGTCGGATCGCTCCAACGCCGGCCTCGTCAACGAGAAGCTGCTGCAGGGCCCGGCGGCAACCGCGCATTTCGTGCCGCTCTATGCCGGCGGCGACGTGCCCGATGCGGCGGGGATCGCCCGCACCAACCAGCAGCTCAGCACCGTGCCGATGCCGTTCGATGCGGTGATCCTCGGCATGGGCAATGACGGGCACACCGCCTCGTTCTTTCCGGGCGGCGACACGCTCACCGAAGCGCTGACCGGCGAGGGGCCGGCCATCGCCATCACGGCGCCGGGGGCGGGGGAGCCCCGGGTGACGCTGGTGCTCAAGCGCCTGCTGATGGCGTCGGGGCTCTATCTGCATATCGAGGGGGAGGAGAAGGCGGCAACGCTGGAAAAGGCTGCGGCGGACGGTCCTATTGAGGACATGCCGGTGCGCTCTATCCTGCGCCAGAGCCAGACACCGCTGACCATTTTCTGGAGCCCCTGAGTGCATTCGTTCTTGTTGAAGCGGATCGAGTGACTGGGCACTGAGGTGTCATCCCTGCGTACGCGGGGACCCACCTCATGACCAGCACGGATTTCGAGTTGGGTCCCTGCCTTCGCAGGGATGACACCTCGGTGAAACGATCCGCCATCGGCGAGCAGCCGAACCGAAACACTCTGGCTCCGCCACATTAGCCCTCAAGGAGCATTCCGATGTCCGTCGTCAAAGCCGTCCAGGATGTGACCGATCGTATCGCGGCCCGCAGCGCGGGGTCGCGCCGGCAGTATCTCGATCGCGTCGAGGCCGCCGGGATCAAGGGCGTGCACCGCGGCGCACTGGCCTGCGGCAACCTCGCGCATGCCTTCGCGGCGTGTTCACCCAGTGACAAGGCCAAGCTCGCCGGCACCAAGACGCCGAACCTCGGCATCGTCACGTCGTACAACGACATGCTGAGCGCCCATCAGCCCTACGCCAGCTATCCCGACCTCATCAAGGAAGCGGCGCGCTCGATCGGCGCGACGGCCCAGGTGGCGGGCGGCGTGCCGGCCATGTGCGATGGCGTGACCCAGGGCCAGCCGGGCATGGACCTCAGCCTGTTCAGCCGCGATGTCATCGCGCTGTCGACGGCCATCGCGCTCAGCCACAACATGTTCGACGCCGCGGTGTTTCTGGGCATCTGCGACAAGATCGTGCCCGGCCTGATGATCGGCGCGCTGACCTTCGGCCACCTGCCGGCCGTGTTTATCCCCGCCGGGCCGATGCCAACCGGCATTTCCAACGACGAGAAGGCCAAGGTTCGCCAGCTCTATGCCGAGGGCAAGGTCGGCCGCGCCGAGCTGCTGGAATCCGAGGCGAAGTCCTACCACTCGCCGGGCACCTGCACCTTCTACGGCACCGCCAACTCCAACCAGATGCTGATGGAGATCATGGGCCTGCACCTGCCGGGCGCCAGCTTCGTCAACCCCAACACGCCGCTGCGCGATGCGCTGACGCGCGAGGCGACGGTGCGCGCCCTGTCGCTGACCGCCGATGGCAACAATTACACGCCCATCGGCCACATCGTCGACGAGAAGGTCATCGTCAACGGCCTCGTCGGGCTGCTGGCGACGGGTGGCTCGACCAACCACACCATGCACCTCGTGGCGATTGCTGCCGCGGCGGGGCTGAAGATTACCTGGGAGGACATGTCGGAACTGTCGGGCGCCGTGCCGCTGCTGACGCGCGTCTATCCCAACGGAATCGCCGACGTGAACCACTTCCAGGCCGCGGGCGGCATGGGCTTCCTCATCCGCGAACTGCTCGAGGCCGGCTACCTGCACGAGGACGTCAAGACGGTGTGGGGCACGGGGCTGTCGGGCTACACGGTCGAGGCCAAGCTCAACGAGGAGAAGCTGAGCTTCGAGCCCTCGCCGGCGCTGTCGGGCGATCCCAAGGTGCTGGCCCCGGCCAAGGCGGCCTTCGCGCAGAATGGTGGTCTGAAGCTGCTCGCCGGCAACCTCGGCAAATCGGTGATCAAGGTCTCCGCCGTGAAGCCGGAGAACCGGGTCGTCGAGGCCAGGGCTCGCGTCTTCCACTCGCAGGAAGGCATGCAGGCCGCCTTCAAGAATGGCGAACTCACCGGCGACGTGGTCGTCGTGGTGCGCTTCCAGGGGCCGAAGGCTGTCGGCATGCCCGAACTGCACAAGCTCACCCCTCAGCTCGGCATCCTGCAGGACCGCGGCCACAAGGTCGCGCTGCTGACCGACGGCCGGATGTCCGGCGCCTCGGGCAAGGTCCCTGCCGCCATCCACATGACGCCGGAAGCCTCGGACGGCGGCGCCATCGCCAAGATCCGCGACGGCGACCTGATCCGCCTTGATGCCAACGAGGGCACGCTGACCTTCCTCGGCGACGAGCGCGAGTTCTTCTCCCGCACTCCGGCCACCGAAGATCTCCGGCCGCAGCAGTTCGGCATGGGCCGCGAACTGTTTGCCGGTTTCCGGGCACTGGTCGGCACCGCGGACAACGGCGCCAGCGTCTTCGGCTGACGTCGGCCGACTGCGCGGGGTGAAACTCGGCGCACTGGCATCGCGTAGCTTCCTGAGACTGCTTGGCTGTATCGGCTGGGCGGTCTTTTGTCGTAGGTTCGGGACGTAGAGATAATCATGCCGGATGCCGTTGGGGGCACGGCCAGTCTGGAGAATACCACGTGAGCGGAATCGCAGAGCTCTCGGCGAAGCGTCGGCGCGGACGTGTGATCCGGTGGGTGTTGCTGCTGGCGGTGCTGGGCGCGGGCGCGGCCTGGCTGGTGGTCAACCGGCCGTGGGAACCCAAGCCCGCCGTCGTTGCCGTCGAGACCGTCGCGCCAGGGCCGGCGAGCCGCGTGCTTGCGATCAACGGCCGCGTCGTGCCGGCCAACCAGGTCGAGATCAGCTCGACGGTCAACGGCCGGATCATCAGCGTGGCGGTGGCCGAGGGCGACGAAGTCGCGACCGACGCAGCGATGCTGGTGATCGACGATATCCAGCAGCGCGGCGCCGTAGTGCAGGCCCGCTCGCAACTTGCCGCCGCCGAGGCACAGCGTGACAAGGCGCAGACCGACCTGGAGCGCGCCGAAGCGCTTCGTGACTCCGTATCGCGGAAGGCGCTCGATGATGCGCGGCTCGCGGTCGAGACGGCGCAGAAGGAAGTGGACCGGCAGGCCTCGATGCTGGAGCAGGAGGAGGACCTGCTGACCCAGTACACCATCCGGGCGCCATTCGACGGCACCATCCTCAGCCGGGGCGCCGATCCCGGCCAGGTGGTCAGCAGCTCGACGCCGCTCTTCCTGTTCGCCAACCTGACGACGCTCTACGGCGAAGCGAGCGTCGATGAGCTTTACGCGTCCGAAGTGCGCCGAGGCCTCAAGGTCGCCGCCCGGCCCGCTGGCCATTCCGAGGTGATCGAGGGTGAGGTGGTCTACGTGTCGCCGCGGGTCGATGCCTCGACCGGCGGGCGCCTGGTGCAGATCGGGATGCCGGGAGCGGGCGAGCTGAACCTGCCGGTCGGGCTGACCGTGATGCTCAACATCATCGTCGACGAACGCGAGGCCATCACCATCCCGCGCGGCGCGCTCGTCGCTGGCGACCGCCCAGCCGTGTACGTCATCGAGGACGGCAAGGCGGTGCTGCGGGCGGTGCAGTATATCGACTGGCCGTCCGACCGCCTGATGCTCACCGCGGGCCTGTCGGGTGGCGAGATGCTGATCCTCGACAGCAAGCTGGTGAAGGCCGAAGGGGCGCTCGTCGCGGCGGGGCAGTAGCATGCTCTACAGCTTCAAGATCGCCACCCGCTATCTCACCGCCAACCGCGGGCAGTCGCTGCTGCTGGTGCTCGGCGTGGCGGTGGGTGTCTACGTATTCGTGTTCATGAGCGCCCTGATCGGCGGGCTCGCCGTGCTGCTGATCGACCGCACGGTGGGCAGCATCGCGCATGTGGTGGTGGAACCGGCGGACCGCGATCCGACCTCGTTGCTCGATGACCGCAATGGCACGCTGATCGCTGTGCTGAAATCGAGCCAGCAGCGCTCGACGCTGCAATCGGCCGAGGCCTACCTGCCCATCCTCGAAAGCTCGCCGCATGTTCGTGTCGTCGTCGGCAAGGTGCTCGGCAACGGCTTCATGCTGAAGGGCGAGGCGGTGGCGCCAGTCCAGATCACCGGCCTCGAGGCGCGGGACATCTCGGCCATCGCCAATATCGAGGCGAACCTCGTTGCTGGCTCGACCGACCTGATGCTGGGCACTGCGGTGATCGGCAAGGGGCTGGCCGACACGCTCGGTATCGGCGTTGGCCAGTCGCTGGTGATCCGCTCCGAACGCGCCATCGAGCAGTCGGTTACGGTTGGCGGTATCTTCGAGATCGGCGTGGCCGGGGTCGACGACACGGCGGTCTACCTCAACATCCGCGCCGCCCGCGTACTGCTCGACCTGCCGGAAGGGCTGTCGCGCTACGAGATCAAGCTCGACGACCTGCAGCAGTCGCGCATCGCGGCAGCCGATATCGCGGGCCGCACCGGGCTCAAGGCGACGGCGTGGCAGGACCAGAACGCCCAGCTGCTCGAAGGCCTCAGTGCACAGGCGCGCTCGGGCGACCTGATCAAGGGTTTTGCACTCGTCACCATCGTCATCGGTGTTGCCAGCGCCCTGCTGCTCTCCACCTACCGGCGGCAGAGCGAGATCGGCATCATGCGGGCGATGGGGGCGCGCCGCGGCTTCGTGGTGCTGGTCTTCGTGCTGCAGGGTGCCTTCATCGGCCTCGCCGGCGGACTGCTCGGCGCCGGGCTTGGCTACCTGTCCCTGCTGCCGTTCCCGCCGCCCGAAGCCACCAGTGGCGCCGGGCTGCCCGTAGACTACCGGCAGGGCGCCTATGGGGCCGCCATCCTGCTGACGCTGCTCGGTGCCATCGCCGCCGCCATCTGGCCCGCCTACTCGGCCTCGCGCGTCGACCCGGTCAAGGCGATCGGGCCATGAGCGACGACGCGCTCGTCGAGGTCAGCGGTCTCACCAAGGACTATACCGAGGGCGAGACCGTCACCCGGGTGCTCAAGGGCGTCGAACTGCAGGTCAGCCGCGGCGAACTGGTGGCGCTGCTCGGCCCCTCGGGCTCGGGCAAGTCGACGCTGCTCAACATCCTCGGCACGCTGATGCGCCCCACCCTCGGCGAACTGAGTATCCTCGGCGAGACCCTCATCGGGGCCGACGACGAGGTGCTGACCGAGTTCCGCAACCGGCATATCGGCTTCGTCTTCCAGGCACACCTGCTGCTGCCCGACTTCACCGCGCTCGAAAACGTCATGTTCCCTGCCGCCGCCCGGCATGGACGCGAGCGCCGGGAGGACAAGGTCCGGGCCAGCGAACTCCTCGATCGCGTCGGCCTTTCGGACCGCCGGGACTTTCTCGCGAGCCGGTTGTCGGGCGGGCAGAAGCAGCGTGTCGCGGTGGCGCGATCGCTGATGAACGCCCCCGAGCTGGTGCTGGCGGACGAGCCCACCGGCAACCTCGACCGCGAGAGCGCCGACCAGGTGATGAAGCTGCTGACCGAAATCAACAGCGAAGACCGGACCGGTTTCCTGATCTCCACCCACGACGAAAAGATCGCCGCCCGCTGCCGGCGCCAGATCTACATGGTGGACGGCAAGGTGGCCGACGACCGCCAGCAGTCGTAGGCGCACGCTACCACGGCACCACCGTCAGCTGCGGCCATACCGACTTGAGCCGGATGGACTTCTTCTCGTGTGTCGCCCGGTTATTGAGCGCGTAGTTGGGCACCACGCGGAACGAGAAGATATCATCGAGGCCAAAGGGGGCGATCAGCTCAATCTCGCCGTCCACCAGTCGGGCGCCGACGGCGTGGGCCTTCGAGGCGTAGCGGCCGAGCATCTCGGCGGCCGACGACAGCGGGGTGAAGGGTACGCCGAACTTCTGCTCGAACCACAGGTGTACCCGCGCCTGGTTGCGCACCTGCACCGGCAGCGGCAGGCGAGCGAACCGGGCGTCGAGCCGGCGGATCACCACGTCCTCGGCCTCGTAGCTGAGGTCGGAGGCGTCGAAGTAGAACACGTCGATGTCGGTTACGTCGGCAAGTCCGGGGCGGCCGGTCAGCCGGTTCCAGGCGAGGTTGTAGAGCGCCCCTGCCACCAGCAGCCCCTCGGGCAGGTCGGCGATGCCGCCGAGCACCTCCATCAGCACGGGCTCGTCACGGATCATGGCGACGAGCGCGTCGCGCTGCGCCTCGAACGGCCGGCCGGAGAGTTTCAGGTGATCGGACATGGGGCGAGCCTAGCCGATTCCCGTCGGGGTTTCAGTCCCGCGACAGGCGGCCGGTGCGGGCGAGGAGGATGACCGGGAGGATGCCGATGGCGACGATCAGCAGGGCGGCGATCGCTGCATCCTCATAGGTGCCGCGCACCGCTTCGCCATAAAGCAGCGTGGCGAGGCTCTCGAAGTTGAGAGGGCGGAGCAGCAGGGTGGCCGGCAGTTCCTTCATGCAATCGACGAAGACCAGGAGGCCCGCGGCGGTCAGCGCCGTGCGGGTCAGCGGCAGGTGGACGTGGACGAGGGTGCCGCCGGGACCCTGCCCGAGCGTGCGGGCGGCCTGGTCGTAGGAGAGCGGCAGGCGGCTCAGCCCGGACTCGATGCCACCCACCGAGATGGCGAGAAAGCGCGCCGCGTAGGCATAAACGAGCGCTCCGCCCGAGCCGAGCAGCAGCAGGCCGGTGGACCAGCCGAAGCTCGAGCGCATGAAACCATCTACACTGCGGTCGAAGGCGGCGACCGGGATCAGGATGCCGATGGCGAGCACGGTGCCGGGCACGGCGTAGCCGAGGGTCGCGACGCGCGCGGCGAGCCCGGTCGCCCGGCCGGGCTGCAGGCGCGCCGCATAGGCGACGGCGAAGCCGGCGAGCAGCACCACGAGGGTCGCCAGCGCCGAGACCGACACGGTGTTGAGCGTGGCGCGCAGCAGGGCCGGCGAGAGCCCGGCGAAATCGAGGCGCTTCGCCGCGGAGATCACGAGGTAAGTGGCGGGACCGACGAAGCCGACCACCACCGGCAGCACGCCGAGCCCGAGCGCGATGGCTTCGCGCCAGCCGCGGAGGCGCTGCGGCGGCATCGGGCGGGGCCGCTGGGCGCTGCTGGCATAGCGCTGGTTGCGCCGCGCCAGCCGTTCCAGCAGCACCAGCGCCATGACGAAGACCAGCATGGAGACCGCGATCTGTGCCGCTCCGGCGAGATCGGCGCGCACCACCCAGGTGGTGTAGACCGAGGCGGTCAGCGTACGGATGCCGAGGAATTGCGCCGCGCCGACATCGTTCAGCACCTCCATCAGCGCCAACGCCGCGCCGACCGCGATGGCCGGCCGGGCGAGGGGCAGGGCGACGCGCCAGAACAGCTGTGCCCGGCCGACGCCAAGCGTCCGCGCCGCCTCGAGCAGGTTGGCCGACTGGCTCACGAACATGACGCGGGCGGTGAGGTAGACATAGGGGTAGAGCACGGAGCCGAAGATCAGCACCGCCGCCCACATCGAGCGGATGTCGGGCAGGCGGAAGTCGCGCGGGCTGTCGAAGCCGAGGACCCAGCGGATGGCGCCCTGCAGCGGGCCGAGCGGGCTCAGGATATCGAGATAGGCGTAGGCCATGATGTAGGTGGGCACGGCGAGCGGCAGCAACAGCGCCCACTCCACCACGCCGCGGCCGCGAAAATCATAGGCCGAGACCAGCCAGGCCGCCCCGGTGCCCACCGCCACCGCGACGATGCCGGTGCCGGTGAGCAGCACCAGCGTGTTCCATGCCGATTGCGGCAGTACGTGCACCAGCACATGGCTCCACAGCGTGCCGGTATCGGCGATGGCGATCAGTGCGATGGTGGCGATCGGCACAAGCACGAAAGCCGCGACGGCGAATGCCGTCACGGCCCAGCGGGAAATCGCGATGTGGTGGCGCGCTGCGGGGCGCCCGGCTGCAATGGTGTGCATGGAAAATGCGGCGGGGTTGGCCCGCCGCATCCGGATCAGTTGGAGAAGGTGTCGAAGCTGATTTCGTCGACCAGTTCGCTGGCCCGCTTGCGGAACGGCAGCACTTCGGTGAGCGGCTGCGAGTCCGGGGTGAGCGTGCCGAGCGCGGCGATGATCGGGTGCACTTCGGCAGCGGCGTTCACCGGATGCTCGAAATTGGCCTCGGCGTAGAGCTTCTGCGCCGCCTCGGACGCGAGGTATTCGAGCAGCTGCACCGCTTCGTCGCGGTTGGGCGCATGGGCAGCCACGGCGGCGCCCGAAACGTTGACCAGCGTGCCGCCGCCCTCGAAGGTCGGCAGGATGACCTTGACCGCATCGGACCAGGCCTTCTGCTCGTCGCCGCCCTTGCCGCTGCTCATCAGGCCGAAATAGTAGGAATTGGCCACGGCGATGTCGCAGATGCCGGCCGCGATGTCGCGGGCGCCGTCACGGTCCCCACCAGCAGCAGCGCGGGCCTGGTTGGCCTTGAGGCCCTCGAGCCAGGTGCGGGTGTCGGCTTCGCCATGCTTGGCCATGTGGGCGGCGATCATCGCGGTGTTGTAGGGGTGCTGGCCCGAGCGGATGCACAGCTTTCCACGCCACTTCTCGTCGGACAGCTCTTCGTAGGTGATGGCGGAGAGGTCGAGGTCCTTGGCGGCGTAGACGACGCGGGCCCGGCCCGAGAGCGCGAACCAGTTGCCGGCGGGATCGCGCAGCGAGGCGGGGATGGCGCCTTCGAGCACGGCCGACTCGACCGGCTGGGTGACGCCGGCATTGACGAGGTCGATCAGCGCGCCGAAATCGACGGTCATCAGGATATCGGCCGGCGAACTTTCGCCCTCGGCCTGCACGCGCTCGATCAGCCCGTTCTCGAGGAACACGGTGTTGACGGTGATGCCGGTCTCGGTGGTGAAGGCGTCAAGGATCGGCTGGATCAGGCCCGGCTCGCGCGTGGTGTAGATGTTGACCTCTTCGGCCAGCGCCGGTACGGCGGCGCTCAGCGCGAGAAGGGTGGCGAGGCCGAAGGTCTTCGCGATCTTGATCATGTCGGTTCCCTGTTAACGCGGCGTACGGCGCCGGTCAGGGACCGCGCCTGGGTCTCCGCATCACATAGTTGACGTTTGAGGTCAAGTTATTGCGGAGTGCGACCAGACGTCACTCCGCCGGAAACACCATCACCTCGTCGCGCTTCACGCTCAGGTGCACGGTCTGTCCCACCGCGGCGCCGCTGCGCAGGCTGCTCCGCAGCACCAGTGGCGCATCGATGCCGTCCACTTTGAGCGAGAGCTCCTCAAGCTCGCCGAGGAAGGCCCGTTCGACCACCCGCGCCGGCACCCCATCGGGGCTGAGGAACAGCGAATGCGGGCGCACCAGCAGCTCGAGCTTGCCGCCCGCCGCCGCCGCAGCGAACACGCCGAGCGCGCTCTCCACCCGGTCGCCGACGGCACGCGCCGGAATGCGGTTCACATGCGAGAAGAAGCTCGCTGCGTAGGCGGTCAGGGGCCGCGCATAGACTTTCTCGCCCACGCCCGATTCGACGATCCGTCCCTTCCGCATCAGCGCCAGCCAGTCGCCCGTCGAAAGCGCCTCCTCCGGGTCGTGCGTCACGATGATCGCGGTGATGCCGAGGCCACGGATCAGCGCCACCGTTTCCCGGCGGATGGTGTCCCGCAGCCCCGGATCGAGGTTGGAGAACGGCTCGTCCATCAGCAGCACGCTCGGCTGCGGCGCCAGCGCCCGGGCCAGCGCGATGCGCTGCTGCTCGCCGCCCGACAGCTGGTGCGGATAGCGCGCGGCGAGCGCGCCGATGCCCAGCCGATCGACCACTTCGCCGATGCGGGCCTCGCGCCGCACGCGGTCCATGGCGCGCAGCCCGAAGCCGATATTCTGCCGCGCCGTCATGTGCGGGACCAGCGCGTAGTCCTGGAACATGAAGCCGACATTGCGGTCCTCGGGCTCGACGAATGTCGCCGCATCCGACACCACGCGGCCGGCGAGCGTCACCGACCCGCTGTCGATCCGCTCCACGCCCGCCACGGTCCGCAGCAACGTGGATTTGCCGCAGCCCGAGTGCCCGACAAGGCAGACGATCTGCGCCTCGCCGACGCTCAGCGACACGCCATCGAGCGCCGCCACCTGCCCGAGCCGGCGTGCCACCTGCTCAAGCACGAGGATGGAGGAAGTCCCTGTCATGGCGCGCGAATAGCGCTATGACCCGGCACACTGTCAAGGGCGGCGCCACCGCAGCGCCTGCGGTCGACCGACGGTACCCGACTCAGTCCTCGCTCCCGACCGCTTCGGTCGAGAACCGCACATGCGGGAACAGTTCGGGCACGTGGGAGTCCCAGACGCCGTGGGCGCTCCAGGCCCAGCCGCCGGGGTCGTTGGCGGGTGGGGCGGCGCGGTAGGTGTTGAAGCGGGAGAAGTCCATGCGCCAGGTGTCGCCGTCGCGCGGCGGCAGGGCGCGGCCGTCGCCTTGCGCCAGCACCTTCAGGCCGGACCACGGGATGGCGATTTCGACGGTCCAGCCGCGATCGCGGTCGGAATTGTCGTTGAGCGTGCCATCGACCTGGACGGCGGATTTGAGGCCCGGCAGGTCCCACTTGAAAAAGCCGAGCCGTGGCCCGCGCGGGTGCGTGGTGAAGCCGACGCCGTTCCAGGGCTGGTAACCCTCGACGCCGCGCTGCAACTGCGGATCGGCCGCGTAGCCGGCGCGCTCATAGGCGTCCTCGAACACGAACAGCGCCTCGTAGATGGTGCCGAGGGCGTTGATCTCGAACTCGTAGTAGGCGTCCTGCCCGGCGATGAACAACTCGACGTCGTTCTCGCTCCAGATCAGCGAATCGCGCTCGGTGAGCTTGCCCTCGACGAACGGCTCCTCCACCCAGAAGCCGGCATAGAGGTACTGGTCGTCCCACAGCACCGCGGCGCGCGTGTCGTGCACGGTCGGCTCGCCGTTGACGAGGTCGACGAAGCGGGGAGAGCGAGGCGCGTTCCGCCAGGCCGGCTTGTTCAGGTTGCCGTCGATGACGAGCGGCTCGGACGTGCGGAGGGCCGTGTAGCGCGCCACGCGCTCTTCGGGCCAGGGAAACGGCCAATCGCTCACTAGAACCCGCCACCGGTCTTGAAGCCGCCGCCCTTGTTGCCGCCGCCGCCGGTGCGGAAGCCGCCGGGGGAGGGGCCCTGCCGGGGTCGTGAGAACCCGCCGCCGCCGCTCGGCAGCTTGCCCCAGCCGCCGCCGAAGCCGCCGCCCTGCCGCCGCGATGGCGTTCCGCCGCCGCCAAAGCTTGAATCCGGCCACTGGAAGCCGCCTGATGAGCCCCCTGGTGAAGCGCCGGGCGAATTCCCCCACGGCTCGCTGCTGCCCGGCCGGGGCTGGCGCTGCGTCCAGCTCTGGCTGCGCTGCCACTGGCCCCAGTAATCGGCAGCCGTAATGCCGCCGCGCAGGAAGTCGTTCAGCAGGTCGCCGACCAGCTTGTCGTCGCCAAAGCGCGAGCCGGCATTGTCGAAACCCTGCTTCTTGAATTCGTACTGGATGTCCTCGAGCTCGCGCCGCCGCGCCGCCAGGGTCTTGAGGCGGTTGCGCTGCTCGCGGCTCTCCGCGTCTTCCTCGGCGGCACGCTGGCGCACCTCGTCGATCTGCTTGACGATGGTGTCGTCCTGCCCGGTCTGGGTGGCGCGGGCCTGGGCCAGCAGGCTCTTGATATCCTCGCGCCCCAGCGCCTCGGCCAGCCCGTTCACCGCCGCGCTGAACGCCGGGTCGCTGCCCTGCGCCAGGTCGCGCTGCGCCTTGAGCTGCTCGTCGCGCTGGTCTTCGAGCGCCACCATTTGCTCGTCGATTTCAGCAATGCGCGCCTGCGCCGCCTCGCGCTTCAGCCGCGCCGGCTTGCCGCCGCCCGCATCCACCGCTGCCTTTTCAAGGTCCACCACCTCGGCTTCCGCCGCCTCGGCGATCTGCTCCTGCCGTTCGGCATGCTCGCGCAGCCGCATCGGGATTTCGTTGAGCATGGCGAAGTTCACCCGCGCCTCGGGAAACCCGACCAGGCGGGCGACCCAGCTGTCGAGCGTCTGGATCAGGTTGTTCTGCCGGTAGTTCCGGGTGCCGAAGCCACGTTCCCACAGGTACATGAACAGCGGATCGTCGCGATACGGCTTGCCCTTCTGCTCCCGGTCGGTTTCGGCCTGCGTGGTCTTGGCCATGCTCTGCGACGCCACCGCGGCCAGTTCCTCGGCCGCCTGGCGCTTCTGCGAATAGACAGGGTCGCGCGCCGTTTCCGCGCTCACCCGGTCGGCGATCGCCTTGAGCTCCGTCTCGGCCGTCGCAATGGCGAGGGTCTGCTCGCCGCGTTCGGTGGCGAGGCCGGCGATCTGACGGTCGAGCTGCTTGAGCCCGTCTTCCACTGCGCTCAGTTCGCTCCCATGCCGGTCCAGCATGTTGCGCGCCTTGAGCTCCGCCTGGCTCAGCCGCTCGCCCAGCTCCTGCTGCGTCACCGGGTCGAGCCGGACGCCCGCCAGTTGCCGGAACAGTTCGCTTTCGCTCTCGCGGAACTTCGTCACCAGCTCGGCCGAACGCGCCAGCCGCTTGGCGATCTCATCCTCCTCGCGGCGGATGTCGCGCAGCGCGTCGTCCATAGATTTCAGGGCTTCGGGGCCGGAGAGGCTCATCGAGCTACCATCTGGTTACCGCGCCGCCGAGCACCGGCATCACGTAGTCGGGGTCGAGGAACCCGTATTCCTTGAGGCCCAGCGTCGCCCGCTGGATGATGCCGTCGTCGCGCTTGTCGTTTTCCACGCTGCGATAGGTGCTTTCGGGCACCCGCGCGCCCCAGGTATCGACCGTCTCGACCGTACCGGTTTCCTCGTTGGTGACCGGCAGGGCCACCGGCTGGCCGTCGGTGCCGATGGCCTGCACGATGATGTAGTAGTTTGTCGCATCGGGGTTGGCGTCCGGCACGCGCCAGAACGCCGACCGCTCGCCCTCCTTGCTGACGATCTTCAGCGTGTATTCGGAGCGCAGCCGGTCGCGCAGCGCCGTCAGGTCGGCGATCGCCTGCTGCGCCCCGGCGCGATTGTTCTCGGCCGCCAGCCCCTTGCCGCGGGTGCGGATGGTGTCGGCAGTGGTTACCGCCTGCTGCACCTTGGTCTCTTCGTAGATGGTCTGGTAGAGCGCATCCATCTGCGCCGGCAGGCCTTCGCTGAGTTCGATGCGGGCCGCCTCGGCCTGCGCCGCCTGGAAAGGCTGCCAGGCGAGGAAATAGCCACCGAGCCCCACCACCACGACGAGCGCGATGGCGAGCGTCGCCGGCCCCCAGGTCTTCCGGCTGACATAGGCCCGGGCGAGCGTGGTCGAGAGCGACGGCTTGGGCGGGGTGTAGACAAAGCGGCTTTCGGCCAGCGCTTTCACGCCGGCGCGCAGCACGTCGTCCGTCACCTCGATACCCTGATGGTGATAGATGTCGCGCAGCCGGTCGAGCAGCTGCTTCTCGCGCGCATCGCCCATCAGCTCGCGTTCGACCAGATCCTGGCGATGGCGGAGCGTATCCACCACGTCCATCGCCAGCATCACCTCGTCGAGCGGTGCCTTTTCGGCGGTTGCCGTCACCGTGGTCAAAGTCGTGGCTTTCCTCAGCCCTGCTTCTGATCAAGCATCAGCGCGTTGCCCTCGGCGGCGAGCACGGCGAGGCGGCGCTTGCCGTCCTCCACCGCGTCGCGGATTTCCGCCGAGTTCCTCGTCGCCTGCTCACGCATTTCATTGATTATGGTGCGCGATTTCTCCTGGAAGCTCACCACCGAGTCGACCAGCTTCTTGACCGCATCGGCGCGGATCGTCGGTCCGTAGCCGGCGCGCACGGCTGCCTCGCCGACCCGGTCGCCGATCTCGGATAGGGTCTCGAGGCTCTTGCTCATCCCTTCCTTCATGGCGTTCAGCGTCTCGGTCGATTCGTGCAGCCCGAACATGCCGGTGAACGAGGCGCTGAGCGCCGTGAACACCGTCTCGTTGGTCGAAAAGAACGAGATCGCCTGCTGGTAGACCCGCTCCTTGGCCTGGGTGGTCTGCATCAGCCGCGCCATCACCACTTCGGAGGTCGAGTAGGAAATGGTGAGGTTGTCGCTGAGGTCCTTGGCGATCTGGTAGCGGCGTTCCTCGTTCTGCAGGTCGCGCAGCTTCTCGTCGCGGTCCATCTCGAGCTTCGCCCGGTCAGCCGGGGTGCCCTGGGTGAAGGCGGACACCGCGTCGGACGCGGCCTTGAGGGTGTTCTTGCGCTCGTCGAGCACGCCGGTGGCGGTCTCGAGCAGTTCGAGCGCCATCACTTCGGCCTGCTTCAGCGCGCCGCGGAAGTCGCGGTAGGCCTCGAGGATGATGTACTCGCGGTCGATCTGGTTCTTGGTCTCCTTGGAGACATCAAGATAGATCGTGCGGATGCGATCGAAGCGCGTTGCGATATCGCCGCGGCTGACCTTCATCCACACATTGCTCGCCCGCTCCAGCAGGTCGAGCTTGCCGTCGTCGAGCTGGTCGACCATGCCCTTGGCATCGTCCCGGATCGAGTTGAAATTCTCGGTAATGGTGTTGTAGCGCTCGCCGATATTCATCGCGGCGACCTGCGAACGCACCACCTCGTTGAAGGCGCTCGCCTGGGTCAGCGTGCGGCCGATCAGGATCACCTTGGTCTCGTCGAACCCGGTGATCTCGTTGAGCAGGCCGGTGATCGGCTGCTCGGCCGGCTGCTCGGGCCAGATGCCGAGCGTCTTGATCGCCCCCATGGCCTTGTCGAGATACTGCAGGGGCTTATCCATCACTTCAGTGGCCATTGGACGCTGTTCCTCTTCTTGGTCACCCGCGACTGGGTGACATGATTCCCCGGAGGCGCGCAGCAAGACAACCAAGCCTTTGGTCCGCTGCCGCCTTTTCCGCGATATGGTGCTCAAATGCCGCACGAAAAGGGCGGATGCATGGATGAATCGAAAGCGTTGCACAATGTCCATGCATTGCGGCGGAACCCGGGAGGCTCTAGCTCTCTTCCACCCGATGAAACGAGGAGCATTGACGGAATGGAATTCGGCGGCAGGTACCTGTTCTCGGCCCCGCGCGATCGCGTCTGGGCCGCGCTCAACGACACCCAGGTGCTGAAGGCGGCCATCCCCGGCTGCAGCCGGCTCGACTGGAGCAGCGCCACCACGCTCGAATGCGAAATCAAGGTGAACCTCGGCGTCATGCAGCCGACTTTCACCGGTGACCTCGAACTGCGCGACGTCATTCCGGCCGAGCGCTACACCCTTGCCGGCCGCGGCCGCGGCGGCCTCCTGGGCAAGGCCGAAGCCGCCGCCGACATCTCGCTGCTCGACGCACCCGGCGGCACCGAACTGACCTTCACCGCCAACGGCGGCGCCGATGGCGGCATCATGAAGCTCGGCAAGGCCATGATCGGCAACTCCGCCCAGAAGATCATTGACGGCTTCTTCGAGCGCATCGGCGAAGCCATGGCGACCGAAGTGACGCCGCTGCCGCGGGATTGAGGCACGTACCCGCTCGACAGCGGACCGAACGACACCTCGGCTGGCGCGGCATCACGCGCAAATTTTGACCAATTGGGCAAAAATCCGCGCGGTCCCCTCTTGCGTTGACTCTGGTTTAAAGGATTGTATTCCACCCCAACGCGTCCGGTCAGTTCAGGGCGGCAATTGCCGTTGCCGGGTGCGAAAACAGGGAGACCTTCATGACCTTCTTTTCCAAGCACCTCGGTGCGCTTGCTGCCGGCGTCGCCGGCTCCGTGCTGCTCGCCGGCGCCGCTTTCGCCGACCCGGCCGTGATCTATGACCTCGGCGGCAAGTTCGACAAATCCTTCAACGAGGCCGCCTATAACGGCGCCGAGGCCTGGAAGGCCGAGACCGGCGGCACCTTTGCCGACCTCGAGCTGCAGAACGACGCGCAGCGCGAGCAGGCTCTCCGCCGCTTCGCTTCGCAGGGGTCGAACCCCATCGTGATGGCCGGCTTCTCGTGGGGCACCGCGCTCACCACCGTCGCCGCCGAATTCCCCGACACGAAGTTCGTCGTGATCGACGCCGTCGTCGATGCGCCGAATGTGCAGTCGATCATTTTCGACGAGCACACCGGCTCGTTCCTCGTCGGCGCCATCGCGGCGCTGAAGTCGACCACCGGTACCGTGGGCTTCGTGGGCGGCATGGACGTGCCGATCATCCACAAGTTCTACTGCGGCTACGCCCAGGGCGCCAAGGCAGCGAACCCGGACGTCAAGCTGATCGAAAACTACACCGGCACCACCCCGGCTGCCTGGAACGACCCGGTTACCGCCGGTGAGCTGACCAAGGCGCAGTTCGACGCCGGTGCCGACGTGGTGTTCGCCGCCGCCGGCGGTTCGGGCCTCGGCGTGCTGCAGGCCGCTGCCGACGCGGGCAAGTTCTCGATCGGTGTCGACAGCAACCAGAACTACCTGCACCCCGGTTCGGTGCTGACCTCGATGCTGAAGCGCGTCGACGTCGCCGTGCAGACCTCGCTGACCGAAGCCAACTTCAAGCCGGGCCTCACCGTGCTTGGTCTTGCCGAAAGCGGCGTGGGCTACTCGCTCGACGAGCACAATGCCGCGCTGATCCCCGACGACATGAAGGCCAAGGTCGATGACCTGTCGGCCAAGATCCAGTCGGGCGAGATCGTCGTCCACGACTACACCGCCGACAATACCTGCCCGGCCTGAGTCACTTCGTGACCGACCCCGTGCACAACGGCGACAACCCTGCGCAGCGGTCCCAACGGACCGCTGCGGCATCATCCGATCTCGCCATCGAGCTGATCAAGATCAACAAGCGCTTCGGCGCCGTCCACGCCAACCGCGACATCGACCTCAAGGTCAGGCGCGGCACCGTGCACGGCATTGTCGGTGAGAACGGCGCCGGCAAGTCGACGCTGATGTCGATCCTCTATGGCTTCTACACCGCCGATTCCGGCGAAATCCGCGTCAATGGCACGCCCCATGAAATCTCCGATTCCCGCCATGCCCTCGCGCTCGGCATCGGCATGGTCCACCAGCACTTCATGCTGGTCGACAATTTTTCCATCCTCGAGAACGTCGTCCTCGGCGCCGAGGACAGCGCCATGCTCGGCCCCAGCCTCGCCCGTGCCCGCGGCGAACTCACCCGGCTGGCCAAGGAATACAACCTCGACGTCAACCCCGATGCCATCATCGAGGACGTTTCGGTCGGCACCCAGCAACGCGTCGAAATCCTGAAGGCGCTGTACCGCGGCGCCGACGTGCTGATCCTCGACGAGCCCACTGGCGTGCTGACGCCGAACGAGGCCGACGACCTGTTCCGCGTGCTCGAAACGCTTCGCGAGCAGGGCAAGACCATCATCCTGATCACCCACAAGCTGCGCGAGATCATGGCGATCACCGACTACGTGTCGGTGATGCGGCAGGGCCAGATGGTCGAGACGCTGGAAACCAAGAATACCAATCCCGAGCAGCTAGCCGAGCTGATGGTCGGCCGCCGCGTGCTGCTGCGCGTCGAAAAGGGCCCCGCCACGCCGGGCGACACCTTCCTGTCGGTCGAGAACCTCGTGGTAAAGGACGATCTCGGCGTCATCAGAGTCAAGGACGTGAGCTTCACCGTGCGCGCCGGCGAAATCGTCGGCATCGCCGGGGTGGCCGGCAACGGCCAGTCCGAACTGCTGGAATCCGTCTCCGGCATGCGCGACCAGACGTCGGGCACGGTGCGGCTCAAGGGCACGCCGCTGTCGCTCGAAGGCGACGATGGCGCCCACCGCGCCCGCCAGGCCGGCCTCGCCCATGTGCCCGAGGACCGGCAGCGCATGGGCCTCGTCACGGCGTTCGAGGAGTGGGAAAACGCCATGCTCGGCTACGAGGACGACCCGGCCTATGGGAAGGGCATCATCCTCGATGCCAAGGCCGCCCGGGCCCAGGCTCGCGAGCGCATCGAGAAATTCGACATCCGCCCCGCCAACGAACGGCTGAAGACCGCCAATTTCTCGGGCGGCAACCAGCAGAAGATCGTGCTGGCGCGCGAGATGGAGCGCAATCCGGACGTGCTGATCGTCGGCCAGCCGACGCGCGGCGTCGATATCGGCGCCATCGAGTTCATCCACAACCAGATCATCAAGATGCGCGATGCGGGCAAGGCGATCCTGCTCGTCTCGGTCGAACTCGACGAAATCCGCTCGCTCTCCGACCGCATCCTCGTGATGTTCGACGGCAAGATCGTCGGCGAAGCCGATCCGGCTACGGCAACCGAACTCGAGCTCGGGCTGATGATGGCCGGCGTTACAGACAAGAAGAGGGCGGCCGCTCCGGCGCGCGCAGCGGCCGAAGGAAAGGTGCCATGAGTACCGCGATCCTCAAACCCTTGCCGCGCTGGGCCGATGTGGTCCTGCTGCCGCTGCTCAACCTGCTGCTCGCCTTCATCGTCTCCGGCCTCGTGGTGCTCGCCATCGGGCAGGATCCGCTGGCGGCGCTGAACGCCATCACCACCGGCGCCTTCGGCAACGGCTACAATATCGGCTACACGCTCTACTATTCGACCAACTTCATCTTTACCGGCCTTGCCGTGGCGGTCGCCGCGCATGCCGGGCTGTTCAACATCGGCGGCAACGGCCAGGCCTATATCGCCGGGCTCGGCGTCATCCTCGTGGCGCTGCCGATGCAGTTCTTGCCCTGGTGGGTGACGTTCCCGGTCGCCGTCGTCGCGGGTGCGGCAGTGGGCGGGTTCTGGGGCTTCATTCCCGGCTGGCTGCAGGCCAAGCGCGGTTCGCACGTCGTCATCACCACCATCATGTTCAACTTCATCGCCGCGGCGATCATGGTCTACATGGTGGTCAACGTGCTGAAGCCGCCAGGCGTGCTGGCGCCCGAATCCGCCATGATCGCCGCCGAGGGCCGCATGCCCAAGCTCGGCACCTTCATCCCGTGGTTCCGGAACACCGACGTCAATTTCACGCTGATCCTGGCGCTGCTTTGCCTCGTCGGCGCCTACATCCTGATCTGGCACACCCGCTTCGGTTTCGCCATGCGGGCGCTGGGGCACAATCCGACAGCGACGCGCTACGCCGGCATGAGCAATTCGCGCATCATCATGATCGTCATGACCATGTCGGGCGCGCTCGCCGGCATGGTGGCGGTCAACCAGGTGGTCGGCGTGCAGTATCGCTTGGTGCTCGACTATGTCGCCGATGCCGGCTTCGTCGGCATCGCCGTGGCGCTGATGGGGCGCAACCACCCGATCGGCATCCTGCTCGCGGCATTGCTGTTCGGTGCGCTCTACCAGGGCGGCAACGAGCTGCAATACGTCATCCCCGGCCTGAGCAAGGAGATGGTCGTCGTCATCCAGGCGCTGGTCATCCTGTTCACCGGCGCCATGGAGGGGCTGTTCCGCCCCGGCCTGCAGCGCATCTTCACCACGCTGTCGCCGGGCCAGAAGGACGAAGCGGTGGCGCGCAATACCGTGAAGTCGGAGAGCTAAGGCCATGGATCTCGCCCTCATCCTCTCCACCCTCGACGCCACGATCCGCCTGTCGACGCCGCTGCTGCTCGCCTGCCTCGCCGGTCTCTACTCCGAGCGCGCCGGCGTATTCGACATCGGCCTCGAAGGCAAAATGCTGGCCGCCGCCTTTGCCGCCGCCGCCGTCGCGGCGGTGAGTGGCAATGTCTGGCTCGGGCTGCTTGCCGGCATCGCGGTCTCGATCACCACGGCGGCCCTGCAGGGCGCTGCCGCGATCACGCTCAAGGGCAATCAGCTGATCGCCGGCGTCGCCATCAACATGCTGGCCGTTGGGCTCACCACTTTCCTCGGCATCCAGTGGTTCGCGCAGGGTGGCCGCACCCCGCAGCTCAAGGCGGGCGAGCGCTTCACCGAAATCCAGCTGCCCTTTTCCGCCGAACTCTCGGGCGTGCCGGTGCTGGGGCCGATCTATGCGGACCTGATTTCGGGCCACAACTTGCTCGTCTACATTGCCGTCATTGCCGTGCCGATCACCTGGTGGGTGCTCTACCGCACCCGCTTCGGCCTGCGGCTGCGGGCCGTCGGCGAAAACCCCAAGGCCGTCGACACGGCCGGTATCTCGGTGATCCTGCTGCGCTACCAGGCGGTGCTGATCACCGGTCTGCTCTGCGGCTTCGCCGGGGCGTTCTTCTCGATCGCGCAGGGCTCGGGCTTCGGCAACAACATGACGGCCGGCAAGGGGTTCATCGCGCTCGCGGCGCTGATTTTCGCCAAGTGGAAGCCGGTGCCAGCGATGTTCACCTGCCTGCTGTTCGGCTTCCTCGATGCGCTGCAGATCCGCCTGCAGGGCGCTGAAGTCTTCGGCATCGGCGTGCCGGTACAGGCCATCCAGGCGCTGCCCTACATCCTCACGGTGGTGCTGCTGGCCGGCTTCATCGGCAAGGCGGTCGGCCCCAAGGCCGGCGGCGTCGCCTACAGCAAGGAGCGCTAGCCATGCCGCACGACAAGGATGCCGAGCTCTTCGCCGCCGCCGAAGCGATCCGCGCCAAGGCCTATGCGCCGTATTCGAACTTCCAGGTCGGCACCGCCATCCTCGCCGATGACGGCAACATTTATGTCGGCTGCAATGTCGAGAATGCCGCCTACCCGGTCGGCAACTGCGCCGAGCCCTCGGCCATCGCCGCCATGCTGGCCGGCGGCGGCAAGCGCATCAAGCGCGTCTACACCACCGGCCCCGGCAAGACGCCGGTGACGCCGTGCGGCGGCTGCCGCCAGCGCATCCGCGAGTTCGCCGACCAGGACGTCGTCGTGGTCTCGCACGGGGTGGATGGTGCACCGCTCGAACAGACCATCGCGCAACTCCTGCCGCATTCTTTCGGTCCGGAGTTCCTGGGCAGATAGTGCCCCGGCAGAAATCTGCCGCAAAACGGGCGCAAGACCCGTCGTACAAGGAGGCCAACGTGGAACTTCGCGTCGTCGACCAGGCTGCCAACAAGCCCGCTGCAAAGGCAAAGGCGCCGGCCCCGATAGTGCAGGATGCGGCTACGCACCGGCGCAATCCCGGCTATCCGCTCGATCTCGACTGGGTCGAGCGCATCCGCATGAACCGCTCGGCGCTGGAGCGCCGCGCATCATCGCTGCCGGCCCGCCGCAGCGTGAAAAAGGACTATCAGGCCGCATGGCTCTTGAAGGCCATCACCCTGATGGACCTCACCACGCTCAATTCCGACGACACGCCGGGCCGCGTCGAGCGCCTGTGCGCCAAGGCCCGCCACCCGGTGCGGCAGGATATCCTCGACGGCCTCGGCGTCGCCGACCTCGACATCAAGCCCGCGGCGGTCTGCGTCTACCACGCCTTCGTCAAGACGGCCGTCGATGCCTTAGAGGGTACCGGCATCAACGTCGCGGCGGTCTCCACCGCCTTCCCGCACGGCCTGTCGCCGCTCTCGACCCGCCTCGCCGAGATCGAGGCCTCGGTCGCCGACGGGGCCAACGAGATCGACATCGTCATCGAGCGCGGCATGGTGCTGCGCGGCGACTGGCAGGCGCTCTACGATGAAGTGAAGGCGATGCGCAAAGCCTGCGGCGACGCCCACATCAAGACCATCCTTGGTACCGGCGAACTCGCCACGCAGACTAATGTCGCGAAAGCCTCGCTGGTCTGCATGCTGGCTGGCGCCGATTTCATCAAGACCTCGACCGGCAAGGAAAAGGTCAACGCCAACCTCCCGACTTCGCTGAGCATGGTCCGCATGATCCGCTGGTTCCACGAGGAAACCGGCATCGAGATCGGCTACAAGCCCGCCGGCGGCATCGCCACGGCAAAACTGTCGCTCGACTACATGGCGCTGATGAAGGAAGAGCTCGGCACCCACTGGCTCCAGCCCCACCTCTTCCGGTTCGGGGCGAGCTCGCTCCTCACCGACATCGAGCGCCAGTTGGAGCACACCCTCACCGGCCACTACGCGGCCGATTATCGGATGCCGATGGTGTGACGTCCGGGCGCGTGGCCACCCCCACCCTCAATCCCTCCCCACAAGGGGGAGGGAGGCGATGTGGCGAATACGTGACTGAGCGTCTCCCTCCCCCTTGTGGGGAGGGAACAAGGGTGGGGGTCGGCAGACACCGCCGTGCATTCAGGGAGAACAACAATGAACAAGATCGCTGAAATCTTCACCTCCCTCGATTACGGCCCGGCCCCCGAGGCCAGCGACATTGCGCTCGCCTGGCTGGGCGCGCACGAAAACCGCTTCGGCCATTTCATCGATGGCCAGTGGACCAAGCCCGGCAAGACCTTCGCCACCGAAAATCCGGCGACCAACAAGCCGCTGGCGCAGATCACCGACGGCACCGCCGACGATGTGGATGCCGCGGTGAAAGCCGCCCGCGCCGCCTTCCCGAAATGGTCTGCGCTGAGCGGCTACCAGCGCGGCAAGTATCTCTACGCCATCGCCCGCCTGATCCAGAAGCATGCGCGCCTCTTCGCCGTGCTCGAAACCATGGACAACGGCAAGCCGATCCGCGAGAGCCGCGACGTCGATATTCCGCTGGTGGCGCGCCACTTCTACCACCACGCCGGCTGGGCCCAGCACCGCGACCGCGAGTTCCCCGACCACGTGCCCTACGGCGTCTGCGGCCAGATCATCCCGTGGAATTTCCCGCTGCTGATGCTGGCCTGGAAGATCGCCCCGGCCCTCGCCGCCGGCAACACCGTGGTGCTGAAGCCCGCCGAGTTCACCTCGCTCACCGCGCTGCTGTTTGCAGAAATCTGCGAGAAGGCGAAGCTGCCGCCAGGCGTCGTCAACATCGTCACTGGCGAGGGCGACACCGGCGCTGCCATCACCAACCACCCCGATATCGACAAGATCGCCTTCACCGGCTCGACCGAAGTCGGCAAGATCATCCGCAAGGCCACCGCCGGCACCGGCAAGGGGCTGAGCCTCGAACTTGGCGGCAAGTCGCCCTACATCGTCTTCGACGACGCCGATCTCGACAGCGCCATCGAGGGGCTGGTCGATGCCATCTGGTTCAACCAGGGCCAGGTCTGCTGCGCCGGCTCGCGCCTCCTGGTGCAGGAATCGATCGAGGACCGCTTCCTCGAAAAGCTGAAGAAGCGCATGGCGACCCTCCGCGTCGGCGACCCGCTCGACAAGGCCGTCGATATCGGCGCACTGGTGGCGCAGGTGCAGGTCGAGCGCGTCCGCGACCTGGTGAAAAAGGGCGTCGCCGAAGGCGGCCAGCTCTACGAACCCGACATCGACCTGCCGGCCACGGGCTGCTTCCTCCGCCCCGCGCTCATCACCCACGTTTCAACCGCCAACACCGTCGCCACCGAGGAAATCTTCGGGCCGGTGCTGGTCGAAATGAGCTTCCGCACCCCCGAGGAGGCGGTGGCGCTCGCCAACAACTCGAAGTACGGCCTCGCCGCGACGATCTGGACCGAGAACGTCAACCTCGCCCTCGATATCGCACCCAAGCTCAAGTCCGGCGTTGTCTGGATCAACTCCACCAACAACTTCGACGCCGCCGTCGGCTTCGGCGGCTACAAGGAGTCTGGCTTCGGTCGCGAAGGCGGCAAGGAAGGCATGGCGAGCTACCTGAAGCCGAAATGGGAGAAGGAGCTCCAGCCCTTCAAACCCACCGCTGTCATCCCTGCGAAAGCAGGGACCCACCCCGCCAACCCGCTCGACGATACCGGTTCCATCGATCAGACCGCGAAAATGTATATCGGCGGCAAGCAGGCCCGGCCGGATTCCGGCTATTCCCGCCCCGTCCACGGCCCCGCCGGCCTCGTCGGCGAAGTCGGCGACGGTAACCGCAAGGACATCCGCAACGCCGTCGAAGCCGCCCGCGCCGCCCTCGGCTGGGCCACGACGTCAGCCCACAATCGCGCCCAGATCCTCTACTTCCTCGCCGAAAACCTCGAATACCGCGCCGACGAGTTTGCCGCCCGCATCAAGGCGCAGACCGGCGAGGATGGCTCGCTAGAGGTCGCCGCCTCCGTCGAGCGCCTGTTCGCCTTCGCCGGCTGGGCCGACAAATACGACGGCGCTGTGCACAACCCGCCGCAGCGCATGGTGGCCACCGCCATGGTCGAAGCCATCGGCGCCATGGCCATCCTCGCGCCCCCGTCGCGACCGCTGCTCGGCTCGATCGCGCTGATTGCCCCGGCCCTTGCCATGGGCAACACGGTCGTCCTCGTTCCAAGCGAAAAGTCGCCGCTGTCGATGACCGATTTCTACCAGGTGCTCGAAACCTCCGACGTCCCCTCGGGCGTCCTCAACATCGTCACCGGTGAGAGCAAGGTTTTGGCGAAAACGCTGGCCGAACACGATGGCATCGACGCCATCTGGTTCGCCGGCGACGCCGAAACCTCGACGATGGTGGAGCAGGCCTCGGTCGGCAACCTCAAGCAGACCTGGACCACAAGCGGCCTCTACTATGACCTGTCAGACCGCCAGAAGTTCGAAGGCGACTACCTGCTGCGCCGCGCTACGCAGGTGAAGAACGTCTGGATCCCGTATGGCGCTTAAGCCGGACGGTCGTATCGAAATCGAAAATGTCGGCCAGCCCGGCAGGCTCTATCGCGTCGATGGGGCGAAGTACGCCGCCATGCGCGAGGCTGTGCTCGCCGTGTTGCCCACCGCACCGCCCGGCATGACGGTGGAAGCCGTCATCGCTGCGGCCAAGCCGCTGCTGCCTGCCGACCTGTTTCCCGGCGGTGAAAAGGCGGGCTGGTGGGTGAAGGCGGTGCAACTCGATCTCGAGGCCAAGCGGGTGATTGCCCGCACGCCGTCTCCCGTGCGGCTCTACCGCCGCGCTGGCTAAGCCCCCGGCAAAAAGCACGCAGCCGTGGAACCTTCCGGCCGCTCGTACGTATAGTCCACATGACATCACCCACGAACGCATCAGTGGCAGCCGGTTCGCTGGCTGATCTGCTCTTTCGCTCAGGGCCGATCGCGCTGTTCCTCGATTTCGATGGCGTCCTGGCCGAGATTGCTCCCACCCCTGACGCCGTGTCAGTCAACCCTGTCGTCATCGCAAGGCTGCAGACCCTCCACAGCGCCCTCGATGGTGCCGTGGCGGTGGTCACCGGCCGCGCCATGGCCGATATCGACCGGTTCCTCGCGCCGTTGCACCTCCCGGTCGCAGCCGAGCACGGCAACATGCGCCGCAGCCGCGACGGCCGGGTCGTAGTGCTCAACGAGGCGGCGATGCAGGTGGTGCCGGAACTCGCCACCGAGCTCGAACTCGCCTTCGGCGCCGACGACCGCATCATCGTCGAGCGCAAGCCCTCGGCGGTGGCCGTGCACTATCGTCTCGCCCCCGAACGTGCGGCCGAGTGCTTCGAGCGGGTCAACGCCGCGGTCGGTGTCCACTCCGGTTTTTCCATCGTTGCCGGCAAGATGGTGATCGAGGCCCGCGCCGCCGGTGCCGACAAGGGCGCCGCCGTGCGCGGCTACATGCAGGAAACGCCGTTTGAAGGCCGCACGCCGCTGTTCATCGGCGACGACATCACCGACGAGGATGGCTTCGCCGCCGCCCAGCAGCTTGGCGGCACCGGCATCAAGGTCGGGCCGGGCGACACGGCCGCGCTCTATCGCATTCCCGGCACCAGCAGTGTGCCCGCCGTGCTCGATGCCGTCATCCGCAGCCGGGAGTTCCTCTCGTGACGGAACGTCTGGTCGTCGTCTCCAACCGTACGCCCAAGCCCGGCAAGGTGGCGGCCGGTGGCCTTGCTGCCGCGCTCGATGGCGTGCTCAAGCAGCTCGGCGGCATCTGGGTCGGCTGGAGCGGCGACTTCGCCGAACAGCCGGGGAAGCCGCGTCACCTCGATGTCGGCGGCAACGAGATCGTCCATATCGACCTCAACAAGGCCGATCACGCCGCCTACTACGCTGGCTATGCCAACAGCGTGCTGTGGCCGACCTTCCACATGCGCCCCGAGCTCGCCCGGTTCAACACCGCCTTCTACGAGGGCTACATGCGGGTGAACGAGCAGTTCGCCGATGCGCTGCTGCCTTTGCTGAGGCCCGACGACCTGATCTGGGTGCACGACTATCACCTGATTCCGCTCGGGCAGTTGCTGAGGGATCGCGGGGTGACGAACCGGATCGGCTTCTTCCTCCACATCCCGTTCCCCACGCCCGAGGGACTGTCCGCCATCCCGAGCCATCGCCACCTCATCGGTTCCCTCACCGCCTACGACCTCGTCGGCCTGCAGGCGAAGCGCGATGTGGCGGCGCTGGAAGACTTCGCCTCGCCCGTCGAGTTTGTGCGCCTGCGCCGCAGCTCCGGCCCGCTGGTCCCGGTCACCGGCGTCAACGCCGGTGTCTTCCCCATCGGCTCGGACCCCGAGGCGTTTGCGCGCATGGCCGAGCTACCGGCGACCCGCAAGGCCATGGTCACCTTCAACAAGTCGATCGCCGATCGGCAGCTGATCCTCGGTGTCGACCGGCTCGACTACACCAAGGGGCTGCCGCAGCGCCTCGAAGCCTATGAGCGGCTGCTCGCCGACTATCCAGAGTATCGCCGCAAGGTCAGTTTCCTGCAGGTCGCTCCGGTGTCGCGCGACACCATCCAGCAATACCAGGAGATCACCGGCAGCCTCGACTACCAGTGCGGCCGCGTCATGGGCCGCTTCGCCGAGATCGACTGGCAGCCGCTGAACTACGTGAAGCGCGCCTATGGCCAGTCGACGCTGGCCGGGCTCTACCGCGCCGCCCGGGTCGGCCTTGTCACCCCGCTGCGCGATGGCATGAACCTCGTCGCCCACGAGTTCGTCGCCAGCCAGGATCCCGACAATCCCGGCGTGCTGGTGCTTTCGATCTTCGCGGGGGCGGCCGAAATCCTGCCCGACGCACTGCTGGTCAATCCCTACGATGCCGACGAAACTGCGCATGCCATCGATGTTGCGCTGAAGATGCCGCTCGAAGAGCGCAAGGAGCGCTGGGTCAAGCTGCGCGCCGACATCGAGCGATACAACATCCACGCCTGGGCCGACGAATTCCTGCGCGCCCTCCGCGACGCGCCGCGGCCCTGAACGACTTCAACCATAGGGCGGCTGCCGTATTGCCACCGTCGTTCCAGCGTGCACACTTGTCCTGTTGGTGAAGCGGCAAGTTCGAGTGCAATAATGCGGGTCTGGGTTTCGGCAAGGTGTCTGGTTGTTCTGGCACTGTGCATTGGCATGTTCGCGCCATCTGCACTGGCCCAGGGAGACATGTTCGGCAAGATCATCGGCCTTGCCCTCGAAAAGGCCCGGGAGGACGCCGAGGCGCGGACGATCGACGCCGAAAAGCCGGCAGTCACTCCTCGTCCGGTGGAGCCCGATCCGGAGGAGTACGCCCAGTCCGACAGCATCGGCCTGCTATACGATACCGACCTGCCGCAGAACGACTACCGCTCCGGCATGGACGATCCGGCCCTCAAGGGCATCCGCCTCGACGACTGCGTCCGGCTCTGCGAGGCCGACGGCCAGTGCCGCGCCTTCACCTATAATGCCAGGGCCAAGGTCTGCTTCCTCAAATACGCTGCCGCCACGCCCGAACGCTTCAAGGGTGCCGTCTCCGGCGTGAAGGGCGGCGGAGGGTCGGCGTTCGTGCCCGAAGCAGAACTGGACGGGAGCGATGACGCCGAGATGGCTCGCGCGCTCACCCGCGACGAGATTTTCGAACTGCAGCAGGCCCTGAACGCAGCAGGCTACGACGCCGGCAAGCCGGATGGGCGCCTCGGCAAGCGCAGCCGCGCAGCGGTTGCCGGGTTCCTCGCCGACAACCCTGGTGCCGGGAGTGGTCGCATCGATGTCGGCCTGCTGCTGGCGGTTACCGGCGTGCCGCGCACAGCCACTTTCGCCGACGATGCCTACCTGGCTTCCGATACCATTGCCCGCCAGTTCGCCCTCGTCAGCCTCGCTGCCCAGCCCGAACTGCTTGCGTCCGATGCTGCGGCATTCAACTGGCTGGTCGCGGACAAACGCTATGCCGAAAGCGAGGAGGTCAGTGCAGTGGCGGCGCGCTATGATGCGGCCAACGAGATCGATCGCCCGGCCATCCTGGGGCAGTTCCGTGCGGCAGTGCTGGCCGAGGCAAAGGCGTTTGCGCCCGATCCCGCCGCGCTCAGCCTGAAGGTGCGCTTCGAGGATGACACGAGCCTTGGCAGGTTCGATCCTGAAACCGGCATGGACATCGACGAGCCCTACGGCCTGCTCAGCGACCGGAAGCTGGAGTACTCGAATGCCTGGCTCAAAACCCAGGTGGTCGGCATCGTTCCTGGCCTGCCCGAGACCTACAGCCTGCCGCTTGCCGACGAAGCAGCAGCGAGCGGGCTGCTCGACCGGCTGAAGGCGACGTCCCGCGACAGCCAGGTGAGGCTTGTCGCCTACCTCACCCTGTCGGGCTTCGGCACCGACGCCAACGCCTCGGGTGCGGGAGGGGGGCCGGGCGACCTGCCCGTCACAATAACCCTTGATCGGCTGGTTGCCGTCACCGTTCCCGGCCGCAACAAGGAAAAGCAGCCCGGCTACGAACAGATCGCCGTGCTGGTCGATACCGCTCCCGCCGCCGCCGCTTCCTCCGATCCCGTGCGCATCGCGAGGATGATGAACCTGCCGGTGCTCGATGGCCGCGTGATGCTCGCGGCTGACCAGGCGTCGCTGCGACTGGTGAACGGCGACCGCTATGACAGTCCGATGCCGCGCTATTTCAACCTCGCCGCCATCGGCCTCGACCCGGGGATTGCCAGCAACGGTCTCGACAACCAGATGGTCATCGACTTGCTGCGCCCGACCCAGCGGCTGCGGGTTTTCGGCGACCGTGACGGCAACTCCTACACCCTTCGCAACGAGTTCGACCGCCGGCGTGCTGCCGCCGCTTTCAGCGACCAGATCGTTCCCGAACTCATTGCCGGCGCGCCGGCCTTCCCGATCCCGGTCGTCCTGCTCAAGCGTGCTATCCTCGGTTCGTACGATTTCGCCAGCGCGAGCTTCCCGATCGAGTATGAGGGCTCGCAGCGGGCCGTCCTCGTTCCGTCACAGATGCCGGGCCTGCAGCCGGAGGAGATCTACTCCGGCTTGCCCGAAAGCCTGCCGATGAACGAAGCGGACGCCGAGCGCATGATGGCGCGCGTCTCCTCCGGCAACAGACCGGTGGTCGTGCTGGCGACCTTCGGCCAGCTGGTGGCCGAGAAATCAGGCGAGCGCCACGTCATCCGCTTTGTCGCCGAACGGTCCGGCTTGTTCCGCAGCACCGATCTGAGCGAAGAAATCATGCCGCTCGATGTCGCCGGCCTTGTCGTGCGGCCGGAAGTCGACAACACGCCGCAGCGCGGGGTCAGCGTGGCTGGCTCGGACCAGCCGTGGGTCGCGCGGTTCAACATCCCGGTGCTGGACGGCCGCCCGCTTTTCGTCCCCGACGACATGCCCGGCTACGCTGGGTTGCGCGCCGTAACCGCCCTGTTTGCCGAGGCCGCTCAACCCGGGTTGTTCGAGCAGCGCAGCCTCACCTTGCCTATGGCTGTCGACCTTGGGTTCGACGTTGGCCCCTACCTGGCGCCGGGGGCACGGGAGGCCTTCGAAAAGGGCGACTACTTCGAGAAGAACTACACCAGCTGGGAAGGCGTCGACGAGTTTACCCGCGAGGACACGCGCAAGCGCTTCGTTGCTGCCCACCGGCCGGCGCTCGATGCGCTGCTGCCCGTGTTGCCGGCCGAGATATCGGTTCTGCGCTATGCCAGCGTCGTCGAGTTCAGTGCCCAGCGATCGGCTTTCCCGGTCGGCCTGTCGGAGCGCAGGCCACTGGCGCTCGGAGGCTCGGGCGCCGACCGGATGACACTGGTCGGCGCCATCGATGCCCCTGCCGAGCTTCCGATGCCGGAGGCCGACGCACGGGCGTTCCGTGAGCGACTGCGCCAGCTGCAGTCGGTCAACATCGATCCGGCCATTTTCGGCGACGCCAGGATCACGGCACCCGCCGGCACGCTGGTGGTGATCGAAACCTACCGGCTGCAGGCGCTCAGAGTGGACAACGATGAGGTCGAGGCGTTGGTCGACCCTCTTGAGCGCAGCCTCTATCCGATCGCCGACCTGGGCATGCACCTTGCCGACATAGCCTATCCCGGCTGGACGCCCAGGGTGGTGCCCACCGCCGGCCCGGTGGACCCGGGATTGCCGGAATCGCGCTTCGATATCCTTGGCATAACTCTCGGCATGCCTCTCGAGGAGGCACAAAAGCTGCTCGAGGCCCGCTTTGAGGGCCGCAACGCAGTTCCCCTCAGCGTCAGCACCGAAAGCAGCGGTCCGGCCTGTGCGCGGCTCGAGGCTGATATGAACGCCGAACTGGCCGAGATCGGCGATGACGCCGCGGAGCAGCGCATCCGCGACTCCTACATCGACGACTTCGCCCGCGCCGAATGCGGCGTGGTCGACCTCACCGTGCTGCAGGTGGCTTTCGGCTATGACGTGCCGCAGGAAGATGGGCAGAACGATCGCATCGTGGTCTTCAAGGCCACCCAGTCCGGCGACGTCGTTGGCGCCGTGGCCCGCGAAGTGAGCAGGGAGATGCTCGAGGCACTGACCAACGGTCTGGTCGACAAGTACGGCCCTACCTACTACGGCGATGGCGACAGCAACTACCGCGTCTGGCCGAGCGAGCCATCTATGGCCCCGTTCTTCAACGGTGATGGCTACGATTGCACGCCAGTCTGGCCCGATCTGATCCGCATCCCCGAAGCGTACCGCTCGCGGAACTGTGGCGCCTTTGTCCGTCAGCTCTACACCCAGGTGCTGCTGATCGACACCCGATATACCGCCCTCGAGAACCAGAGGCTGATCGACAGGATTGCCGCCGCCGAGGCCACCCAGCCCAAGCCGAAGCTCGACTTCTAGCGATCAGCCCAGTTGCGGCGCCACCTCCCGCGCCGCTTCGCGGACCACTGCCAGCGTTGCGTCGATCACCGCATCGTCGTGCTCCGACGAGACGAACCACGCCCCGCGCTCTAGCACCCGTACGCCGCGCTTCAGCAGCGCCAGCGCGAAGGCCGAATAGCCCCGTTTGTCGGCCGCCGCGATCTCGCGGTAGTTGCGCGGCGGTTCGCTCAGCCCGAACGAGACGTGGAACATCAGCGGAAAGCCCATCACCTGCGCGGTGATGCCGGCTTCGGCGAGCGCGTCGCGCACCCCATCTTGCAGCCGCTGCCCCCGCGCCCCCGCGGTGGCGAAATGGACAGCCGTCAACCCCTGCTGCGTCGCCACCATCGCCGCGATGGCGACGGGCTGGGCGTTGAACGTGCCGCCATGCAGGACGCCCGCGGTTGAGAACTTGTCGATCAGCTCGGCCCGCCCGGCGATCGCCGCAACCGGAAAGCCGTTGGCGATCGCTTTGGCGAAGATCGAGATATCCGGCGTCACCCCGAACAGCTCCTGCGCTCCGCCGGCGGCCAGCCGGAAGCCGGTGATCACCTCGTCGAAGCAGAGGATGGTACCGCTCGCCCGGCACGCCGCGAGCGCCCCCTCGAGATAGCCCGGTGCTGGCCGCATGGCGCCCTGGTTGCACATGGCCGGCTCCATCAGCACCCCGGCGATATCGCCGCGTGCGAGCCGCGCCTCGAGCCTGGGAAGGTCGTTCCACCCCATCACTTCGAGGCCGTCCGCCTCCGAGGTGTCCTGCCCGGCACTGCCGGCGACCGGCACCGGCGCGTCCTCGGGGCCGGCGGCGTTCAGCGCTGGGGCGGTCGACCACAGGATGTTGTCGAACCAGCCGTGATAGTGCCCCTCGAACTTCAGGATCGTCCGCCGGCCGGTCACGGCCCGCATCAACCGCATCGCCGCCTGCGCCACTTCCGACCCCGACGAGCCGAAGCGAATGCGCTCCGCCGAGGGGATCCGCTCGCACAGCATGCGCGCCGCTTCGGCCTCGATCGGCGATTGCCCGGCGAACAGGATGCCCTTGTCCACCTGCGCCTTCACCGCCTCGCGCACCCCGGCCGGGCTGTGCCCCAGCACCATCGCGCCCATGCCGCAGTAATAGTCGATCAGCCGGTTGCCATCGACATCGAACAGATACGGCCCTTCGCCATGCGTGAACACCAGCGGACCCGGCGCCATGCCGGCGCGAAAGTGGCTGTTCACCCCGCCGGCAATCCATCGCCCTGCATCGGCAATCGCCGCCGCCGACTTCTCGAACCGCAATTCCCCCACGATGGGTCCTCCTTCTTTTTGCTGAGCAGAGCAGGCCGCTTTGCTTCTGGCAACCGCCGACCAAGCTCGTATGGTCTAGGCAAAAGGGAGGGGACCCCAATGCGCCTGTTCATCGCCACGCTCGGCACCGAAACCAATACCTTCGCGTCGTTTCCGACCGGCCTCGACAGTTTCCAGCGCGGCTTCTGGAACGAGGGCGATGTCGGCAGCGTGCCCGGCAGCCCGTGGGCCATGCCGGCGCAGCGCTGGCTCACCCACGCCACCGACCTGGGCTGGGAGGTGATCCAGTCGCTGCACGCCTTCGCCGAGCCCGCCGGCCCGACCGTCCGCTCGGCCTACGAGACGATGCGCGACCGCATTCTTGCCGACCTCGCGGCGGCCGGCCCGGTCGATGCGGTGCTGATGTTCCTCCACGGCGCCATGGTCGCCGATGGTTACGATGACTGCGAAGCCGATTTCGTGACCCGCATGCGGGCGCAAGTGGGCAAAGGCACGCGCATTGGGCTGGAGCTCGACCTCCACGCCCATATCGATCATCGGCTGCTCGACGTCACCGACCTCATCGTCTTCTACAAGGCCTACCCGCATATCGACTACGCCGAGCGCGCTGACGACCTCTTCGCCCTCATGCGGCGCACCCTCGCGGGCGAGATCGAGCCGGTGATGGCGCTGTTCGACTGCAAGACGATGGGCCTGTTCCCCACCACGCGAAAGGGCCCAATGCCCGGCTTCGTGGCCGACATGTTCGCCGCCGAAGGCAAGGACGGCATCCTGTCGCTGTCGCTGAATCACGGCTTCCCGTGGGCCGATGTCCCGCATGCCGGCGCGAAGATGCTGGCCGTCGCCGATCGCGACCCCGCCATCGCTGCGCGGGCAGCCGAAGATTTCGGCCGCCGCTTCTACGCCGTCCGCGCCGAGGCGACGCTGCCCTTCACCTCGCTCGCCGAGGCCATCACCGAAGCGCAGCGTGGCGGCGACAAGCCGCTGCTGCTCGCCGACACCTCCGACCAGACCGGCGGCGGCGCCCCCGGCGACACCACGCACATGCTGCGCGCCCTGATCGAGGCCGGCATCACCAACGCCGTCTACGGCCCGCTCTGGGACCCGCTGGCGGTCGGCATTTGCATGTCCGTGGGCGTTGGCGCGAAACTGAAACTGCGCATCGGCGGCAAGTACGAGCCCTACTCGGGCCCCTCGATGGACGTCGACGCCGAAGTGCTGCACCTCGCGCCGAACACCTGGCAGGACCAGTTGAGCAACGAGCGTGTGCCGATCGGCGACGTGGCGGTGGTGCGGGTCAACGGCATCGAGGTGCTGCTCAACACCCGCCGCACCGGGGTGTTCTCCCCCACCATGTTCACCCGCCACGGCATCGTGCTCGAGGGCAAGCAGGTGATCGGCCTCAAGAACCTGTTCCGCCACACCGACATCTTCGCGCCACTGGTCCGCGGCCAGCTCTACGTCGCCACCCCCGGCGCCTGCCCGCCAGACTGGCAGAGCATCCCGTTCAAGCTCATTCCCCGCCCGATGTGGCCGCTTGATCCCGATCCGCTGGGCTAGGGAGGAGCGGCACTTTGCGTCCGGACCGGCCAGTTGCTATGTTAAGGCCAAGGAGTTCCGCATGGCCCAACTCGATCGCATTACCCACAACCCCGCCGTGATGGGCGGCAAGGCCTGCATCCGCGGCATGCGGGTGACTGTCGGCATGATCCTGGGAGAACTCGGCTCCGGCGCAACGATCGAAGAAATCCTGGCCGATTTCCCCTACCTTGAACGTGAGGACATTCTGCAGGCTATTCGCTACGGCGCCTGGCTGGCGCAGGAGCGTGAGCTCGACCTGACCGGCACATGAAAGTTCTGGTGGATATGAACATGTCCACGCGATGGGTCGATGCCCTTCGCGAACAGGGCATTGTTGCAGTCCACTGGTCCACACTCGGCGAAGCCTCGTCGTCGGACGAGGAAATAATGCGCTACGCCTCTGCGCACGGGCACGTCGTTCTGACGCGAGACATCGATTTCAGCACCATCCTGGCTGCCACAAGTGGAGTTACCCCCAGTGTGATTCACCTTCGACGGCAGGACAGATTCAGCGAAGACTTTGCCAGGCTGGTAGCCAGTGCCATGCGACAGGTCGAGCACGAGCTGGCCGCTGGCGCCGTCCTGAGCCTCAAGGGTTCTCGCATGCGTGTCCGTCGTCTGCCAATTGGCAACACGGCCTCCGACTAGCCCGCCAGCGCCGCCAGCCGTTCGCTCAATCCCTTGAGCTCCCACGTCCGCGCCAACTCGGCCGCCTTGCTCCAGGTCGGCTCGGCGTCGGGCACGTCTCCGAGCGGGGCGTTCGTCACCATGGTGGCGATGCGCTTGTAGAGCCGGAGGTTGTCTTCCTGGCCGGGGAAGCGGTTGTCGGCCAGCATGGCTTCGAGGTCAGGGTAGCGCTTCAGGAGGCTCGCCGCGGTCTTTTCGCCGACACCCCTGGCGCCGGGGATCTTGTCGGATGGGTCGCCGCGCAGCGCGATGAAGTCCGGCACCTGGGCGGGCTCCACCTCGTAGCGCTCGCGCACCCCGGCGGGATCGATCCGCGCGATCTGTCCGGCCTTCACCGGCTGCAGGATCGTCGTCCGCTCCGAGGCAAGCTGGAACGCGTCGCGGTCGCCCGTCGCCACCAGCACCGCACCGCCGCGCGCTTCCTCGCGCGCCACGGCGGTCGAGAGGAAATCGTCGGCCTCGAAGCCCGCGCCCTTGCCGACCACGCAGCCGAACGCCGCGACGAACTCCGGCAGCACGCTCAACTGTTCGACGATCTCGTCCTCGAACACCCGTCCGCCCTGATAACCCTCGAGCTCCAGCGCCCGCCAGTTCGGCACCTCGAGCGTATCCCAGCCGACGACGACGGCACGCGGCTGCTCCTCGGTGATGAGCTTGATCAGGTAGTTGGCAAACCCGACGATGGCGTTGCCGGCCTTGTTCCCGGCCCGCCGCACTGTCTTGGGCACCCCGTGATAGGCCCGGTGCGCAAACGAATCCCCATCGATGACAAGCAGCGGCCGCGACATGGTTCTTCCCCCCGAGGTCACGGGCACTGTGCTGGATCGGGCCGACGAAGTCACGGGTCTCTGCCGGCGGAGGGGCCCCAACACGTTGTGGCTGAGGCACCCATTGCCGCCTCACGCCCCCCTGATCCACATCAAACCACCGTGACGCCATCGCGTTACACCCCGCTCGCGACCCTCTGTCCTCTGGCCATCGCCACCGGAAGGGTGCACAACCGCGCCGAACTCATCCGGGTAGCCGATGCCGTCCAAATCCAGCCTGCTGATCCTCTGCGCGGTGATCTTCACCGACATGCTGGCGTTCAGCCTCGTCATCCCCTCGCTGCCCTTCGTGGTGACGCAGTATGGCGGCACTGGCCTGACGCTCGGCTTGCTGTTCACCGGCTACTCGCTGGCCCAGTTTATCGCCGCGCCCATCCTCGGACGCCTGTCCGACCGCATCGGCCGCCGGCCGTTGCTGCTCGCCGCCCTGCTCGGCACGACGCTGTCGCTGATCGTCTGTGCGCTCGCCGACAATATCTGGGTGCTGATCGGCGCCCGCGTCCTCGGCGGGCTGTTCGGTGGCTCGATTTCGGTCGCCATGGCGACGCTTTCCGACCTCAGCGAACCCGACAAGCGCACCCGCGTCATGGGCATGGGTGGCGCCGCCATCGGCCTTGCCTTCACCGTTGGGCCCAGCATCGGCGCGCTCGCCGCGCCGCTCGGCTTTTCGGCCATCTGCCTGATCGGCGCCGCCATTGCCGCTGTCAACTTCATCGCCGCGATCTGGATGCTGCCGCATGCGACGCGCCGGCCCGTCGTCGCCGCGCCTGACCAGAAGCTGACCCCCGGGTTCTGGCGCCTGCTGGTCCTGACCGGTCTCTCCATGGTGGTGTTCGTCGGCATGGAGACCACTCTTGGCCTCCTCGTCTACGATCGTTTCGCCATCACCGCCTCCGGTCTCGGCTGGCTGCTGACGCTGGCCGGCATCGCCTCGATCATCGCCCAGGCCGGTCTCGTCTGGCGGCTGAGCGCCCGCTTTGGCGACTGGAGTGTTGCAGCAGGCGCGGCCATCCTCATCGCCGTGGCGTTGGCGACCCTGCCGCTCACCCCGTTCGTGGTTTTCCTCGCCGGTGTGTGCATCGTCGGCGCGGCGCAGGGCGCGCTCACCAACATCACCGCCTCGATGGCCAGCCGCCTCGCACCGGCCGGGGCAACGGGCAAGTATGTCGGCCTCAACCAGGCCTTTTCGGCGCTGGGCCGCGTCATCGGGCCGGTGCTGGCCGGGGCGCTCTACGACTGGGGTCCGCAGGCCGGCTACCTCGTCCTCGCGGTGCTGAGCGTTGCCGCCGCGGCCGTCGCGCTGCTCAATCGCGGCCTCGCCGAGCGCAAGACTGCTCCCGCCGACGGGTTGCCCACGGCGGGCTGATTGCTTGTGTCGTGCCGCCGCTCTAGATTCGCGGCACCCAGAACGAGAGCATCCACATGCCTTTCCTCCCGCAGGAGGTCATCGCCAGAAAGCGCGATGGCCAGGACCTGAGTGCCGGTGAAATCGGCGCCTTCATTGCCGGACTGACCGACGGCAGCGTCAGCCACGCCCAGTCCGCGGCCTTCGCCATGGCGGTGTTCTTTCGCGACATGACCACGCCCGAGCGCGTGGCGCTCACCCTCGCGATGCGCGACAGCGGCACCGTGCTCGACTGGTCCGACCTCGATGGCCCCGTCGCCGACAAGCACTCGACCGGCGGGGTAGGGGACAACACCTCGCTGATGCTGGCACCGATTCTTGCGGCCTGCGGCGTGTACGTGCCGATGATCTCCGGCCGCGGCCTCGGCCATACCGGCGGGACGCTCGACAAGTTCGATGCCATCCCCGGCTACACCACCAGCCCTGATAACGCGTTATTTCGTAAGGTAGTGAAGGCCGCCGGCTGCGCCATCATCGGCCAGACTGCCGACCTCGCCCCGGCCGACAAGGTGCTCTACGCCATCCGCGACGTGACGGCGACGGTCGAGTCCATTCCGCTGATCACGGCCTCGATCCTCTCCAAGAAGCTCGCCGCTGGGCTCGGCGCCCTCATCCTCGACGTCAAGACCGGCTCCGGCGCCTTCATGCCGACGCTGGAAAAGTCCCGGGCGCTGGCCGAAAGCCTCGTCTCCGTCGCCAACGGTGCCGGGCTCAAGACCGCTGCTCTCATCACCGACATGAACGAGCCGCTCGCTTCGGCCGCCGGCAACGCGCTCGAAGTGCGCAATGCCGTCGATTTCCTCACCGGCAAGCACCAGGACCCGCGCCTGCGCGAGGTCACCCTGGCGCTGGCTGCCGCCGCCCTCGAACTGACCGGCCGCACGGACGCGCTCGCCGCCGTCACCCGCGCCCTCGATACCGGCACCGCGCTCGAACACTTTTCGAAGATGGTGGCGTTGCTCGGCGGCCCCGTCGATTTAGTCGAGCGCATGGACACCCACCTTGTCCCCGCGCCGATCGTCCGTGAGATATTCGCGCCGCGCGCCGGTACCGTAACCGCCATCGACACGCGCGGCGTCGGCATGGCCGTCGTCGCGGCCGGCGGCGGCCGGCGCCTCCCCACCGACAGCATCGACTTCGCCGTCGGTTTCGACCAACTGCTTGGCCTCGGCCACACAGTCGACGTTCATGTGCCGTTGGCCCGTGTTCATCTGCGCGACGAAAGCATGGCGGCCGACGTGACCAGCCGGCTTCTCGCCGCCTACAGCATCACCGATGGCGAAGCTCCCCACCACCCGCTCATCGCCGACCATATCGGAGCCCCCTGATGCCCCGCGCCATCCTCTGCATCCTCGATTCCTTCGGCATCGGCGGCGCCCCCGACGCGGCCGACTATGGCGATGTCGGCGCCGACACCCTCGGGCACATCGCCGCCAACTACCCGATATCGCTGCCCAATCTCGATGCGCTCGGCCTCGGCGCCGCAGCGAAGCTCTCGACCGGCAGCATCCCGCGCGGTCTCACCGATCAACCGAAGGGTGGTCGCTGGGGCGTCGGCCGCGAGGTATCGAAGGGCAAGGACACCCCGTCCGGCCACTGGGAAATCGCCGGCGTGCCGGTGCCGTTCGACTGGGGCTACTTCCCCCACACCGAGCCGACCTTCCCGCCCGACCTCATCGCCCAACTGGTTGAACGCTCAGGCATTCCCGGCATCCTCGGCGACAGGCACGCCTCCGGCACCACCATCATCGCCGAGCTCGGCGAGGAGTCGCTCCGCACGGGCAAACCCATCTGCTACACCTCGATCGATTCGGTGTTCCAGATCGCCGCGCACGAAACCCATTTCGGCCTCGACCGCCTCTACACGCTCTGCGAAACCGCCTTCGAGCTTACGGCGCCGCTGAACATCGGCCGCGTTATCGCCCGTCCGTTCGTCGGCGAAACGGCGGAAACCTTCAAGCGCACCGGCAACCGCCGCGACTTCGCCATCGCCCCGCCGGAGCCGACGCTGCTCGATCGGGCCAAGGATGCTGGCCGGCAGGTCTACGCCATCGGCAAGATTTCGGACATCTACGCGGGCCACGGCGTCACCCACAAGATGAAGGCCACCGGCAACATGGCCCTGTTCGACCGCACGCTGGAGGCCATGGAAATGGCCGCCGACGGGGCGTTCATCATGACCAACTTCGTCGATTTCGATCAGGACTACGGCCACCGCCGCGACGTCCCCGGCTACGCCCAGGCGCTCGAAGCCTTCGATGCGCGCCTTCCCGAACTGATCAGCAGGCTCCAGCCCACCGACCTCGTGGTGCTCACCGCCGATCACGGCAACGATCCGACCTGGCGCGGCTCCGACCACACCCGCGAACAGGTACCGATCATGGTCTTTTCCCCAAGCCTCGCGGCAGGAACCCTTGGCATCCGCCATACCTTTGCGGATATAGGAGAAAGCATCGCCCACTGGCTCGGCCTCGCGCCCGGACAGCACGGCAAATCCTTCCTCTAGCGGCTCAGGTGTCCCCCATGCGTGGAGTAACGGTCGTCGATCACCCGCTGATCCAGCACAAGCTGACGATCATGCGCGACAAGGACACCTCGATCGCGAGTTTCCGGCGCCTGCTGCGCGAGATCGCGCACCTGATGTGCTACGAGGTCACCCGCGACCTCGAGCTCGAGATGATCCCCATCGAGACGCCGATGGTGAAGATGGATGCGCCCACCATCAAGGGCAAGAAGCTGGTCTTCGCCTCGATCCTCCGCGCCGGCAACGGCCTCCTCGACGGCATGCTCGATCTGGTTCCGGCCGCCCGCGTCGCCCATATCGGCATCTACCGCGACCACGAGACGCTGCAGCCGGTCGAGTATTACTACAAGGCGCCGTCGGAGCTCGAAAACCGGCTGATCATCGTCGTCGATCCGATGCTGGCGACGGGCAATTCGTCGATCGCCGCCATCGACAAGCTGAAGGAGCGGGGCGCCAACAATATCCGCTTCCTCTGCTTGCTGGCCGCCCCCGAAGGCATCGAGAAGTTCTCCGCCGCCCATCCGGACGTGCCGATCTTTACTGCCGCCATCGACAGCCATCTCAACGAGAAGGGCTACATCATCCCGGGCCTCGGCGACGCCGGCGACCGCATGTACGGCACCAAGTAGGCCTTAACCCTGCAAGCTTGCCGTGGGGCGCCCGCCAACGTCCCGACGTGAAAACGGCCCCTTGCGGGGCCGCTCTCGTTTCAATCCGGGGCACACTCAGTGGTGCGTGTGTTCCGGCATGTCCTTCAGCTGGTCCTTGGTCCAGGCGGTCACGGCGTGCACATCGCCGTTCTCGTCGCGCATGAACTGCAGATCGCTCAGCGGCACCGAAACCGGCTTGGCGCCAATCCCGAGAAACCCGCCGACATCGATGATCGCCGCGCCACTGGCACCCGTGCCGTGCACATGGTCGACCTTGCCCACCTTGTGGTCGTCGGCGCCATAAATCGTCGCGCCTTCGAGGGTCGCTGCGGTCAGGTCGCTCGCGGCGAGGCGTACGTGGTTGCTATGGTCCATTTACTGGTCCTCCGGTTTGGGTTGTGCTTGAACAACCCCTACGCTGGCGCATCGTTCCCCACCCGCGGCAGAACTGCCCGAGACCCGACGGCTCACGCCAGCCGGGCGCTCCGTCGCGTCTATTTCTTGGCCTCGAGCGGCAGGCCGAGGCCGATCAATTCCTTGCGCAGTGCCTTGGTGTCGCCGGTGAAGTGGATCGCCTGCATGCCGAACTTGCGGGCCGACACCACGTTGGCCTCGCTGTCGTCGATGAACACGCAGGTCTCGGGCGACAGGCCATAGCGCTCGCAGAACACGCGATAGAGCCGGGGGTCGGGCTTAACCAGCCCTTCGAGCCCGCTCACCACCACCCCGTCGAACTTCTCGAGGAACGGCCATTCGGGCAGGCAGCTCACCCATTTCTCCCACGAGAAGTTGGTGATCGCGAAGGTCGGGATCTCGCTGGCGATCAGCTCGTCGTGGATGGCGATCGTGCCGGGAATGAACTCGCCGACCGTTTCCTTCCAGCGCAGGTCGAACGCCTGGATTTCGCGCCAGTAGCGCGGATACCGGGTGATCAGCCGGGCGACGCCCTCGGCGAAGATGTCGCCGGCGTCGAACTCGAGGTTCCAGTCCTTGGTGCAGATATTGTCGAGGAACCACTGCGCTTCCTCTTCGGTGTCGAAGAGCTTGCGGAACAGGAACATCGGGTTCCACTCGACGAAGACGCCGCCGAGGTCGAATACGGGGATAATGGTGTCCTGCATGGCGGCGGCATCCTTGGGTTCGGGATGCCCGGCTATCATGGCGTGCGGTGTGGCGGCAAGCGGCCTCAGGTGCAAGCGGCGGAGGTGGTGATCTCTTCCTCGTAGCGCGGCAGGAAATACTCGGTGTGGCCGAGGTTGATGGTCTTGATGACGATGCCGAAGAGCGGCTGGTACGGATACTGGATTTCCGCTGCCACCAGCCAGCCCCTGGTGCGCGCCAGCGTGTTGATGCTGGTCGCAGTGCCGATGGCCGTCGTGGTGCCGAGGGCGCGCGCCGTCGCGCCGGTGCCGTACGGCGTGCTCCACTTGACCGTCACGGTGCCGGCGGAACTCACCTGCAGGAACGACACCACCTGCTTCAGGCCCGTCGTCGAAAAGGGCTGCATGATGCCGGTGGCGGCGTTGAAATAGCTCTCGAGCTTGGCAGTGGTGATGCACTTCTGCTCGCGCGACACCAGATCGGCCATCGCGCTGGCCACCGTGGCGACCCGACGGTCGACCGCATAGAGCGATGCCGATTCCACCGTGCCGAAATAAAGCGTCACCAGCAACGGCAGGATCAGCGCGAACTCGACTGCCGCGACCCCTCGCGGGTCACGCAGGAACCGGCGGAACGGGTTGTGGCTCATGTGCAATTCGAGCACCCGAACGGTTCGTTGCGGAACACCCGTACGGCGCCGAGCAGCCGGGTGCCGTCGACCTGGTCCTGCAGGTTGAAGCCGGGCAGGCGGACCAGGGTGGGCCACTTGTAGTAGGCCTGCACCAGCACGACGTCGCCGCCGGCGCCGGGGGTGTAGCCTTCCGTGATCGTCCAGTTGCAGGTCGTGACCCCGCCCGTCGTCGTGCAGGCGGCGCCGGTCTGGATCGGATATGTGACCGTGGCACTGGCAAAATTTGCCACTACCGAAACCTTCACCTTCACGTTGGCGCAGGTCATCATGTTGTAGAGGCCGTTGCAGATCCGGGTGCGGAAGCTCTCGAGGGTATTGTTGGCCGCAACACCCGTCTGCAGCTGTCCGGTGCGGATCAGCCGACTGGCATCCTGGACGGCGCTGTCGAGAATCTGGCCCGCAAAAAACACGAAGCTGGTCTCGAGGATCGCCGCGATCAGGGTGAAAAACGGCAGGGCTAGGATGCCGAACTCGACCGCCGTCACGCCGCGTTCGTCACGCCTGAACCTGCCCGCGCGATTCAGCGCGGGAGCCAGCATCCATCTGAGCCACGATCTTCGTTTCGTCATCGGCGTTCGGCGGGTTGCTCCATCGAACGCCAAAATAGCGAGACAGCGCTAAGCGAAGGTTAGCTGCCATGCGCAACTTGCGTCGATGGTTCAGGCGCTGTTAACGGCAGGATCAGTTGCTGTTGGCAACGCCGGCAAGGGTCTGCGACGAGCCGACGGCTTCGCCGGTAAACGCCGGGTCGTCGCCCATCATGATGATCGACTGGCACACCGGTTCGCAGCTGTAGCTCTGGCGCTTGTTGCCGGCATACACCGTCACCACGTCGGCCGTGTCCTGGGTCACCTGGATCATCGTGTCGGCAATCGGGTTACCGCTGCCATCGAGGATGATGAGGTTGGTCAGGCCGTAGCTCTTGCCCGTCAGCACCAGCGTCTGCGGGTCCTGGATGGTGACATCCGCCACGCCCGGATTGCCGATGATCACCGTCGATGCCGGGGCGTCGATCCGGAGGATCCGCGCCATGTTGACCTTCACGGTCACCGGCGCGCTGTCGGCGGCGATGGCCGGGGCCAGGCTGCCAAACATCGCGCCGGCGCTGAGGAGTACCGCGAGACTCTTGCGGAACATCATGGGACGAACCCTGGGTTACTTGACTGATACGCTGAATGGAGTGTTGCCCGGAATGGTGAATATTTCGCAAATGCCGGTATCGTCACGATCCGCCGCGACCCCGGCCTTCCGCCGGCACGGCGCGTTGCGGCTTTGTTAACCATGCCCGCGCGAAACTGCGCGTCGCGTCTCCCGCGCGTTCGCCCACATTCCGGCAGCCATGTCCCCCATCTCGCTCCTCGCCCTGGTGATCTTTCCGCTGCTGATGGCGTTCGCCGCCTTCTCGGACTTGTTCACCATGCGCATCTCGAACAAGCTCGTGCTGACGGTGATCGTCGCCTTCTTCGCGCTGGCGCTCTTCGTCGGTCTGCCGCTCGAGGTGATCGGCATGCACCTGGCCTGCGCGGCAGGAGTGCTGGTCGTCGCCCTCGTGTTCTTCAACCTGGGGTGGATCGGCGGCGGAGACGGCAAGCTCGTCGCGGCGACGGCGCTCTGGCTGGGCCTGGGCCTGCTGCTGCCCTACCTTGTCTACGCGTCGCTGCTTGGCGGGGCGCTGACGCTCATCATCCTCGCTGCCCGGCGTTACCCATTGCCCGCGCGGCTGCGGGCGATCACCTGGATCGATCGCCTGCACGACAGCAAGACCGGCGTCCCCTACGGGATCGCGCTCGCCATCGCCGGCATCCTCGTCTATTCCGACAGCGTGATCTTCCAGAGATTTCTGGCCTGATCGCCGGACGGCGCGCAATATGGAAACGTTCCGTTAACCGTAATTGCAAAGCATCGATTAACCAAACTTTGACCCTTTGCGCCGATAGTCAGTCCACGAGTTAGTCAGGCGCCGATGCGTCTTGGTTCAGTGGAGTACCGGCGATGAGAGCGTCGCGCATCATCTTGCTCATGGTCGCCCTTCTGGCTGGTGGCCTCGCGGCCTACTTCTTCGTCGCCACGACCAATACTCCGCAGCAGGTGATGGTCGAGGGGCCGACCCAGGTCATCCAGGAGCGCAAGGCGCGCATCCTGGTCGCCAAGACCCAGATCGGCGTTGGCCAGCGCCTCGGCGAAGCGACGATCGAGTGGCAGGACTGGCCCGAGCTGGCCGTTCGCCCCGAATACATCACCGACGCCGCCCTGCCCGATGCGCTGACCGAGATGAACGGCGCGGTCGCGCGGTTCGAGTTCTTCCCCGGTGAGCCGATCATGCAGGTCAAGCTGGTCCACTCCGACCAGGGCTACCTGTCGGCCGTGCTGCCCAAAGGCATGCGGGCAATTCCGGTGCAGGTGAGCGCCGCATCCGCCTCGGGCGGCTACATCCTGCCCAACGACCGCGTCGACGTGGTGCTGAGCCAGGCCGGTGCCAGCGGCTCGATTTCGCAGACCATCCTCGAGAACGTCAAGGTTCTCGCCATCGGCACGCGGCTGGGCGAGGCCGGCACCACCGGTGCCCCGGTCGACCCCGAAGACCCGGCCGCCAACGTTTTTGCCGACACCATCGCGGTGCTGGAGCTCAACCCGGTGCAGGGCGAGACGGTCATCAACTCGACCCGCCTCGGCACCCTCTCGCTGGTGCTGAGGTCCATCGCCGACTACGCCGAGAGCGCCGACACCGAGCGCAAGAACAACGTCAATCGCCCGATCCGGATGATCCGCTTCGGACGCGGCGAGGACGTGTCGGCTACCACCGAACTTGCAGTGACAGATGCCAGCTATGGCGACCAAGAGCAGCCGGCGACGGGGGAATGATGTCCGACGAGAGCGAAATGACCCGGTCTGCCTGGACGAGGCGCCTGATGTACGACACCCTGAAGATGACCGCCCTGGCTGCGTTGCTCGGCCTCACCCTCGGCCTCGCCCCGCTCGGGCTCGGCCAGGTGCTGGGCGCCGACTCTGCCCACATCACCATCAACGGCAGCGCCTTCGGCTCCACGCGCAGCGTCAGCATCGGCCCCAACAAGTCGATCATCCTCGACCTGCCCGTGGACGTGAAGGAAGTCATCGTCTCCCAGCCGGGCGTTGCCAACGCCATCCTGCGCTCCAAGCGCCGCGCCGTCCTGCAGTCGACGGGCGCGGGCGACACCAACATGATTTTCCTTGATGCCAACGGGCGCACCATCGTGGTGCTCGACGTCGCAGTAAAGGGAGCGACATCCAATGTCGCCGCCGCGTTGCGCGACGCCTACGCCAGGGTCATCCCCGGCTCTGCCATCGAGGTGGAGTCGATAGAACTTGTCGATGTGAACGGCAACGCCATCAATCGGGTGGTCATCTCCGGCACCGTCAACTCGGCCGAGGATGCCGACAAGGCCCTGGCCATTGCCGGGCAGTTTGCCGGTGCGCCGGAGAACGTCGCCAGCGTCATCACCGTGGCCGGCCCGGAGCAGGTGATGCTGAAGGTGACGGTTGCCGAGGTACAGCGCAGCCTCGCCAAGCAGCTCGGCATCAACCTGTCAGGCAGCTTCTCGGTCGGCAGCCTGACCGGCGGCTTCAACACCCCGATGGCTACGAACGCCGAGATTCCGGCAGTCGGCGGCAACACCAGTATCCCGTTCAGCGGCGGTTCGATCAATGTCGAGCTCCGCGCACTCGAGGCCCGCGGCGGCATCCGCACGCTGGCCGAGCCGGTGCTCACCGCCCTCTCGGGCAAGCCCGCGACCTTCCTCGCCGGTGGCGAACTCCCCTACACCACCACCGATGACAGCGGTCGCACGATCACCGAGTTCAAGCCCTATGGCGTGCAGCTGGCCTTCACCCCGACCATCAAGTCGGACGGCACCATCCAGCTGGAGGTCAAGAGCACCGTCTCCGAGCCGAACGGCCAGGCCCTCAACACCCGCGACGTGGAAACCACGGTGCAGCTCGGCGTCGGCCAGACCCTGTCGATCGGCGGCATGCTGTCGGAGCGCTCGCGCCAGCAGATCGACCGGCTGCCTGGACTGGGCGACATCCCGATCCTCGGCGCCCTGTTCCGCTCCCGCGAATACACCAGCGACCGTACCGAACTGGTGTTCCTCGTGACCCCCTACTACGCCCGCGCCCAGGCCCACATGCCCGAACTGCCTACTGACAACCTTCAGTTCGCTGGTGACGCCGAAGCAATGTTCCTGGGCCATATTGAGACCATCTACGGCGTCGGGCCGGACGGCATGCGCGGCAGCTACGACGGCTCGATCGGCTTCCTGCTGGATTGATGGAGTTAACAGTACCATGAGTTTCCTGAAGATCGATGGCGGCAAGCAGGCGGAAGAGCCCGCGATCGAAGTGGCAAACGGTGCGCGGCTGATCCCGCGCATCACCATCCAGGCCTTCTGCGAGCACTCCCAGACCGCTCAACTGGTCGAGGCGGCGGTGCATGATCGCCGGATGAGCAAGGTGGCGCTCACCACGCATAATGGCGGCCTCGAAGGTGCCATCGAGACCTACAAGGCCAATCCGACGCCGAACCTCATCATCGTCGAGACGACGCTGCCGACCGAGGACATCCCGCGCGCCCTGGAGCGGCTCGCCGAGGTGTGCGACGCGGCGACCCGCCTGATCGTGCTCGGGCACGTCAACGACGTGGTGCTTTACCGCGAGCTGATCCGCTCGGGCGTTTCCGAATACATCGTGCTGCCGACATCGGCGCAGGCGATCGTGTCGGTCATCACCGAGCTGTTCGCCGCCGAAGGGGCAGCGCCGATCGGCCGCACCATCGGCTTCATCTCCGCCAAGGGCGGGGCAGGCGGCTCGACCGTCAGCCACAACGTTGCCTGGGCCATCAGCCAGAGCCTCCGGCAGGATGTGCTGATCCTCGACCTGGACTTCGCCTTCGGCACGGCCGGGCTGAACTTCAACCAGGACCCGCCCCACGGCATCGCCGACGCCGTTGGCGCGAGCCAGAAGATGGACCAGACCCTGCTCGACCGGCTGAGTTCCAAGGCCGCCAACCACGTGAGCCTGCTCACCGCTCCGGTCGTGCTCGACAAGACCTTCGACTTCGAGGAACGCGACTTCGAGCAGATCATCGAGCTCAGCCAGAAATCGACTCCGGTCGTCATCCTCGACATCCCGCATATCTGGAGCGCGTGGGTCCGGCACACCATCGCGACCATCGACGAGGTGATCATCGTCGCCGAGCCGGATCTCGCCAACCTGCGCAACGCCAAGAACCTCGCCGATACCATCAAGGCGCTCCGCCCCACCGAGGCCGAGCCGCTGCTGGTGCTGAACAAGGTCGGCGTGCCGCGCCGGCCCGAAATCCCGGCCAACGAGTTCGCCACCTCCGTCGAGTGCAAGCTCCTCGGCCAGGTGGGGTTCGACGCCCAGACCTTCGGTACAGCGGCCAATAACGGCCAGATGATCGCCGAAGTGGCCGCCAGCAACCGCGCCAACGACATGTTCCGCCTGATCGGCATGCATGTCACCGGCCGCAATACGCCTGAACGGGTCGCCAGCAAGTCCAGCCTGAAGATTCCGTTCCTCAAGAAGCGCGCCTGAGAGGTTTCGGATGTTCGGCAAGCGTACCACGTTCGGCGGCAATACCCCGGGGGCCAACACCCAGGCGCCTCGCCAGGCCCCCGCGCCGGTCGTGCAGGCGGCGAGCCGCGAGCTGTCGCGCTCGTCTGAGCCCAAGCGCAGCGAGGAAGTCATCGATGTCCGCAGCCCGGAATCGGCGCAGCGCGACAAGGAGTACTTCCAGACCAAGTCGGCGATCTTCAACGCGCTGATCGACTCGATCGACCTCAGCCAGCTCGCCACCATGGAAATGGAGACGGCGCGCGAGGAAATCCGCGACATCGTCGCTGAGATCATCGCGCTCAAGTCGATCATCATGTCCATCTCGGAGCAGGAAGACCTGCTCGAGGACATCTGCAACGACGTGCTCGGCTACGGCCCGCTCGAGCCGCTGCTGGCCCGCGACGACATCGCCGACATCATGGTGAACGGGTCGCAGAAATGCTACATCGAGGTCGGCGGCAAGGTGAAGCTCACCAATGTCCGCTTCCGCGACGACGCGCACCTGATGAACGTCTGCCAGCGCATCGTGTCGCAGGTCGGCCGCCGCGTCGACGAGAGCTCCCCCATCTGTGACGCCCGACTGCCCGATGGCTCGCGCGTCAACGTGATCGCCCCGCCGCTCGCGATCGACGGCGCTGCGCTCACCATCCGTAAGTTCAAGAAGGACAAGCTGACCCTGCCGCAGCTGGTCAAATACAACTCGATCTCGCCCGAAGGCGCCGAGGTGCTGCGCATTCTGGGCCGCGTGCGCGCCAACGTGCTGATCTCGGGCGGTACCGGTTCGGGCAAGACCACGCTGCTCAACTGCCTCACCGCCTTCATCGAGAAGGACGAGCGCGTCATCACCTGCGAGGACTCGGCCGAACTGCAGCTGCAGCAGCCGCACGTGGTGCGCCTCGAAACCCGTCCGCCCAACCTCGAGGGCGAGGGCGAGATCACCATGCGCGACCTGGTGAAGAACTGCCTGCGCATGCGTCCCGAGCGAATCATCGTGGGCGAAGTGCGCGGACCCGAGGCCTTCGACCTGCTTCAGGCCATGAACACCGGCCACGACGGCTCCATGGGCACGCTGCACGCCAACTCGCCACGCGAGGCCCTCAGCCGCCTTGAATCGATGATCACCATGGGCGGCTATTCGCTCCCCAGCCGTACCATCAAGGAGATGATCGTCTCCTCGATCGACGTCGTGGTGCAGGCCGCCCGTCTCCGCGACGGCTCGCGCCGCATCACCCACATTTCCGAAGTGCTGGGCATGGAAGGCGACGTGATCGTCACCCAGGACATCTTCCTCTACGACATCATGGGCGAGGACAGCAGCGGCAACCTGATCGGCCGGCACCGCTCGACCGGTATCACCAAGCCGCAGTTCACCGAGCGCGCCCGCTACTTCAACGAGGAAGCCAACCTTGTCGAGGCGCTCGAGAAATCGAACGTCGAACAGCGTGAAATCCTTGGTGCGTAAGGCGATCCGATGAACCCGTTGATCTTCATGCTGCTGATCGCCGTCGCCGTCGGGGCCGCAGGCTTTGCGCTGGTGCCGTCGCTGCTTGGCGGCAATCGCGCCGACAAGCGCATCAAGGCGCTGCAGGGCGACATTCAGGCCAACCGCCGCGAGGCGTCGGCGAGCCGCACCCGCGATTCCCGCCGCAAGGAAATCCAGCAGACCCTGCGAGCCCAGACCGAGACGCTGGAGAAGCGCCGGAAGCGCGTGCCCCTGCAGGACCAGCTCTACCAGGCGGGGATGAAGCTGAAGCGCGGTACCTTCATCCGCAACTCCATCATCCTCGGCGGGGTGCTGTTCGTCGTCACCTTCCTGCTGCAGGTCGAGCTGCTCTACTGCGCCATCTTCGCGCTCGCCGGTGGCTACCTGCTGCCGCGCATGTACCTCGGCCACCGCCGCAAGAAATATCAGAACGCCTTCCTCGACGAACTCCCCAACGCCGTCGAAGCCATCGTCCGTGGCGTCAAGTCCGGCCTGCCGCTCAACGATTCGATGCGCCTCGTCGCCAAGGAAGCCAAGGAACCCATCAAGTCCGACTTCCAGCGCGTGCTCGACCAGCAGTCGCTCGGCAAGTCGATGATGGAAGCCGTACAGACCCTCTACGACCGCGTGCCGGTCTCGGAGGTCAATTTCTTCGTTGTCGTCATCACCGTGCAGCAGCAGGCGGGCGGCAACCTGTCCGAGGCGCTGGGCAACCTCGCCAAGGTGCTGCGCAACCGCAAGAAGATGAAGCAGAAGATCAAGGCAATGTCGTCTGAAGCCAAGGCGTCGGCCGGCATCATCGGATCGCTGCCCTTCATCGTCGCGATCCTCGTGACGCTGACCACGCCGAGCTACATGCTGCCGCTCTTCCAGACCGAGATCGGGCTCGTCATGCTCGGCATCGCGCTCATCATGATGTCGATGGGCATTTTCATCATGAGCAAAATGGTCCAGTTCGACATCTGAGGTACCGATGGACAACCTGGTCCACACACTGACTGATCCAAAATTCCTGACCGCCCTGTTCGCCGCCATCGCCGCGGCGGCAGTGGTGTTCACGATCGGCGCGACATTCCTGTCCTCGGGCAGCAACATCAAGCAGCGCATCCGCCGCGTGGCGCTCGAGCGCGAGAAGATGCGCGCCGAGGAAATGGCGCGCCTGCGCGGCACGACGGTCAGTGACGGTCCCACCCGCACCGCCCGCCAGGCCTCCGGCCGCAGCTACATGAAGAACGTCGTCGAGCGCTTCTCGCTCGAGAAGGCCTTCGCCGACGAGACCACCGTCGATGCACTGGCCCGCGCCGGCTATCGCGGCCCGGCGGTGATGACGACGTTCCTGTTCGCGCGCTTCGTGACCCCGTTCATCCTCTTCGCGCTGGCCTTCGCCTATCTGGCGCTGACCGTGATGAAGGACAATCCGATCTACATGAGCGCCCTCTACGCGCTCTTCATCGGCCTCGTCGGCGCCTACCTGCCGACCCTGTTCCTGCGCAACCAGACCTCCAAGCGCCAGCTCTCGATCAAGCGCGCCTGGCCCGATGCGCTCGACCTGATGCTGCTCTGTGTCGAATCCGGCATGTCGATCGAGCATGCCTTCAAGCGCGTCTCCAAGGAGATCGGCCTGGCCTCGGTGGCGCTCGCCGAGGAGCTGACGCTGACCACTGCGGAGCTCAGTTTCCTCGAAGACCGCACCCGGGCCTACGACAACCTCGGCCGCCGGACCGGCCTCGACAACGTCAAGTCGGTGATGCAGGCCCTGATCCAGGCCGAGCGCTACGGCACGTCGGTGGGCACCTCGCTGCGCGTCATGGCTGAGGAAGGCCGCGAAACCCGCATGATGGATGCCGAAAAGAAGGCCGCCGCGCTGCCGCCCAAGCTGACGGTGCCGCTGATCATCTTCTTCCTGCCGGTGCTGTTCATCGTCATCATCTCGCCGGCGATCATCAAGGTGATGCAGAACAATGTCAGCTTCGGCTAGGGCCGGCGACATCGAGTGAAATGAAAAGGGCGCCACCGGCGCCCTTTGGCATTCAGGCTGGGGGGACCGTGTCTCAGCCGGCGCCCTCGATCCGGTCCCAGCGGTTCTGCTGGGTCAGCAGGGCACGGATATAGGCCATATTGGCCTCCACCTGTGCCGGCGGGAGTTCGGCGGCGAACAGTCGCTGCGCCTCGTCGAAGCGGCCCTGCAGGCCAACGATCAGCGCCAGGTTCTGCCGGACCTTGGTGTTGGCGCCGCGCATCGACACCGCGAGCCTGAGCGACTTCTCGGCCGCCGTCAGGTCGTTGGTCATGGCATAGGAGAGGCCGAGATTGGCGTGGATCGACGGCTGGTCCGGAGCGACCTTCAGCGCCGTCTGGTAGAGCTGCCGCGCTTCGACGTTCTGGCCCTTCTGGTCGAGGATCGCGCCCTTGACCAGCAGCGCATTCCAGTTGGGTGCGGTGGGGTCGATGGCCCGCTCGACCACCGTCAGCGCCTGGTCGAATCGCCCGGCGGCCGACAGCGCCTTGGCGTACTCAACCGCTACTTCAGGATCGCGCGGGAACTTGCCGACGGCCCCCTCGAGCACGGCGATCGCCTGGTCGGCCTGCCCGTTGCTGCGCAGCGCCGCGGCGTAGTAGAGGGCCGTGTTCCGGTCGCCCGGGTTCTGCTTGTAGCGGGCCGCGAGCTGACCGATGGCAGCCGCCCGCTGATCGGCCGGAATGGCGATGGGATCGCTCGAACCGATCGAGCCGGTGGTCATCGGATTGGCGGCGCAGGCGCTCAGCGCCAGCACGGCAACGCCGGTGCACAGCAGCGACACGAACGGCTTCAGTGAAAATCGACGCGACACGAACAAAGTCCTCCGGGTGCCAGTCCCGAGCCCACTTCCAGCAATAATTGATTAACCCTAACAGCGGGTTAAACCGGGCCTCGCGAGCATTGCGCGGGGCGCGCGCCCGGCGCTATCGTGGCACTCCCGCCGCATCCGGAACCGCATCATGGCCAAGTCGAAGCCGCTCCTCCTTACCGCTGTAGAAGAGGGGAGCGTCCCCGAAGGACTGAACCCCGCTCACCTCAGGTGGGCCAAGGCGAACGGGTTCAGCGGCCAGCGCGGCAGGCTGCTGCCACTGCCGGCCGAGGATGGTGGTCTGGCCGGTTACCTGTTCGGCGTGGGCGCCGCTGCCGACCGGCCGAAGCTGGTGCATGGCCTCGCTGCCGCTGCCCTCGAGCCGGGCCGCTACGGGCTTGCGGGCGCGCTGGGTGATCCGACCATCGCGGCCCTCGGCTTCCGGCTCGGCGCCTACCGCTTCGACCGCTATCGCAAGGCCCGGGAGCCGGTAGAACTGGAGCTGCCGGAGGGTGCCGACAGCGCCGAGGTGGCTCGCCTTGTCGATGCCGCCTTCCTGGCGCGGGATCTGGTGAACACCCCGGCGAGCGACCTCGGTCCGGACGCGCTGGAAAAGGAGATCCGGGCGTTCGCCAAACGCCACAAGCTGGACGTCAAGGTAATCGCGGGGGACGACCTGCTGAAGGAGAACTTCCCGATGATCCATGCGGTGGGGCGGGCTGCCGCCGAGGCGCCGCGGCTGGTCGATTTCAGCTGGGGCAAGGCGAAGGATCCGAAGATCACGCTGGTGGGCAAGGGGGTGACGTTCGACACCGGCGGGCTCGACATCAAGCCGGCTTCCGGCATGCTGCTGATGAAGAAGGACATGGGCGGTGCCGCCAATGTGCTGGGGCTGGCCCATGCGATCATCGACGCGAAGCTGCGGGTGCGGCTCAGGGTGCTGATCCCGATCGTCGAGAACGCCATTTCCGGCCCGGCGTTCCGGCCGGGCGACATCCTTAGGGCTCGGAATGGCAGCACGGTCGAGATCGGCAATACCGATGCCGAGGGGCGGCTGATCCTCGGCGACGCGCTGGCGCTGGCCGATGAGGAGGCGCCGGAACTGATCGTCGACATGGCGACGCTGACCGGCGCGGCGCGCGTCGCACTCGGGCCGGAGCTGCCGCCGCTCTACACCCTCAGCGACGAGCTGGCGGCCGGGCTGATGGTGGCGGGGCTCGCGAGCGATGATCCGCTGTGGCGGCTGCCGCTGCACATGCCCTACGAGACCATGCTGTCGAGCAAGATCGCCGACATCAACAATGCCGGACAGGGCGGCTTTGCCGGGTCGATCACGGCGGCGCTGTTCCTCAAGCGGTTCGTCAAGCAGGCGAAGGACTGGGCGCACCTCGATATCTTCGCCTGGGCTCCGGAGGCGCGGGCCGGACGGCCCGTGGGCGGCACCGACCAGGGCATTCGGGCGGTCTATGGCTATTTGAAGCAGCGATATGGTTGACTTTGTCAACGAACTGAATGAGCTTGTCATGCATCATGAGTGACATTCCGTCCGACTCGCTGATTGACGACACCCGCGCCTTCAACCGCTTCTATACGCGGCTCATCGGCGTGCTGGACGAGCACCTGACCGAGAGCCCCTTCAGCCTCGCCGAAGCGCGGGTGCTGCACGAGATTGCGGCACGCGGCCACACCACCGGCAGCGAACTGGCGCGGGCGCTGGAACTCGATCGCGCCTACCTGACCCGCATCCTGCAGGGGTTCAGCGCCAAGGGGCTGGTGAGCTATTCGCCCAACCCCGGCGACCGGCGTGGCAACTTCATCGCGCTGACCCGCGATGGCGACGGCGCCTATGCCGGCCTGCGCGAGAAGGCCGAACTGGCCGTCGGCAAGATGCTGGCGCCGCTCTCGGGGCCCGATCGCCGCCGCCTGGCCGAAGCGATGTGGACCATCCGCACCCTGCTCGGCGATGACCTGCCTGCATCGCCCGTGCTGATCCGACCGCCCCGGCTGGGCGAGATCGCGCTCGTCGTCTCGCGGCAGTCGCAGCTCTACGCCGCCGAGTTCGGCTGGGATGCCACTTACGAGGGGCTCGCGGCCGAGATCGCCGGCAAGTTCATGCAGGCCCACGACCCGGAGCGCGAGGCCTGCTGGATCGCCGAGTGGCGGGATGACCTGGCCGGCTCCATCTTCGTCGTCGACGCCGGCAAGGGCGTGGCGCAGTTGCGCCTGCTCTATGTCGAGCCGGGCGCGCGCGGTCTCGGAATCGGCCGGCTGCTGGTCGATCAGGTGGTGCGCTTCAGCCGCGACAAGGGCTACGCCAAGGTCCGGTTGTGGACGCAGGAGAGCCTGAGCGCCGCCCGTCGCGTCTACGCCGACGCCGGCTTCGCCATGGTCGAAAGCCGCCCGCATCGCAGCTTCGGCAAGGACCTGGTCGGCGAGTACTGGGAACTGGAGCTCTAGTAGCCCCGACCGAGATCGACCACGTTGGGCAGCGGCTTGCCGGCCTCGTGGTCCTTGATGACGCGGCTGAAGTAGCGGACGCCGGTCCGCTCGGAGGAGGCAGCGGCGATGTGTGGGGTGATGTAGACGTCGTCGCGGCCCCAGAGCGGCGAGTCTTGAGGCAGCGGCTCGACCTCGAACACGTCGAGGCTGGCGGCCTTCAGCGTGCCGTCATCGAGGGCGCGGACGATATCGGCCTCCTTCTGGTGGCCACCGCGCGCCGCGTTGATCACGACGGGGCCTTCGCCATCGAGCCCGTCGCGGCGCAGCTTCGAGAAGGTGTCGTAGTTGAGGATCCCGTGCGTCTCGGGCGTCAGCGGCAGCAGGTTGACGAGGATGTCGGTGCCGTTGAGGAACGCCTCGAACTGCTCGGCGCCGTGGAACACCTCGACCCCGTCGACCTCCTTGGGCGTACGGCTCCAGCCGCGCAGCTTGTAGCCGAACACCTTGAGGTGGCGGATCGCATCCATGCCGAGCTGGCCGAGGCCCATGACCCCGACATTGGCGTCCCAGGCGGGAGCCGGATAGAGCTGCACCCAGCGCTTGTTCGCCTGGTCGCGCTTGAAGCGGGTGCAAAGGCGGTGGTGGCGGGTCACTTCGGCGAGCACATAGTCGCTCATCCGCTGCGTCAGGTCCTCGTCCATGAAGCGTACGACCGGCACGTCCTGCGGCAGGGCCGGGTGGCGCAGCAGGGCATCGACGCCGGCGCCGAGCGACAGCACGGCCTTGAGGTTGACGAGCCCCTCGAATGCATCGGGCTTCGGCTTCCAGATGAAAATGTACTCGACCTCGGCCGGATCATACTGGTCGGCCCGCGTCACCACCTTGCGGCCGGGCAGGGCGGCGGCAAAGCCGTCGGCCCAGCGGCGCTCGTTGAAATCGGCCAGGTGGAGCAGCAACGTCATCGGAAATGGTCCCTCGAAAAAGCGCAAGCCGCGCCCGGTTGGGAGCGCGGCTCGAAAATCGTCGCTATGCGGCGGCTCACTGAACCGGAGTGACCGTCTGAGGCGTCTCTGAGATCGGAGTTCCCTCGACCATGGTCTCGGAGTCCGTGGTGGTGGGCGTCTCGACGGCGGGCGCCGCGTCGGCAGCGGGAGCCGCATCGGCCGCAGGGGCTTCAGCAGCAGGAGCCTCTGCCGCGGGGGCTTCGGTAGCCGGAGCGTCAGCCGCAGGAGCGTCGGCTGCTGGTGTGTCGGCAGCGGGAGCTGCTTCGGCCGGAGCCTCGGCAGCGGCCGGCGCGGGGAAGGCCACCGGCGAAGCCGACAGGCTGCCCAGATAGGCCAGCACGTTGGCGCGTTCCGAATCATCCTTGATGCCCGGGAAGGCCATCTTGGTGCCGGGCGCGTAGCCCCTGGGGGAGAGCAGGAAGGCGCTCAGGTTCTCGTACGACCAGACGTCGCCGCTATCCCGGTGCTCGAGGAGGATATCGGAATAGGCGAAGCCCTCATGCGAGCCGACGAGCCGGTTGACGACCTCGTAGAGCTCGGGGCCCTGCTTGTTGCCGGCGCCGGCCACGAAGTTGTGGCAGCCGGTGCACTTGCGGGCAGCGGCTTCGCCAGCCGAGACGTCGGCGCTCGCCATCAGCGTGCCGAGATCGGAAACGAGGACCGGGCCGGCATCCTCTTCGCCACCGGGGGCAGCCTCGGCTTCCGCCAGCATGTAGCCCGGACCGCGGTCCTCGATGGGGTGGTAGATGGCCTGCGCCAGGAAACCCAGGCCCATGACGAACAGCAGGGTGCCCAGGATGGCGCCAGAAATTTTGTTGAGTTCGAACGAATCCATCGCGGGTATCTGAGCCTTTGACCGCCGGTGTGCAGAGCGGCGGTACAGCGTTTCATGAGCCCAAGCAAGCTCAAGCACACCCCTCGGGCGCGTAAACCCCTGTACCGACGCGGGCGGAAGATAGTCCGTCGCAATCTCAGGCGCAACGGGTTAGGCGGGGGCTGCGACAATAGAGAAAATCGGACAGTCTTTTCCCGACGTTGACTTGGGCCCCGGCCGGCCGCATTAAGGCCCGCCGACGGCAGGGGAGTAGTGCAGATGGTGCGGAAGATCGCGTTCCAGGGTGAGGCAGGGGCCTTCAGCCATGCCGCGGCGCACGCGCTGTTTCCCGCCGACGAGGCGCTGCCCTGCACCACCTTCGAGGACACCATCACGGCGGTGCAGCAGGGCCGCGCCGACTTTGGCGTGGTGCCGGTAGAGAACTCGCTCTATGGCCGCATCACCGACATCTACCACCTGCTGCCCGAGAGCGGCCTCCATATCGTGGGCGAGCATTTCCTGCGGGTGCAGATGAACCTGCTCGGCGTGCCGGGCACGAAGCTCGAGGACGTCAAGGCGGTGCAGTCGCTGTCGGTGGCGCTGGGTCAGTGCCGCAAGTTCATCGCCGAGCACAAGTTCAAGACCATCAACGCCGTGGACACCGCCGGCTCGGCCCGCGAGATCGCCGAAAAGGGCGACAAGACCGTCGCCGCCATCGCCTCGCGCTTCGCCGCCGAGGTTTACGGGCTCGATATCCTCGCGTCCAACATCGAGGACGCGGCGCACAACACCACGCGTTTCCTCGTGATCTCGAAGACGCCCGAAGAGCCGGCCGCCGATGCGGGCAAGGTGAAGACCACCTTCGTCTTCCGGGTCCGCAACGTGCCGGCAGCGCTCTACAAGGCGATGGGCGGCTTTGCGACCAATGGCGTCAACATGACCAAGCTCGAGAGCTACATGCTCGACGGCTCGTTCACCGCCACGCAGTTCTACGCCGATATCGAGGGCCGGCCGTCGGACCTCGCGGTGCAGCGGGCGTTCGAGGAGCTGGGATTTTTCACCGACCAGTTCCGCGTGCTCGGCGTCTACAAGGCGGATTCCCCCGGCGCGGTGTGATTCAATTCGCTTCGCACCGGGGCACTAACTCAACGTGTCATCCCTGCGAAAGCAGGGACCCACCTATCCACCTGAGCCAGTTTCCAGTTGGGTCCCTGCTTTCGCAGGGATGACACGCTGTGGAACTGTCGCCGTCAGCGGACGAATGCCTCAGTAAAAGTCGTCATCCTCGTCGTCGCCGAGGGTGAAGCCGTGGGCCTCGACGCCGAAGTCGGCTTCGGCCGTCAGGTCGTCCTCGGCGCGGGGGTCGCAGAGAATGGCGGTCTGGAAGGCGGGGAGATAGAGCGCGGCCCCGGCTTCGCGGGTGGTGGCGCGCTGCATCTGGCTGAGGGCCAGAAGCTCGAGGGGAACACGCAGGGACTTCGTCATACTGGCCTCCTGGCCTATGGGCAGGAGGATGGTGCGCCTCACTCCGTTAACAGGAGATGACCGGCTGGTTCAGTGCGGCACAGCCTGGCGTGCCGCATCCTTCCTCAGTTCGCCGACCAGATATTTCAGCCCGGCGATCTCGCGCCCCTGCTCGATGCGCGGCCCCATCGCTTCGGCGGATACGGCGATGCTCACGTTCAGCGCGTCGAGCGCGGTGGCCACTCGCAGCAGTTCGCCCCACATTTCGTGGCCCGGTGGCAGGTTGTCGATCAGGCTTTCGCACAACGCCGTTTCGTCGCGGATGGCGAGCCGGGTCCGGTCGGCCTCTTCCAGCATCCATGGGGTAGCAGGGCTGGTGCCGCGAGCCGTACGCCGGTAGGTATCGGCATCCTCGTTCCAGCGCGCGATCAGGCCCTGCAACCGGGTGACGTGCTTGCGGGCGAGGTCTTCGTCGCTGCTGCCTCTGGCGATCATGGGTAGAACCTTCGGGTGAATGCACCCGAACAACGGCTGAGCGCCGGCCCGGTTGCATCTTGCCGCCGTTGCATCTTGCCAAGCACAAAATCCCTCGCCATATAGGGCCCGGGAGGTTGGCGCGGACGTGTTCCTCGCCAACCGGGTCAGGACCGGAAGGTAGCAGCCCCAACGAGACCTTCACGGGTCGATGCCAGCCTCCTACTCATCCAAACTTTTTCTGTTGGGTCCCCGGTTTGATGGGGATGAAATTTTGCGATCCGCCGCCGCGGTCGCTATATGCTGTGCATGGCTGACGGAATGTTCCCCGACGACGTACCCGCGCCCGCCGCTTCCGCGACGGCCTCGCCCTATCTCGTGCTCGCCCGGAAATACCGGCCGCTGAGCTTCCAGAGCCTGATCGGGCAGGACGCGATGGTGCAGACGCTGCGCAACGCGTTCAAATCCGGCCGCATCCACCACGCCTTCATTCTCACCGGCGTCCGCGGGGTCGGAAAGACCACGACGGCCCGCATCCTCGCCCGCGCCTTCAACTACGAGGACGAGGCCGGCCGGCGGCCGACGCTCGATTTCGAGCACGAGGGGGTGCACGACAAGGCGATCATCGAAGGGCGCCATGTCGACGTGATCGAGATGGATGCCGCCTCCAACACTGGTATCGGCGACATCCGCGAGATCATCGATTCGGTGAAGTACGGGCCGGTCTCGGCGCCCTACAAGGTCTACATCATCGACGAGGTGCACATGCTCTCGACGGCGGCCTTCAACGGGCTACTGAAGACGCTCGAAGAGCCGCCGCCCTATGTGAAGTTCATCTTCGCCACCACCGAGATCCGCAAGGTGCCGGTGACGATCCTTTCCCGCTGCATGCGCTTCGACCTGCGCCGCGTGCCGGCCGACATCATGCACGCCCACCTCGTCGACCTGCTGGGTCGCGAGGGCATCGCCTATGAGCCCGAGGCGCTGGCGATGATCGTGCGGGCCGGCGAAGGCTCGGTGCGCGACAACCAGTCGCTGCTCGACCAGGCGATCAGCCACGGCGATGGCAAGGTCACGGCCGCGACGGTGAAGGCGATGTTGGGGCTGGGCGACCGGGCGCGCACCATCGACCTGTTCGAGGCGCTGATGGCCGGGCAGATCGCCGAGGCCCTCGTGAACCTGCGCGAGCTGTATGACGCGGGCGCCGACCCGCAGACCATCATCGCCGACCTCTGCGACTTCACCCACCTCGTCACCCGCATGAAGGTGGTGCCGGCGGCGGCCGACGACGTGTCGCTGACGCCCGACGAGCGCACCCGCGGCGCCGGCCTTGCCTCGAGGCTCGGCATGCGGGCGCTGACGCGAACCTGGCAGATCCTGTTCAAGGGCCACGAGGAAGTGCAGAAGGCCGGCAACGCCGTGCAGGCGGCCGAAATGGTGCTGGTGCGCCTCGCCTACGCCGCCGACCTGCCGAGCCCCGACGAGTTGATCGCGAAGCTCTCCAACGCGCCGGTATCGAGCGCGCCGCCCACTGCGCCGGCGCCGCGCGGCAATGGTGGCGGCGGCCCGTCGGCGCTGCGCGCCGTGCCGGACGTCGCACCGCGCTTCGAGCCGGCCCCCGCGCCAGTAGCGGCGCCGCCGGCTCCGGCCGCGCAGGCCTTCGCCAATCCGCGCACCTATTCTGACCTCGTGGCGCTGGCCGGTGAGCGGCGTGATATCCTGGTCAAGCTGGCGCTCGAAAACTCGCTGCGACCGGTGTCGATCGGCGATGGCCGGCTCGAGGTGGCGCTGGTGGCGAATGCCGACCCGGCGATCATCCAGAACCTGATGGGCAAGCTGAAGCTGTGGACCGGCCGGCAGTGGGTGATCAGCCTCGCCAACGACGCCGCCCACGTGCCCACCATGCGCGAGCAGCGTGACGTGCATGTCGAGGCGGCCCGCGAGGAGGCGCACCAGGACCCGCTGGTGCAGGCCATTCTCGATACCTTTCCCGGGGCGACGGTGCGGGTCACCGTCAAGCATGAGCAGATTCCGATCGAGGCGTACGCGGACGCCATCCGCGACAGCGACGAGGACGACGACTGATGAAGGACATCATGGGAATGATGAAGGCCGCCCAGGAAATGCAGGGGCGGATGCAGGACATGCAGAGCCAGATCGCGCAGATGACGGTCGAAGGCCGCTCTGGCGCCGGCATGGTCGTGGTGACGCTGAGCGGCAAGGGCGAGATGAAGGGGCTGAAGATCGACAAGAGCCTTGTCTCCGACGACATCTCGGTGGTCGAGGACCTGATCATCGCCGCCCACAACGACGCCAAGGGCAAGCTCGAATACGAGACCAACGCCAAGATGCAGGAACTCACCGCCGGCCTGCCGCTGCCTCCGGGCATGAAATTCCCGTTCTGACCCCATGGCCAATGGCGGACCCGAGATCGAGCAGCTGATCCTGCTGCTGGCGCGCCTGCCCGGCCTTGGCCCGCGCTCGGCGCGGCGTGCGGTGCTGCACCTGATCAAGAAGAAGGACGCGCTGATGGTGCCGCTGTCGGCGGCGCTTGACCGCGCGGTCGCGGCGGTGACCGTGTGCGAGGTGTGCGGCAATGTCGATACGATCTCGCCCTGCCACATCTGCTCGGACCCCCGGCGCGACGGCGCCATCCTGATCGTGGTCGAGGACGTTGCAGACCTCTGGGCGCTGGAGCGCGCCGGGGTCGGGGCGGTAAAGTATCATGTGCTCGGCGGCGTGCTGTCGCCGCTTGATGGGGTAGGGCCGGACGACCTGTCCATCGACGCGCTCCTGCGGCGGGCGCCGGATTTCTCCGAAGTCGTGCTGGCGGTGAACGCCACGGTGGAGGGGCAGACCACGGCGCACTACATTACCGACCGGCTGCAGCCGAGCGGCATCAAGATAACCCGCCTGGCGCATGGCGTGCCGGTCGGCGGCGAGCTGGACTATCTCGACGATGGCACCCTGAGCCAGGCCCTGCGAGCGCGGACGCTGCTTTAGAGGGCTACTGCCACGGCCAACCCCTCATCCGCCTGCCGGCACCTTCTCCCTCAAGGGGAGAAGGGCGTTGGAACCCTCCTGCAGTGTGAGCCCCCTGGCCCCTCTCCCCTTGAGGGAGAGGGTGGCCGCGATAGCGGCCGGGTGAGGGGACGAACAGTCCCAAAAGCCCTATTTCTTCTCGTCGAGATCGAGGCCGTCGATCCACTCGCGCTTGTCGATGCTATCCTCGTCGGCCTCCTCGTCGTCGGTGAGGGACTCGGCATCGAGCGCTGCGAGGTCGAGCAGTTCGTCGGAGTCCGGCGACAGGGTCTCGCGGTGGGCGCTGGCATCCATGTCGATGCCGCCGGCGTCCATTCCCTCGCCTTCGAGGCTCTGCAGTTGGCCGATCGCGGCGTCGATCTGCCGGATCAGGGTGCGCGGGTCGTCGTCGCCGAAGTCCGGGCTCTCGAGTTCGGCGAGCCGGGCGCGCATTTCGACGAGGCGCTCGATCCGAGCGGTAGCAGTCCAGCCCTCGTTGTAGAGCAGCTCCTCGATCTCGCCCGGGCCGATGGGGGCGGAAAATCCGGGCGTGTCGCCGTCATTGCCGACGGTGTCGTCCTGGCCGATCAGATCACGGGAATGGCTCATCGCTTGCTCCAGCTGTTTGGCATCAAACGCTTGAACGAGCCCTGCGGTTCACTGGCTTGCGGCGTCCGGATAGCAACTGCCTGAACTGCCAGCATGCACCGCGATTATGGTTGACCACGAAGGGGGCGCGCCTCGCGCCGTGTAAACCTTTGTTAATGATGCGCTTCAGCGTGATCGGGTTGAGGCAGGAGCGCCGTCTTGGCTCAAGCGTCCGTTTACCGTTGCCACCCCTAGGCTGCCGCATATTCAAAACAGATTATTGCCGGTGTAGCTTGCACAACGTCATTTCCACCCTTCTCGATCACCACGATATTCGGTTGGTAGCGGTCGCTGCGCTCGTGTGCGCACTCTCCGCCTTCGCCGGGATGACGCTGCTCATCCACGCGCGGCGGACCGAAGGCCCGATGGCGAAGGTGTGGATCGGCATTGCCGCTATCGCCGTCGGCTTCGGTATCTGGGCGACGCATTTCGTCGCCATGCTGAGCTTTTCGTCCGGCATCCCCACCGGCTACGACCTGTGGCTGACCGTGTTGTCGCTCGGCATCGCGGTCGCCATCGTTGGCGGCGCGTTTCTCTACGCAACGATCGGACGTCGGCGATCGGATGCGCTGCTGGCGGGCGCCATCGTCGGCATCGGCATTTCGGCGATGCACTATGTCGGCATGTCGGCGCTGCTGCTGGGTGGAAGCATCGCCTGGGACCCCTATGTCGTCGGAGCTTCGCTGCTGCTCGGCATGGGCTTCGGCGCGGCGGCGCTCCATGTCGGCACGCGCTCGCCCGATCTCCGCTCCCGCGTCGCCGGCGCCGCACTGCTGACGATAGCGATCGTCTCGATGCACTTCACCGGCATGGGCGCGGCGGGGTTCGAGAACTGCTACGCCGTGGTTTCGGAGACCGACGCGACCCCGACCTGGCTGTCGCTGGTCGTCGCGGTCGCCTCGATCCTCATCCTGTTCGCGGCGCTGGGCGGCACCTATCTCGACCTGCGCGACCGCCGCCGGGCTGCCGCCGAGACCGACCGGATGAAGGGCCTCGCCGATGCCGCGGTCGAGGGGCTGCTGGTCTGCCGCGAGCAGGTGATCGTCACGGCGAACGCCAGCTTCACCAAACTGGTCGGTATCGGCGCCGACGATCTTGCCGGCCGCCACCTTTCGGAGTTTCTCGCGCCAAAGGCGCTGGGCGCCCTCGGCGACCACCCGAACACGGGGCTCGAGGCCGAACTGCAGACAGCCGAGGGCAGCATGCTCCCGGTCGAACTGATCCTTCGCGAGGTCGATTTCGGTGGGTCGCCGCACCAGGCGATCGCCATCCGCGACCTCTCCGCCCGCAAGCGCGCCGAGCAGCATATCCGCTTCCTCGCGCACCACGACCCGCTGACCGGGCTCCCCAACCGGGCGAGCTTTGCCCGGGCGCTCGCGGACGAGATCGCCCATGCACGCCGCCACGATCAGAGCTTCGCCGTGCTCTGCCTCGACCTCGAACGCTTCAAGGAAGTGAACGACCTGTTCGGGCATCCGGTCGGCGACACGCTGCTGCAGCGCGTCGGGCAGGTGCTGCTGTCGCGGGTCGAGGGAATCGGCAGCGCCGCGCGACTTGGCGGCGACGAGTTTGCCGTGCTGCTGACCAACATCGAGACGGCCGGGCGTGCCGGTCGCATCGCCGAGCAATTGCTCGATGCGTTCCGTATCGACAACGAGAGCGCCGGTTCTGGGGCGATGATCTCCGCCTCGATCGGCATCGCCATGTTCCCCGATAACGCCGACGGCGCGGAACAATTGATGAGCCAGGCGGACACCGCGCTCTATCGCTCCAAGCAGGAAGGCCGCGGCATCTACCGCTTCTACGAGACGGCGATGGGTGCCGCGGTGCGGGAGCGGCGGCTGCTGGAGCATGACTTGCGCCACGCCATTTCGCGCAACCAGTTGAAGCTGGTCTACCAGCCGCAGGTCGATATCCAGACCGACGAGGTCACGGGTTTCGAGGCGCTGCTGCGTTGGACACACCCGGAACGCGGCGAGGTGCCGCCCGGCGAGTTCGTGCCGATTGCCGAGGAAAGCGGGCTGATCCTGCAGATCGGCGAGTGGGTGATGCGGACTGCCTGCGCCGAGGCAGCCCGCTGGGAGGCGCCGCTTTCCATCGCCGTCAACGTCTCGGCGGTGCAACTGCATTCGCCTGCCTTCGTGCAAATGCTGCTCGAGGTGCTGCTGCAGACGGGTCTGAAGCCGGATCGGCTGGAGGTCGAGATCACCGAGACGGCGCTGGTACGCGACATTAACCGGGCAGTGGCGACGCTGCGCCAGGTGCGCGGGCTCGGCGTCCATATCGCCATGGACGACTTCGGCACCGGGTACTCGTCGCTCGCCAACCTGCGCGCCTTCCCGTTTTCGCGCATCAAGGTCGACCAGAGCTTCATTCGCTCGGTCGACAGCAATGACCAGTCGGCGGCGATCGTGCGCGCGGTACTCGGCCTCGGCAGCGGGCTCAACGTGCCGGTCATCGCCGAGGGCGTCGAGCGACCGGAGGAACTGGCGTTCCTGCGCGGCGAAACCTGCCAGGCGGCACAAGGTTACCTGCTGAGCCGGCCACAGGACATTTCCCGGTTCGCCGAGGTGACTGCCGGCCGCTCGCGGCAACTGCCCGCAGGCGTGGCGCTGGTTGTCGCCATGGCCGGCTAGCTATTCCCCCGCGAGGCGCTGAGGCTGCGGCGTCTCGTCGAACTCCATCGCCTCGATCTTTTCGCCGCGGCGCAGCACCTTGCTGGACGAGACGAGGATGTCGCCGATGTCGTTCTGGGCCTGCGTGAAGTGGCTCTGCAGCTTCTTCACTCGCTCGTCGAGCCGGCCGACGTCGCCGAGCAGGGCGCGCACCTCGGTCTGGATGCGGTAGGCTTCCTCGCGCATCCGCACGTCGCGCATCAGCGCCTGCACCACCTGGATGGACAGCATCAGGATCGACGGGGAAACTATGACGACGCGCGCCTTCAGCGCCTTCTGCACCACGTCCTCGAACTTCTCGTGCAGGTCGGCGAAGATCGATTCCGATGGGACGAACAGGAAGGCCGTATCCGCAGTCTCGCCGGGGATCAGGTACTTTTCGGAGATCGCCTTGATGTGGACGCCCATGTCGTTGCGGAAGCCGTTGGCGGCGAAGCGCTGCTCTTCGGGCGTGCCGGTGGCGAAACGCTGCCAGCTCTCGAGCGGAAACTTGGCATCGATGACCAGCGAGGGGGCGCTGTTGGGCATGTAGACCACCGCGTCCGGCCGGCTGCCATTGGAGAGCGTCGCCTGGAAGGCGTAGGCGTTGGGCGCGAGCCCGTCGCCGATGATGACTTCCATCCGGCCCTGCCCGAAAGCGCCGCGCGTCTGCTTGTTGGCGAGGATCGACTGCAGCCCGACGACGTCCTGGCTGAGCTGGGTGATGTTGGACTGCGCCCGGTCGATGACGGCGAGGCGTTCCTGCAGCTTGGACAGCGTCTCGTTTGTCTTGGTCGAACTGTCGGCCATGGCCGCGCCGAGCCGCTGGCCCTGGCTGTCGAGCCGCTCGTTGACGAGGCGGGCGAGGTCGGAGGTGCGGGAGCCGAAAATCTCCGACATGGTCTGCATGCGCCCGGTCATTTCGGACTGGATGCGGATCATGTCGGCAAGGTGCCGCTCGTTCTCCGCCGCCTTCGCCTGTGCCACGGCAGCTTCGTCGGCGCGCTGCCGCGCCTCCTCGGCCCGGGCCTGCGACTGGCGGACGACGACAACCAGCAAGGCGATCAGCAGCAGTGCGAACGTCCCGGCCGCGGCGAGGGCGGCGGTCTCCACCGTGACCGGAAAATCGGCGAGAACGAACAGAACACGATCCATCGACACACCCTATCCGATTCGGTTTCCCTTTTGTTCCATCCTGTGCGGTTGACCCCCACCGCGGAAATACCATATTCAGCCGATCTCCGAATTGAAGGACCACCCGGCAATGGCCACGCGCCCCATCCTGATCCTGCCCGACGAGCGCCTGCGTGCGATTGCGGAGCCGATCGAGAAGATCGACGACGGCGTCAGGCAGCTGGCCGCCGACATGCTCGAGACCATGTACGATGCACCGGGCATCGGCCTTGCCGCGCCGCAGATCGGCGAGCTGAAGCGCATCGTGGTGATCGATGTCGCCAAGGAAGGCGAAGAGGCTGACCCGCTGGTGATGATCAACCCCGAGATCATGAGCTACTCGGACGAGGTGATCACCACCGAGGAAGGCTGCCTGTCGATCCCCGAGCTCTACTACGACGTCGATCGCCCCTCCGAGGTGACGGTTCGCTACACCAACCTCGACGGCAAGGATATCGAGCTGCATGCCAAGGAGCGGCTGGCGATCTGCGTGCAGCACGAACTCGACCACCTCGATGGCGTGCTCTACATCGACTACCTGAGCCGGCTGAAGCGCGACCGCGTGCTGAAGAAGTTCCAGAAGCAGGCGAGGCGGGCGGGCTGATAGAAGCGGGGCGCCCTTCCTTCCCTTCTCCCCTTGTGGGAGAAGGTGGCGCGCAGCGCCGGATGAGGGGTTTCGGCAACGCTGCCCGGGCGACTGCATTCGCTGAGACCACCCCTCATCCGCCCTTCGGGCACCTTCTCCCACAAGGGGAGAAGGCGATGGAGCCGATAGCTCGATGCGCATAGTCTTCATGGGCACCCCGGACTTCGCGGTCCCCACCCTCACCGAGATCGTTTCGAGCGGCCACGAGGTCGTCGCCGTCTATACGCGTGCGCCAAAACCGGCGGGACGCGGGCAGGCCGAGCGCAAGTCGCCGGTGCACGAGGCGGCCGAGGGTTTCGGCATCCCGGTGTACACCCCGCGCTCGCTGAAGCAGGCGCCCGAGCAGGAAGCGTTCGCGGCGCTCGACGCGGACCTGGGCGTGGTGGTGGCCTATGGGCTGATCCTGCCCAAGGCCATCCTCGAGGCGCCACGGCTCGGCTGCCTGAACCTGCATGGTTCGCTGCTGCCGCGCTGGCGCGGTGCCGCGCCGATCCAGCGGGCGGTGATGGCGGGCGACAAGCGCACCGGCATCATGGTGATGCAGATGGACGAGGGGCTCGATACCGGCGCCGTCGGCCTGATCGAGGAAATGCCCATCGGTCCCGACATGACCTCGGGCGAACTGCACGACAAGATGATGCTGGTTGGCGCCGACCTGATGGGCCGGGCACTGGCGGCGGTGGAACGCGGCAGCCTGCACTTCACCCCGCAGCCCGACGAGGGCGTGACCTATGCCAGCAAGATCGACAAGGCCGAGGCGCGGATCGACTGGAGCAAGCCCGCAGCGGAGGTGCATAACCTGATCCGCGGGCTGTCGCCGTTCCCCGGCGCCTGGTTCGAGCTGAGCCTCAACGGCGTGCCGACCCGGGTGAAGGCGCTGCGCTCGACGCTGGCCACGGGCTCTGCCGCGCCGGGCACCATCCTCCCCGATCTTACCATTGCCTGTGGCGAGGGCGCGGTGCGGCTCACCGCTGTGCAGCGCGAGGGCAAGGGCGCCATGGACGCCCAGACCTTCCTGCGCGGCGCCGGGACGCTGCCGGAACGGGCGGAGTAGTGCCCCGCTACAAGCTGACCATCGAGTATGACGGCCGACCCTTCTGCGGCTGGCAGCGACAGGCGCATGATCTGTCGGTGCAGCAGGTGCTGGAAGAGGCGATCGCGCGGTTTTCGGGCGAGACGGTGTCCACGCAGGCGGCGGGGCGGACCGATGCCGGGGTGCATGCGCTGGGGCAGGTGGTCAGCTTCGACCTTTCCCGCGCGTGGGACCCGTTCAAGGTGCGCGAGGCCTTGAACTTCCACACCAAGCCGCACCCGGTGGCGATCGTTGAATGCGCGGCGGTGGACGACACGTTTGAGGCGCGGTTCTCGGCGACGGCGCGGCACTACGAGTATCGCATCCTCAACCGGAGGGCCCGGCCGGCGCTCGATGCGGGCAAGGTGTGGCACGTGCCGGTGGAGCTCGACGCCGACGTCATGCATGCCGCGGCGCAGCTGATCCTCGGGCGGCACGACTTCACCACCTTCCGCGCCGCCGAGTGCCAGGCGAACTCGCCGATCCGCACGCTCGAGCAGTTCGACGTGTCGCGGCAGTCGGACATGATCGTGGTGACGGCAAGGGCGCGCAGCTTCCTCCACTCGCAGGTGCGCTCGATGGTTGGCTCGCTGAAGCTCGTCGGCGATGGCAAGTGGAGCCCGCGCGATTTCCGCGCCGCGCTCGATGCGGCAGAGCGCGCCCGCTGCGGCCCGCTGGCGCCACCCGACGGGCTCTACCTCACCCGCGTCAGCTACTGATCGGCACGAACAGGCTGAGCACGAAGCCGCCGGCCACCGCACCGACCATCTGCGCGATGACGAACATCGCCACCTGCAGTGGCTCGAGCTTGACGATCAGCCGCCCGATATTGACCGCGATGACGATCACCAGCACCGCGACGGGCAGCGACAGGAACTCGTCGCTGACCCCGGCGAGGTTGAGCCCGGTGGAGAGGATGGTGACGTAGACGCTCGCCCAGTTATCCGCGGTGAAATAGGGCACGAAACCGTCGAGCCGCTTCAGCTGCACGAGTACGATGGCCGAGCAGCCCACCTGCAGCGACAGCAGCAAGCTATAGCTCAGAATACCGCGCAGCACCCCGCCGGGCTGGCCCATCAGCATCGGCAGGGCCGCGCTGATGGCGGTGACGAACAGCAGCGCAATCAGGCTGCCGAGCAGGCCGCGCAGCGTCAGGTCGAAGCGGCGCTCGACTTCACGATTGCCGACGACGAGGCCGGCAACGCCGCGGGCGGCCGAGATGGCCTCGTCGATGAAGCTGGGAGGGCGGTCGGACACTAGCCGAGCTCCGCCGCGCCGGCGGCGGCCTCGGCGCCGGGCAGGGCGTAGAACAGGATGGAGGCCGCGACGACGCCGACCGCCACGACCAGCCCGGCGACGATGCAGCCGGCGATCGAGAAGCCGAGCATGGTGCGCGACGCCCTGCCGGTCATGTAGGCCATGATGCCGACGAGCGCCGCATCAGAGCGGAACCCCGTCAGCGACAGGGTAAGCGCGCTCAACTGGATGACCACCAGCCCCAGCGCCGTCAGCATGACCACCATGGGCACCCGCTCGCGCTGCTTCGCCCACAGGGCGCCCGCGACGATTACCGCGAAAGGCACCAGTTGCACGGCGACGCTGATGGCGAAGGGCACGGCAACATCCGGCAGCACCTCCGGCGCGACCATGGCGATCGGCCCGATCTGGGTCGCAACCTGTGTCGCCAGCATCAGCGCCACGGCGAGGCCGGCATGGGTGGGGGTGACCGAGGCCGGGTCGGTCGCCTCGTTGCCGGCGCGCGATCCAAAGGCGCGCAGCGTCGCCTTCGCGGCAGCGAAAAAGCCGTTGGTCATCAGGCGCTCCGGAAATAGTCGGCGATGAACTGGGCATAAAGCCCGGTCAGCGCTGCAAGGTCGGCGATGCGGATATGCTCGTCCACCTTGTGCATGGTGGGGCCAGGGAGGCCGAACTCCACCACCGCGCAGTATTCGGCGATGAAGCGCGCATCCGAGGTGCCGCCGGCGGTCGAGAGCTCGGGCGGGATGCCGGTGGAGCGGGCGATGGTCTCGATCAGCGTGTCGACGCCGCCATCGAGCGGCGACAGGAACACCCGCGACGGCCGGCCGAGCTGGATGAACTCTACCGTGGTGCCCTGCTTGTCGAGGTTGTCGATCACGTCGTTGACCGACTGCGTCAGGCTCTCCGGGCTCCAGCGATCGTTGTGGCGCACGTTGAAGCGCATGGTGACGGCGGCCGGGATGACGTTGCCGGTGGGGTTGCCGACATCCACCGTGGTGAATTCGAGGTTCGAGGGCGGAAAGTGCTCGGTGCCGTCGTCGAGCTTGCCGGAGAGCGCGGAGACGAGCGCCGCCGCCACCGGGATGGGGTTGTTGGCCCGGTCCGGATAGGCGGCGTGCCCCTGCGTGCCGGTGACCTTGATCTGCCCGCTGAACGAGCCGCGCCGGCCGATCTTGATCGAGTCGCCGACCCGCAGCGTGGCGCTCGGCTCGCCGACGATGGCGAAATCGAAGCGGTGACCCTGGGCCTCGGCCCAGGCCATCAGCTTGTCGGTGCCGTTCACCGAATCCGCTTCCTCGTCATTGGTGATGGCGAGCGAGATGCGGGCATCGGCGGGCGCCTGCGACAGCGCCGCGACGAAGGCAGCGATGCCCGACTTCATGTCGGCGGCGCCGCGGCCATAGATCAGGCCATCGGCGATGTCGGCCGCGAAGGGCGGGTGCTGCCACGCGGCCGTATCGCCGGGCGGCACCACATCGGTGTGCCCGGCAAACAACAGGTGCTTGCCGGCGCTGCCGCGCGTCGCGAACAGGTTATCGACCGGATACGACCCATCCCCCTCGAACCGCACCCGCGTGCAGGTGAAGCCCAGCGGGGTGAGCACCGCTTCGAGCACACCGAGCACGCCCTCCTCGGCCGGGGTGACCGACGGGCGGCGGATCAGGTCTTGGAGGAGCGAGAGGGCGTCGATCACGTTAGTCCCGCAGCAACTCGTTGATGCCCGTCTTACTGCGGGTCTGCGCGTCCACCGTCTTCACGATCACCGCGCAGTAAAGGTTCGGGCCGGGGTTGCCGTTGGGGAGGGGCTTGCCGGAGAGGCTGCCGGAGACGACGACGGAGTAGGGCGGCACCTTGCCGATGTGGATTTCGCCGGTCGAGCGGTCGACGATCTTGGTCGAGCCGGAGATGAACACGCCCATCGAGACCACCGAGCCCTCGCCGACGATGACGCCTTCGACGATTTCGGAGCGGGCTCCGATGAAGCAGTTATCCTCGATGATGGTGGGGTTGGCCTGCATCGGTTCGAGCACGCCGCCGATGCCGACGCCGCCCGACAGGTGCACATGCTTGCCGATCTGCGCGCACGAGCCGACGGTGACCCAGGTATCGACCATGGTGCCCTCGTCGACATACGCGCCGACGTTGACGAAGCTCGGCATCAGGATGACGTTGCGGGCGACAAAGGCCGACTTGCGAGCAACAGCCCCTGGGACGGCCCTCAGGCCGGCCTCGCGAAACGTGTTCTCGCTCCAGCCCTCGAACTTGGTCGGCACCTTGTCCCACCACGAGCTGCCGTTCGGGCCGCCGGGCATCATCCGGTTGTCGTTGAGGCGGAAGCTGAGCAGCACCGCCTTCTTCAGCCACTGGTTGACGGTCCACTCGGTGGGCGCCTGCCGCTCGGCGACGCGGACCTGGCCCGAGTCGAGCAGGTTCAGCGCCTCGTGCACCGCCTCGCGCACCGCGCCTTGCGTGTTCGCGTTGATCTCGGCGCGCGCCTCCCAGGCGGCATCGATGGTCTGGGCGAGATCGGCGTGGGACATGGAGCGGCTTTCTGGCGGGAGAGTTAGGCGGGGCGGACATTATCCGGACAGCCCGGGCTGTCAACGATCCTTAACTTCGCTTATGCGAGCAATGGACTCACTCGTGGTCGCGTTTCCGAACCGGAAAAGTCTGCAACTTTTCCTGGAAACGCTCCGCCCTTTGGAGACGCCAGAATGGCCAGAACCCGGCACACGCCGCTTCGCACATCGGCAGAAGACATCGATGCGGCCAAGCATGCAGCCGAAACCGACCAGACCCGCGCGCCGGCCTTCCGCCTGGCCTTCGCCGACGATGACTTCCTCACCTCGGAGGACCTGCGCGGCGTCCGCTTCCAGCTCGAATACCTGAAGCCCGAGTTCGAGCTGCGGCGCCGCGGCATCAACTCGACGGTGGTGCTGTTCGGCGGTGCCCGCATCCCCGAGCCGGGCAAGCCCGCCTGGGCGGCGCGCAACGAGGTGCAGAAAAAGAACCTCGAACTCGCCAGCAAGTACTATGACGAGGCGCGCAAGTTCGCTCAGTACGCCTCGGTGACCTCGCAGGCGACCGGCTACAAGGATTTCGTGGTCACGACGGGCGGTGGTCCCGGCGTGATGGAGGCCGGCAATCGCGGCGCGGCCGATGTCGGGGCGCCGAACATCGGGCTCAACATCGTGCTGCCGCACGAGCAGACCCCGAACGCCTACATCACCCCGGACCTGTGCTTCAATTTCCACTATTTCGCGACGCGGAAGATCCACTTCCTGCTGCGCGCCCGCGCGGTGGCCATCTTCCCCGGCGGCTTCGGCACCATGGACGAGTTCTTCGAGACGCTGACGCTGATCCAGACCGGCCGCATGGACCGCGTGCCACTGCTGCTGTTCGGCGGCGAGTTCTGGAAGAAGATCATCAACTTCGAGGCGCTGGCCGAGGCGGGCACGATCTCGCCCGACGATCCGAACCTGTTCACCATCGTCGACAGCGCCGAAGAAGGCTGGGACGTGGTGCGCCGCCACTACAAGCTGCCGGCGGTGAAGCTGAAGGCGGGTTGAAGGGCGGTAGCACTAGAACCGGGCGAACCGCTGCTCGACCTTTTGTGCGAACTTTTCACGCGCTTCCGGCGAGATGTCGTAGACGGCGTGCTGCGCGAGATAGAGGTGCTTCACGCCGAAGCCGCCGCAGGTGGCCTTCAACCCGCGCAACAGCACCTTTCTCGCCGGATCCTGCATCAATAGCCTGTTGTAGAACCAGGGCGCGCCGCAGGTGGTGACCACGCCCATCCGGGTGAGGTTCACCAGAGCCGGCTTGATGAGACCGCCGCCCGGCGGCTGTTCAAAGGCAATACCCGGACGCCACACGCGATCGAAATAGCCTTTGAGGATCGCCGGCAGGCCCACCCACCAGGTGGGAAAGCAGAACACACAGGCCTCGGCCCATTTCAGCGCGTCGACATAGATTTTCAGGTCCTGCGGCGGCGGCCGAGACGGGTCCTCGTGCCCGCGCCACTCGTCCTCTCCCATCACCGGGTCGAACTGCATCGCGTAGAGGTCGAAGTCGATGACCTCGTCGCCCCGGGCCCTTAGCGTCCGCAGGATACTCTGGTGCAGCGACGCGGTGTAGCTGTCGGCTGCTGGATGGGCATAGACGACGTTGACCTTCATGGCGAGCGCCCCCTGCGCCCCTAAGACTACGGCAGCTTGACGAGGAACCCCGCGAGGTCGGCCGTGACGTGGTGCACGTGGTCGCCGCCGGTGCGGTCGAGTTCCCAGGCTTCGACCTGGTGGTGGGCGAAATCCTCGCCGGCTACGACCTGCACCGTCACCATGCCGGTCTCGTGCGGCACCAGCAGGTTCTTTTCGAGGTCGTCGAACATGGCGGCATTCCGCGCATCGATGCCGTGCTTTTCGAAAAACGTGTCATAGGCCTCGCGGAGCGGCTTGGGGCGGTAGCTCATGGCGCGGATGTCGAAGATATCCTCGAACAGCGCATCGGCATCGCCGAGCCGCCGGAGCACCGCGGTGGCGTGGCCGACATCGCCGTTGGTGAGGATGAACTTGCGGCCCGGCAGCCGCTTGATCGCCTCGATCAGCCCCGGATGCTCCGACACTGGCGAGTAGTCGATGGCGTGCACGGTGTTGAGGAAGTGGTCGGGATCGACCGAATGGCGCTGCATCAGCCCGTTCAGCGTGGTGCCGTAGTCGCGGTAGTAGCTCTTCTGCAGCGCCCGCGCCTCGTCGTAGGGGAGTTGGGTCACCCCCACCATGTAGTCGGAGATCAGCAGGTCGATCTGCGCGAACAGGTTGCACTCACGCGGGTAGAGCGTGTTGTCGAGGTCGAAGACCCAGTCGGTGACGTGGGACAGCGAGCGGGGCGGGCGGATGGCGGGCGGTGCTTCGATCATGGTGACGAGCATACAGGAATCCGTTCCGCTTCGCATCCTTGTGGAAAACGCATCGCTGCCAGACCGGAAACCGCTCAATCAATCACTTGATGGACAGGCGGTCGAGGCGTATCAGGCCGCGCTGATCGGGGATGTTCCATGGCCATTGCCAGCGCAGAAAGACGCGAGACGCAGAAGCGGGAGAACACCGAGGAGCGCCGTGCCGCGATCGCCCGGGCCGCCCGCGAACTGATCGTCGAAAAGGGCGTCGAGGGTCTGAGGACCCGCGATATCGCCGATCGGGTCGGCATCAATATCGCCACGCTGCACTACCACGTGCCGACCAAGGAAGCGCTGATCGGCCTCGTCGCCGAGACCATGAAGACCGAGTTCCGCGCCCAGTCGCTGCTGCGGCCGAGGGCCCACCTGTCGGCTGTCGAGCGGCTGGAGCACGAACTCTACGATTTCCGCGAAATGTATACCGAGCAGCCCGAAATTATCGCCGTGATGGGTGAACTGAGCGAGCGTTCCCGCCGCGATCCCCTCATCAAGGCGGCCATCGCGCCGATGCAGGGCAAGTGGCATCGCATGGTCGCCGACATCATGGCCGCCGGGCGCGCCGAAGGGAGCTTCCGGCCCGACCTCGATCCCGAGCCCGCCGCGACGATCTTCGTCGGCGCGCTGATCGCCTTCGGTCGCAGCAGCGACCTTTCCAGTGACAGTTATCAGCGGCTTTGCGCGGAACTCCGCCGCTTCGTCCGCCACCCAGACCCGAGCAAGGACTGACGAGATGAGCCAACCCTTCCATGTGCCCCAGTCCAAGGCGGAAGCCGACCCGCGTCGCTGGGTGGCGTTGTTCGTGCTGCTGCTCGCCAGCTTCATGAACCTGATCGACGTGACCATCGTCAACGTCGCGCTGCCCAGCCTGATGCGCGATTTCAACGCCGGCCCCAACGAGATCGAGTGGGTGGTGGCGGCCTTCGTGCTGGCCTTCGCGCTCGGCCTGCTGCCGTTCGGGCGGCTCGGCGACATTGTCGGGCGCACCCGCATGTTCCTGATCGGCGTGGCGCTGTTCACCCTGGCCTCGGCGCTGTGCGGCCTCGCGCCCTCGATGGACTGGCTGATCGGCGCGCGCGTGCTGCAGGGCCTCGCCGGCGCCGCCATGACGCCGCAGGTGCTGGCCATCGCGCAGGTGACCTTCCCGCCCGAGGAGAAGGGCCAGGCGTTCTCGCTGTTCGGGCTCAGCGCCGGGCTGGCCGCCGTTTCGGGGCCGATTCTCGGCGGCCTGCTGATCGGCGGCGATTTCTTCGGGCTCGACTGGCGGCCGATCTTCCTCGTCAACATCCCGGTGGGCATCGCCGCCGTGGTGGCCGGCTGGTTCCTTATTCCGCGCACTCCCGGCAATCCGGACATGCGCAACGACTTCGTCGGCATCGCCCTGTTCGCGGTTGCGAGCGTCGCGCTGGTGTTCCCGCTCGTCGAAGGCCGGGCCTATGGCTGGCCGCTCTGGGCCTTCGGGCTGGTGGCGGTCTCGCTGGTGGCGACGGCGCTTTTCGTCCTCTGGCAGCGTCACCGGGCGCGGACCGGTGCGCCGCAACTGCTCAACTACAGCCTCATCTCCAACCCGAACTACCTGCTGGGGCTGCTGGTCACCACGATCTTCGCCTCCGGCATTCCCGCCATGTTCATCGTGCTGTCGCTGATGCTGCAATCGGGCTTCGGCTTCACGCCGCTCGAATCGGGGCTCACCAACACGCCGTTCTCGGTCGGCGTGCTGACGGTGTCGTTGCTCATCGGCCGGCTGGGGCAGCGCTACCTCAAGGAGCGGCTGATGGTCGGCGCGGCGCTGCTGGTGTGCGGCATCGGCTGGCTCGACGTCATCATCTTCGGGCTCGGCGACAGCGTCGACCACTGGATGCTGCTGCCGCCGCTGCTGCTGGCTGGCATCGGGCTGGGCATCGGCTTTTCGGGGCTGTTCCAGACGGTGCTGTCGAGCGTGCCGGCGCGCGACGCCGGCGCCGGCTCGGGGGCGCTGCAGGCCTTCCAGCAGATCGGTGGCGCGCTGGGCGTCGCGGTGGTGGGCGAGGTGTTCTTTTCGGCCCTCGCCGGAAACCTCGCGGCTGGCGAAACACCGCAGGCGGCCTATGCGGCAGCGGCCGGGCCGGCCATCATCTACCAGATCGTCAGCTTCGGCCTGGTGGTGATCCTCGTGCCGTTCCTCAAGATCCGGCCCCCGGCGGCCGGGCAGGGCAGGGCCCCAGGCGCAACGCCGGTCGTCGCCGAGGCATAGGGGCGCCGGGGACGCCGCGTGGCCGGTTTACCACTGGTAAACCACAGGTTCTGAAAGCTGTTCAAATGCCATCGATTGGTCCGGGCCCGCCCACAATGCGGCCCCGGACCGATGCGACCAAGCCGGCATCGATTTGCCAGAGGCGTACCATGAGCAGTTCCATCACCACCTTCATCGCCACCGCCCTGGTGCTGTTTACCTTGGGGCAGGCCCTGGCTGTGCCGGCCAAGCTGGCCGCCCACACGCCGCTGGGCGCCTGGGGCACCGAGCTGCCGTTCGCGCGGCGGTGAAGCTGGCGGGCGGCGCCGGAAATGAAAAAGGGCGGCTTCGAAGCCGCCCTTTTTCATTCGATGGCCGATGCGGCCTTCAGCGCACGATCAGCGTGCCGGCGCCGTGCGCGGTGAAGAGCTCCACCAGCACCACGTGCGGGGTCTTGCCGTTGAGGATCACCACGCCCTCGACGCCGTTCTCCAGCGCCTCGAGGCAGGTTTCGACCTTCGGGATCATGCCGCCCGAGATGGTGCCGTCGGCGATCATCGCCTTGGCGTCACGCATGGTCAGCTCGGGCATGAGCTTCTTGTTCGCATCGAGGACGCCATCTACGTCGGTAAGGAACAGCAGGCGCTTGGCGCCGAGCGAGCCGGCGATGGCGCCCGCGAACGTGTCGGCATTGATGTTGTAGGTATGGCCGTCGCGACCCGGAGCCACCGGGGCAATCACCGGGATCATCTCGGAGCGGGCCAGTGTGTCGAGCAGCGTGCGATCCACTTCCACCGGCTCGCCGACGAAGCCCAGGTCGAGCACGCGCTCGATGTTGGAGCCGGGATCCTTGATCGACTTCACGGCCTTCCTGGCGAAGACCATGTTGCCGTCCTTGCCGCAGAGCCCGATGGCCCACTCGCCCTCGGCATTGATCAGCGCGACGATCTGCTTGTTGATCGAGCCCGCGAGCACCATTTCGACCACTTCCATGGTCCGCTCGTCGGTGACGCGAAGGCCGCCCTCGAACTTGCTCTCGATGCCGAGGTTCTTCAGCATCGAGGCGATCTGCGGGCCGCCGCCATGCACCACGATGGGGTTGACGCGCGACTGCTTGAGCAGCGCGATGTCACGGGCGAAGGCTCGGCCGAGCTCGACATCGCCCATGGCATGGCCGCCATATTTGACCACGACGGTCTTGCCTTCGTAGCGCTGCATGTACGGCAGGGCCTGGCTGAGTACGCCGGCGTCGCGGGTGAAGGTCTCGATGTCGGGCATGACGCGCTGAGTATCCATGGTACCTCGTCGTATAGCGCATTCTGGTGGAGTCGAAAGCGCTTTTAGGGCGCCGCCAGCGTTCAACATTTAATCGTATGGATTTCGTGACACTGACTGAGGATAGGCAGACGCGATCGGCTTCGCTAAGGTTCCACTCGATGATGAATCCGAGTCCCGATATCTCCGAGCTGATTTCCCGATGCGCCTTGCGGGACCGCAACGCCTTTCGTGATCTGTACGGACGCACCTCCGCGAAACTCTTCGGCGTGGTGCTCCGTATTCTTAAGGACAGAGCAGAAGCCGAAGAGGCGCTTCAGGAAGTCTATGTAAAGATCTGGCAGCGTGCCGACCGCTACGTGCAGGGCGGCTACAGCCCGATCAGTTGGTTGGTAGCGGTCGCCCGCAATCACGCGCTCGATATCCTGCGAGCGCGCAAGCCGGTGAACGACGACATCGACGAAGCGCTCGACATCGCAGATGGCGGGCCGGACCCCGAGCAGGCGGCGATGGACAAGGGCGAGCGCGGCCGGATCGATACCTGCCTCGCAACGCTCGATGACGACAAGGCGGACTGTGTCCGCGGAGCCTATCTCGACGGCTTCAGCTACGAAGAACTGGCGGCGCGCCACGGCGTACCGCTCAACACAATGCGAACCTGGCTGCGGCGCAGCCTGATCAAACTGCGGGAGTGCCTTTCGGAATGAGCGATGGCAGAGAACATAGCGGCGGGCCGGAGGACGACAAGGTCCTCGTCGCCGAGTATGCGCTCGGCCTGCTCGACGGCAGCGAGCGGGTCCTCATGGCGCACCGAGTTGCGACCGAACCGGCATTGACGGTGGAGATGCGCATCTGGCGTGACCGCCTGGCGACACTGGACCGCGAATTCGCCGAGACGCCTGCTCCGCACGAAGCGCTCGGCCGTATCGAACACCGGCTGTGGGGCGAGGCGATCGACCAGCGGCCGGCAGCCAGGCTGAAGAACTGGTGGAACTCCGTCACCACCCTGCGAGGCCTCGCGGTGGCCGGTTACGCGCTGGCCTTCGTCGCCATCGGCTACATCTTCGTTCAGCCGCCCCGCGTCGATCCCAATACGCTCGCCACCCAGCTGGTGGCGGCGCTGCAGGCGACCGAGGGCTCGGGAGTCGAGTTCGTGGCCTTCTACGACCAGGGCTCGGGCGCCGTCCGGATCACCTCGCTGAGCGGCGAGGCGCTGGCCGAGAACGATTATGAGCTGTGGTACATCCATGGCGATGCGCCGGCCGTCTCGATGGGCGTCCTGCCGGTGAACCAGCGTCTCGAGATCCCGCTCGATGAGGCCGCGAAGTCTGGCATCGAGGCCGGCACGACGCTGGCGGTGACGCTGGAGCGCAAGGGCGGTTCGCCGACCGGCGTGGCCGAGGGGCCGATCGTCGCCGTGGGCAAGATCACGCCGATCTGACGCAAAACACATTGAAACGCCGGGATGGCGCGAAGAGTTGCATCCCGGCGCGAAAATATATCGGCAAGAAATCTGAAACAGTCTGAAAGCCCCTTCCGTATCTACGGGTGTCAAATCCGAAACAATGTCGGACAGACCCCAAAGGAAGGAACAACCAGATGAAGCTCTCCACCACTCTCCGTGTTCTCGGCGTCTCCGCGATGCTCTCGATGACTGCGCTCTCGGGCGCCGTGTTCGCCCAGGACAGCCCGATGGTTGGCGGCGCGGCAATGATGGCCGACAAGGACATCATCGACAACGCCGTCAATTCTGCCGACCACACCACGCTGGTCGCCGCCGTGCAGGCCGCCGGTCTCGTGGAGACCCTGAAGGGCGCCGGCCCGTTCACCGTATTCGCTCCCGTCAACGCCGCCTTCGAAGCGCTGCCGGCCGGTACCGTCGACACCCTGCTGATGCCTGAGAACAAGGACCAGCTCGTCGGCGTGCTGACCTACCACGTCATCGCTGGCAAGATCGCCGCCGCTGACCTCGTCAAGGCAATCCAGGACGCTGGCGGCACCTACACTGCCGCAACCGTCCAGGGCGGCGAGTTGTCGTTCATGCTCGACGGCGACATGGTCAAGATCACCGATGGCGCCGGTGGCGTCGCGACCGTGACCATTGCCGACGTGATGCAGTCGAACGGCGTGATCCACGTCATCGACAAGGTTCTGCTCCCGGCCTCGTAACCTTTGCGCCAGCTGGCGCGAAGTAAGACGTGACCCGAAATCGTGTCCCGCGGGAGCAATCCTTGCGGGACACGACCTTTTGAGGTGCCGGATCCCCCTGCGACCGGCTAGGATGCTAACAATCGTGGAAGGGCCAGAGGCCATGAAACTCGACCGACGTTCAGTATTGCTTGGCGGCACCGCGGTGGCGGTGCTCGGCGCCCTCGGCCTTGCGTCGCGGCCAATGGGGATTTCCGTGGCGGCCGAAGAGGCAACAGTGAAGGGGCCGTTCCCCTTTACGCTCACCGATGCCGAGTGGCAGCAGAGGCTGGAGCCGCTGAGCTACCAGGTGCTGCGGCACGAATATACCGAGCGTCCGGGAACATCCGAATTGCTCGAAGAGCATCGCGCGGGCACTTTCAACTGCGCCGGCTGCGACATCGCGCTGTTCGACAGCGCCACCAAGTACGAGAGCGGCACCGGCTGGCCGAGTTTCTACCAGCCGATTGCCGGTGCGGTGGGCGAGGCGACGGATACGAAGCTGGGATATCCCCGCACCGAGGTGCATTGCGCCAATTGCGGCGGTCACCTCGGCCATGTGTTCGACGACGGCCCACAGCCGACGGGACTGCGCTACTGCATGAACGGCGCCGCCCTCCAGTTTCACGCCTCAGCGGCGTAACCAGTACCGACCTCCAAGCTCGGTAGCCCCCGGCCGCAAGGCTGGGGGTTCTTCTTTTGGAGGGGAGCCATGTGATGCAGTCGCTTGAATCGCGGGGCGAACCGGGCCAAATCTTGCGCACCATGAAGCTCACCATCATCCAGGCCGGTGAAGTGCCGCCGGCCCTGCGCCCCGGGTTCGGTCTCTACCCGCCCATGTTCATGCGGATGTTCGACGAGGCCGGGTTCCGGTTCTCGTATGACACCGTGCCGATTCACGACGGCGCCGGTTTTCCGGACCCGGCTGGGCTCGAGGCCATCCTCATCACCGGTTCGGCGGCAGGGGTGTACGACGACCTCGCATGGCTCGAGCCGCTCCGGGCCTTTATCCGCGGCGCCTACGCGGCGAACACCCCGATGCTCGGCATCTGCTTCGGCCACCAGATCATGGCCGATGCACTGGGCGGCGACGTGCGCAAGTCCGACAAGGGCTGGGGCCTCGGGCGTCATACCTACGAGGTGAAGTCGCGTCCGGCTTTCCTCGCCACCGACCTGCCGGCCCTGTCGATCGCCTGCTCGCACCAGGACCAGGTGATCGAGCCGCCCAGCGAGGCCGAGGCGTTTCTCGGCTCGGTGTTCACGCCCAATGCCGGGCTCGCCTATCGCAACGGCCGGGCACTGAGCCTGCAACCGCACCCCGAGTTCCTCGACGACTACACGCTGGCGCTCGCCGAACTGCGGCGCGGCAAGGCGCCTGACGCGGTCGTGGATGGCGCGGTCGCATCGCTCGACACAAAGTCGCATAGCCCCGATGTCGCGGTCTGGCTCGGTAACTTCCTCAGCCGCTAGGCAGCCAACTTTCCGGGACGTCCAGGGCGGCCGCAAGCCGGCTGCGGACCTCGGGCGTCATCGCGCGCCGGCCACTTTCCAGGTCGGAGATGAAGCCCTGAGAACTGCCGATATCGTATGCCAGCTTGACCTGGCCGACATCGCGCCACTGGCGCAACGCCTTGAGGACGCTCATCCCGCCCAGGAGCAGTCGCGACACCTCGGCAGGCAGCGAGGCTCGCTCCTGCGCACTTGCCATTCGCGCATCGGCGATGCGGATCAACTCGGCATCCTCGTCGTCATCGCTCTGAGCGGCAAGTTCAACGAGCTGTTCATAGTCAGCCCTGGTTAGGACGACGAGTTCGTCGCCGCTCGGCGTCGTGAAGGTCTGCAGGGGCTTGTTCATGCTCGCGTCCTTCAGGTCATATTCCGTGATAGGTGGTTGTCTCTCGCTTGCCGATGTAGATCGCGAGTATCGTTGTCTGATCCTGTCCGAAGACGATCCGATAGCGACCGGCCCGTAGCCGGAAATATGGGCTGCCTTGCAGTCGCTTCACATCGCCACGGCCCTCTCGGGCAAAGCCGTCGAGGGCCTGATCCACCATCGCACGCGCCACGGCGGGCAGGGCGTCGTGGTCGCGCGCCGCGCCGACAGTGAAGATGATCGTCTTCATGCGATATATATCGCAAAAGGCAACTATGAAGTCCAGAGGGCGCGATAAATACTGCTAGGCTCAGTGCTCCAGCAGCCGCTGGATTTCGGCGCGCAGCGATTCCATCCCGAACTTGGTCTCCGATGAGGTGACGATCAGGTCGGGGTGGGCGGCGGGGCGCTTGGCGATCGCCTCGCGGGTCTTGGTGATGGCGTCGGCGAGTTCCTTGTGGGTAGGCTTGTCGGCCTTGGTGACGACCACCTGGTAGCTGACGGCGGCCTTGTCGAGCTCGTTCATCACGGACTTGTCGTTGGCGTTCGGGCCGTGGCGGCCATCGATCAGCACGTAGACGCGGCGCAGGTTGGCGCGGCCGGTGAGGTACTGGTGGATCAGCCGGGTCCACTGCTTCACCTTAGCCTCGGGTGCCTTGGCGAAACCGTAGCCGGGCATGTCGACGATGCGGAGCGGCGCGTTCTGGCTCTCGAAGATGTTGAGCTCCTGCGTCCGTCCCGGCGTGTTCGAGGTGCGGGCGAGCCCGGTGGTGCCGGTCAGCGCGTTGATGAGGCTCGACTTGCCGACATTGGAGCGGCCGGCGAATGCGACTTCCATCCGGTCGGGCTCCGGCAGGTCGCCGAGGCGCACGGCACCCTTGATGAAGGAGAACGGCCGCGCAAACAGCAGGCGTCCGGCTTCGAGTTCGGCTTCATTGAACTTTGGAGCGTCGGTCATTTCGCCGTATTAGGCGAGGGCGCGACGAAAGGCTAGAGCGGATAACCGAACGCCCGCTTCTCCAGCCCCCGCCGCGTCAGCTCGCGCGAGAATTGCGGCCAGTTGCTCAGCTTGTCGGCGACAGCCTTCACCCGGTCCTGCTTGACGAGGCCGGTGGCGCTGAGAGTGGCGGGGACCCGCAGCGTGATGCCGACCTGCGCGGCGGCCGCCGAGAGGCGCCTGAGTGCCCATTCGGGCGGCTGGTCGATGTCGGTTTCGTAGCGGAGCACCGGAACCGGCAGGTAGCGGCGGGTGAGCCAGGTATGCCAGTGCGCGAACCAGGTCTCCTGCGCATCCATGAAGGCGACGAAATCGTCGATCGAGCCGGCCAGCTGCAGCGAGGAGGTGTCGATGCCGTGCCATTGGCCGAGCTGGATCGCCTTGCACCAGCTGATATAGGCGTCGATCTGCCGGCGCATCACCAGCACCAGCCGCACGCCCCGGCGGTCCGCCACCGCGATGGCCTCATCGAGCGACAGCATGTCGTGCCACAGCCGGAACAGCATCACCCGCCGCCTCGCGGCACGAGTCGCTTCGATGGCGGCGGCGATCGCTGCTTCGGGCGAGAGGCGCTCCGCGATCGGTTCGAACAGCTGCGGAAACGACTGAGCCTCCGCGAGGTTCTCGCAGAGGCTCAGCAGATGGCTTGCGCCGGTGCGCGGGCTCGAAACCAGGCAGACGGTGTCGAGCACCGTCATGGCCTAGCTCGCCTTGCCGTCGGCGGGCTTGGTGGCCGGCTTGCGCTTGAAGCTGGCCGTGATGTTTTCGAGCAGGTTCACTTCGGCGCCGTGGCGCTTCATGATGAAGTACTGCTGGGTGACCGACAGGAAGTTGTTCCAGGCCCAGTAGATGACGAGGCCGGCCGGGAACGAGCCGAGCATGAAGGTGAACACGATCGGCAGGTAGTTGAAGATCATCGCCTGGGTCGGGTCGGTCGGCGGCGGGTTCAGCTTCATCTGCACCCACATGGTCACGCCCATGATCAGCGGCCAGACGCCGAGGTGCAGCAGGCCACCGATGACCGGAACGGCAACCGGGTTCCACGGGATCAGCCCGAACAGGGTGAAAATGTTGGTCGGATCAGGCGCCGCGAGGTCGACGATCCAGCCGAAGAACGGCGCATGCCGCATCTCGAGCGAGATGAAGATGACGGTATAGAGCGCGAAGAACACCGGCACCTGGATCAGGACGGGCCAGCAGCCGGACAGCGGATTGATCTTCTCTTTCTTGTAGAGCTCCATCATCGCCGTCTGCTGCTGCGTGCGGTCGTCCTTGAAGCGCTCCTGGATCGACTTCATCTCGGGCTGCACGCGTCGCATCGCCGCCATCGAGGCGTAGGAGCGGTTGGCAAGCGGAAAGAAGATCGCCTTCACCAGCACCGTCACCGCGAGGATAGCGAGGCCGAAATTGCCCAGGATGCCGTAGAGGAACTGGATCAGGTCGAACATCGGCCGGGTGATGAAGTGCAGCCAGCCCCAGTCGATCAGCAGTTCGAGCCGGTCGAAACCGTAGCTCTTGTCGTAGTTGTCGATGATGTAGGTCTGCTTGGCGCCGGCAAAGATGAAGCCCTTGTTCTCGGCCGAGCCGCCATTGGGCACCACCACCGGCGTCGTTTCGACGAAGTTGGTCTGGTAGACGTCAATGCTGTTCTGCTTGGCCGACACGAAGCGGGCGGTGAGCGGCGAGGCGGGCGGCGAGATGATCGCGGTCGCCCAGTACTTGTCGCCGATGCCGACCCACCCGCCGGTCGTCGAGGTCCATTCGACGCGGCCCTCGTTGACCATGTCGGAGTACTTCTTGGACACGAGGTTGTTCGAGCCGAGGACGCCCAGCGGGCCTTCGTGCTGGATGAAGAAATTCGCGGTGGTCGGCGTGCCCTGGCGCACGATGCGCGAGTAGGGGTAGAGCATCACGTCGCCGCCCGAGGCGTTCGCGACCGACTGGGTGACGGTGAAGAGGTAATTGTCATCCACCGCGATGGTGCGGCGGAACACGAGTCCAGCGCCGTTGTCCCAGCAGAGGGTCACGGGCGCGGCCGTGGTGAGGGTCTGGTTGTCGCCCTCGAGCGTCCACACGGTGTTGGAGTCGGGACGGGCGAGCGTCACGCCCTGCGGCGGCTCCCAGCCGCTTTCGATGTAGTAGCCGCCCGGCGCGCCAGCGGGGCTGAGCAGCGTGATGATCGGCGAATTGGGCTGGACGGTTTCGTTGTAGCGCTTGAGCTTCAGGTCATCGACGCGGCCGCCGGTGAGGCTGATGGAGCCCGAGAGCGCCACCGTGTCGATCGCCACGCGGGGGCTGGCGGCCAGCGCCTCGTCGCGCGTCGCGTAGACGCCGGGCTGGGTGGAATTGACCGCAGCTGCCGGCGTGGTGCCCTCTGCGGCTGGTGCCGCGCCCTCGGCGGTGGTGGCGGCCGGCGCGGCGAGGCTCGTATCCTGCGCTGCCTGCTGCGCCGCCAGTTCGGCGCGGCGTTGCGCCTGTTCCAGTTGCGGGCCTGCGATGAAGAACTGCCAGCCGAACAGCACCACGACGCTGAGCACGATCGCGATGATCATGTTGCGGTTGTTTTCAGACTGCATCGTTCTTCTTTCGGGCGTGGACTTTGGGAATGGCACCGCCCAACTCGTGGACGAGGCGGTCGAACGGTATGCTCAATGCCTCGCGGCGACCGACGAGCACATAGTCATGTGAGGGCTGGAAGGCAGTTTCGCAAGCTTTCACGGCAGCACGAAGACGGCGCCGGATGCGATTGCGCTGCGGCGAATTGCCGGTCTGCTTGGTAACGGTAAAGCCGATGCCAGGCTCGGCAATGTCGCGGTCGCCAGCCTGCAGGGAAAACGCAGAGCGCCCGACGCGGCTGCCCCGGGCGACTCTCACGAATTCTGCTCTTTTCTTGAGGCGTCGCAAACCGACCTCCTCAGATCTGGCCACGAGGGCCTCAGCGTCAGGCCGACAGCTTCTTGCGGCCGACGGCGCGACGGCGCGACAGGATGATGCGGCCATTCTTGGTTGCCATGCGGGCACGGAAGCCATGGCGGCGGGTGCGAACGAGCACGCTCGGCTGGAAAGTACGTTTCGACATACCATGTGACCACGCTTACGCGCAGTTCCTCTTTTTCTTCAGTGTCGCAAGGTGCGTGCCGACAGATGCCCAGCAAGAGCGTCTCCGGCAAGTTGGCGGGCTTATAGGGAATTGAGCCCCATTAGTCAACGCGAAGGCAGTGCGGCGCAAACGCATTGCGCAGGACCGCCCCGCGATGCGGAAAAGTGCTGAATTCTCCGGGGCCTCGGCCCCCCGGCCCCTTGCCTCGTGCCCTGTGGATGATAATGAGGCTGTCGGGACCTCCCACACCCGCGGCATTGGGCAAGACGAGGCAGATTTGGTCGATAAGCTCACACCCGACCTCTGCGTCATCGGGGCAGGTCCGGCTGGCCTCGCCGTGGCCGAAGCGGCACGTTCGCTCGGCCTGTCGGTGGTCATCGTTGACAAGGGTCGCCTCGGCGGCAAGGGCCTCCACACCGGGGCGGTTCCGGCCCGGGCGCTCGCTGCCGCCGCGGCCCATGCCCATGCCATGCGCAATGGTGCCGCCTTCGGCATCACCGCCGACGCCATCAAGGTCAATTTCCGCCGCGTCCACGACCATGTCGATGCCGTGATCGCGGCCCTGTCGCCGTCGCGGGCGGCACCGCATTTCGAGGCGCTCGGCGCGCAGATCGTCACCGGCGATGCCGCTTTCACCGACAAGCGCACCCTCAAGGTGGGCGAGACTCTGGTTCGTGCCCACCGCTTCGTCCTCGCGACGGGATCGCGGCCGGTGGTGCCCGCCATTCCCGGCCTCGACGCCGTGCCCTTTTTCACCACCGACACCATTCTCGACAATACGCGAAAGCTCACCCACCTGGTGATCATCGGCGGCGGCCCGCCGGCGCTGGAACTGGCCCAGTCCTACGCGCGGCTGGGCACCGAGGTGACGGTGGTCGAGCCGGCCGGCTTCCTTGCCGCGTTCGATCCCGAGCTCGCCGCCGTGGCGCTGAAGCGGCTGGAAGAAGAGGGTGTGCACCTTCGCCCCCACACCTCGGTCACCGCCATCCACGCCCGCTCGATGGGCATCGGCGTCGGCATCCGTGGGGCGGACGGCGAGGCGATGCTCGACGTTTCGCACATCCTCGTGGCGGTCGAGCGCGTCCCGGACGTCGATACGCTCGACCTCGAGAAGGCCGGCATCCGCCGCCTGAAAGAGGACGTCACCCGGCTCGACCTGACGCCAGGCCTGCGCACCAGCAACCCGCGCATCTACGCGGCGGGCGATGTGGCGGGTGGCCAGGCGTCGGTCGGCGGTGCGCAGGAACAGGCGCGCCTCGTGGTCGACAACGCCTTTCTCGCCTTCGTGCCGCGGCACAGCGGCGACGTCCCGCGCGTCGTCTCCACCGACCCGCAGATCGCCGAGATCGGGCTCACCGAACGCACCGCCCGCACGAAGTTCGGCACCCGCTTCCGCGTGCTGCGCGCCGCCTATGCCGAGAACGACCGGGCCCGCGCCCGGCGCGAGACCTACGGCGTTGCCAAACTGATCGTCGGGTCGGACGGCCGGCTGCTCGGCGCCGGCGTGGCCGGGACCGATGCCGCCGAACTGGCCGCGCTGTTCTCGCTGGCGCTGTCGGCCCGGCTTTCGGTGTCGCAACTGGCGCAGTTCGCCGCGCCCTATCCGAGCCTTGCCGAAATCGCCAGTCGGATGGGTCGCGCAGCCCCGCGCCGGGACGATCCGGTCACCCGCACGCTGCTGACCCTCAACCGGCTTCTCGGCTGAAGCCGGGGACACGGAACGAAGTCACTGGAAGGCAAGTGTTTTGCCCGCTATTGATCAGTGAACATGGCCAAACAATCCCGCGCGATGCCCGGCCCGTTCTCCGGGCTTTCCGTCAAGATCATCATGACGATCGTCATCGTGATCCTTGCCGTCGAGGTCGTGATCTACCTGCCGTCGGCAGCGAACTACCGCACCAGCTGGCTGGATGACCGGTTGCGCGTCGGCGTCGTCGCCGCGCGCGTGCTCGATGCGGTGCCCGATGCAATGAACCTGCCGCGCATGCTCACCGACCGGCTGCTGACCTCGGCCGGTGCCGTCGCCATCGTCTACCGCCACGAAGGCCAGAGCCAGCTGATCGAACTCGAGAACGCCGAGACGCCACGCGAGGCGGTGACGGTGGACATGCGCATCCGCGACCCGGCCACGCAGATCCTCGGCGCCCTCGATACCCTGGTGTTCGGCGGCGACCGGATCATCCGCATCGTCGGGGAGGAAATCGGCCAGCAGGAACGCATCATCGAAGTGCTGATGTCGGAGGCGCCGTTGAAGACGGGGCTGCTGGCGTTCTCGCGCAACCTGTTTTTCCTGTCGTTGATCCTCGCGGTCATCACGTCGGCGGTGCTCTACGTGCTGGTGTCGCGCATCCTGATCGCGCCAATCCAGCGGCTCACCGCCAACATGCTGGGCTACCGCAAGGCCCCGGAGAACGCCGCGCTGATCGTGTCGCCGACATCGCGCCGCGACGAGATCGGCATCATGGAGCAGGAACTGGCGGCGATGGAGACCGACATCTTCTCCATGCTGCGCCAGCGCCGCCATCTCGCCGATCTCGGCCTCGCGGTCGCCAAGATCAACCATGATCTGCGCAATACGCTGACCTCGGCGCAACTGCTCTCCGACCAGGTGGCCACCCTCGACGACCCCAAGGTGCAGCGCCTCGCGCCGCGCCTCGTGCAGTCGATCGACCGGGCCGTGGCTTTCGCCCAGTCCGTGCTGGACTATGGCCGCCAGAATGTCACGCCGCCGCGCCCGGTGCCGGTGGACCTGCACCTGCTGCTGGATGAAGCCGCCTTCGACGCCGGGCTGGTGGCGCACCCGGCGATTCGCTTTGTCAACCAGGTGCCCGATGCGGTGAGCATCTCGGTCGATCCGGAGCAGTTCGCGCGCATCTTCGTCAACCTGCTCAAGAACGCCCGCGAGGCCTTCGAGGCCAAACCCGACCTCCCCTCGCCGACCCTCGAGGTCGCCATCGCGGAAACCGCCGAGACGCTGACCATTTCGGTTACCGACAATGGCCCCGGCCTGCCGCCCCGGGCCCGGGAGAACCTGTTCGTCGCCTTCGAGGGTTCGGCCCGTGCAGGCGGTACGGGGCTTGGCCTTGCCATCGCGCGCGAGCTTGTCGAGGCCCATGGCGGCAAGCTCGCCTACGTGCCGCAGGAGCATGGTACCCGCTTCGAGGTAGCGCTGCCGGCGGCAACCCGCGTCGCCTGAGCGGATGGTCACCGGCGCATCGAAATCCTTCGGCTTCAGCGCTTGCAATGCCGGCGCACCCCATGTATTGGACACGCCGTTCCGCCGAACCATCGCGTTCCGGCAGGCAAGCGCCCGTAGCTCAGCTGGATAGAGCATCAGACTACGAATCTGAGGGTCGGACGTTCGAATCGTTCCGGGCGCGCCATAT
>CAIMLX010000173.1 GCA_903842455.1 uncultured Hyphomicrobiales bacterium | reverse complement strand
TCGGCTGCGGCATGCGACCCATGACGCGGGCATAATCGCCATGCGCAGGGCCAATAGCGGCCTTGATCGCATTGCGGCCGGGCTCATCGGGGCGGTCCTTGTCGCGCTCGATGCCGATGCGGGCGACGAATTCGAGGCCGCTCAATTCGCCAAGGCTGCGGATCATGCGTGCCGAACGCGCCGCATCCGACTGATCCTCCGCCCGGATGCCCCTGGCAGATTCGAGGATGCCGCGGATCAGTGCCCGGCCACGGTTGCCATAGCTGTCGTCGCCGCTGCCCGCGTTCTTGCCGCGGAAACCGATGCGGGTGTAGATCCGCCGCCGCGCAAAAGGCCCCTCCATGATGATGGCCTCGGTGTTGAGATAGAGCGCGGGGCTAGTCTTGCTCTGCGTAAGCCAGCCCTCCGGGCCTACGCCACCGGGGCGAGTGGTGAGCGTCACGCGCACCAGCGTGTTGGCTGGTATCAGGTCGAATGCGGCGTCCTGTGTGTCGGCGCCATTGAAGTCCATGTCACTGGCCATGGGTCATGCTCCTTGGGTCGTCGTGGGATTGGGGTTGGCGCCGGCAGGCAGGTCGAAACTCAGCCGCTGATGGCTGTCGGGCCGGGGCCCGCGGATTTTCGACATCAGGCGCCCGAGATGGGCGGGCTCGATCATCGACAGGCGGCCGCTGCGATCCTTGGCGGGCAGGCCGAAATCGTTGATCGTCGTGCAGATGAAGGCTCGGAACGCCTCGCCCTTCTCGGGGCGCAACTCGGTCAGCGTGATGACTTCATCGACGATGCCGGGCAGTTCGAGGCCAGTCTTCGAGCCTTCGATCTGCAAGGAAAAGAACGGCTTGCCGAAGTCATCGAGCTTCCGATCGAGAAGCCCGACCAGCCAGATGTTCTTGGCCGGCGTGTGCTGCAGATGCGTCAGCCAGCCGATCATCTCCTGGCCGAGCAAGCCGTAGGTCGCACGCATGTCCGGTTTGCCGGTTCGGTCGGACTGTGCCTGCGGCTGGCCCTTGCACCATTGCAGGCAGATGCGGGAGGCGACCGAGATGCTGTCGACGAAGACGGTGTCGTATTTGTCGAGCTGGCTGGCGGGTCCGAAGGCTGCACAGACGCGGGCGTAATGGGCCTGACCATAGAATTGGTCATCGCGCATCGCGGAGTTCGGCCCGCCGATCCAGGCGGCGAGATCGCGCGCCAGGTCCCAATCCCGGACCCGTACCTCGTCGCCGGGCCAGCCTTGGACAGCCAGTTCGCCTGCTTCGAGATTGACGAACATCGTGCGCTGCGGATCGAGGGTGAGCAGCTGCGTGGTCTAGCCGATGCCGGAGGGGCCGGTCAGCACGCCCTTGATGCCGCGGGTTTCGCGCAGCCGCTCATCGGCGGTGATGATGCGCAGCGATTCCTGGCTGACGGGGGCGCTCCTAGGCCCGCCTCCAGATCGCGGACGGCGGCGTGAATGCCGACATCCCGGCCAAGCGCACCCTGCCGCCGCGCCATGCGCAACAGCTTTGAGAGCGCATTCGACACATCATGGAGCGCCGATTGCTGGCGCCCGAAGGCGACCAGAGCGAACTCGATGTCGTCGAGCGTCGCCTGTTCGATCGGCACGCTGCGGGCAGCGCGGCCCCCAATGGCGGGAACGTCGATCACCTCGGGCAGCGGCTCGAGATTGTAGCGCTGGCGCAAGCGCTTCAGGGGAGAAGAAGAGAACATAACATGCTCCTGTTTGCCGTCGTGGCCTCCAGGGTTCGTCGAAGAGACTGCTGCCGGGCCTGACGCCGCCCTGGAGCTCGCGGTCGGAGTGTTTCCCCTTACGGGGTGTTGCATTCCTCCGAGGGCCCGGCATGAAAGTCGCGAACCGGAGTGTTCCGGTCCTGTGCTCACCTACCGGCCGGGCGCCGGAACTGTCGGGGTCGCCCCGAGATAAACTT
>CAIMLX010000172.1 GCA_903842455.1 uncultured Hyphomicrobiales bacterium | reverse complement strand
GATAATGACACCGCTGTTGAAGAAGCGGAACGCGGCCTCGTCAGGGGGGATCGCCTCAGGCAGGAGGAATGCCAGCGAATGGGCCGCAAAGTGCTCGAGGAATTCGCGCCGCTTCATATCGGCGCCGATAATGGTCGTCTGCTCGACCATGCCCAGATCGTGCTCGCCCAGCCCGGCAACGAGGTCAGGCTCGCTCAGCGGCTCGAGGACGACAGTATCGGCATCCAGCCCCAGGATGATGTCGTCTGTCGAGTGAGCCAGACAGTTCTCGAAGGCCGCGAACTTTCCGATGAACGGGTCGGCGCGAAAGCTCTGCTGCAACTCCAGGATGTGGAGGTGGACACGTGGGGAACGAGGGAGGAACTGGCTGCCGACAGCATCAGTGGTGACGTGAATCTCAAAATCGGTGCGTCCCAGCAAGGCGATGATCGACTGCCGCGCCGCTATCGAATAGCCAATCTTGCCAATCGCCAGAATTGACACCACTGCCAATGGTCTGTCCCCGTTGGGTGCCCTTCGCCCCGGCACCTCGCCTCACGCCCTTGAAGCATGGTAGTCACTACCACGGCCCGAGCGCGTTGGAAGTAGAGAATCAAGGGGCCCACCCCCCGAACCTCCGACCATAGAGCGGTTCTTGTTTGTCGCGGGGTTGAGAGGCCCGATGGGATTTCCGATAGCCATAACTGAGCAAGAGCCAACTCCGACACCTTGGCCAGCGGCTGTGCTGCTGACCCCGGACCTGCCCCTGCCGAGCGGCTCGGGTCGCGCCATGCGCGCCTGGGGCTGGCTGACCGAACTTGCACTGGAGTACCGGGTGCACGTCCTGGTTGCTGGCCCGCTTCCGCTAGGCTGGACGCACCCTGCGGGCTACCCTGCTGCTTCGGTTCGCTCCTTGTCCGGCCTGGTTCGACTGCCAAGCCGGCCTGAACGGATGGCAGGCGCGCTGTTCCCGCCGCTGGCGCTGCTGTCGCACCGGTTCGTGCTGGACTGGCAAATCAGCCGCTTCGAAGAACCGGAGCTAGCTGCCGACGCCGGTCAGGTGCAGCGCATAGTGGTCTTCCGGGTCTATCTCCACGACGTCGCGAAAAGCCTGTTCACCCGACACCCCGATGCCACGCGAATCCTAGACATGGACGATGTCGAATCGCAGACTAGGCTGAGTATCGCGCGCGCCCTGCTCAGGGCCGGGAAATTCAAGAGAGCTGTCGCTCAGTTGGCTGCAGCGGCCGCGTACCTCCTCATCGAAGGGCGCCTCTGCAAGGGCTATGCGAAGACATACCTCGCCAGTCCCGACGATGCCGCACGGTTGGACCGAAGAACAGGCGGCCCGGTGGCTTGTCGGCCGAACCGCGTCAGGCTGCCAGACGATCCGGCCCACCGGAGAAGCGGCGGGGCGCTGTCGCTGCTGTTTGTTGGTTCGCTCGATTATTTTCCGAATGAGGAAGCGGCACGGTTGCTGGCCACGCAACTCGCACCGATCTTGCACAAGCAACTCGGCCTGTCGTGGACAATCACCATCGCCGGGCGCCGGGCTCCGCAGGCCTTGAGCACCCTGCTACGGCGCAGCCCCGGTATCCGATACGTACCCGATGCTGAAGACCTCAGCGCGCTGTACGCCGCCGCTCACATCGTCCTCGTGCCCCTCCGATCGGGCGGCGGCACCAAGGTCAAGATGCTGGAAGCTCTGGCGCACCGGCGGCCAGTGATATCGACCCGTGAAGGAGTTCGCGGCCTCGCGGTGACGCCGTCGCAGCACTATTTCGCGGCTGAAACACCGATCGAATGCGCCGCGGTGATCAGCCGGATCGTCAGCGGCGAACTCGATGGCGAACGGGTCGCCGAGGATGGCTGGCGCCTGTGTCGGCAACTCTACAGCCAATCCGACGAGCGGATCGATGGAACGCCTGCGTAACCCGGCGCAGGTCTGGTTTGGTCGCCCTGCTGCCATCGCGGGCACTGGTTCGCTCTCTCAGGTGAGGAACGGCATATGAGCATTGCGGACCGACAGAGTGTCGCGGTGGTGCTCTGCGGCCCACTCCGTACGTTCGAGCAGACCGCGCCATCGAACCGGTCTCCCGCAATTGACGTCGATGAAGGAGTGGCAGGCGACTTCCACCTCCGCCAGCGTCGCAAAGCAGCCGGGGGGGT
>CAIMLX010000171.1 GCA_903842455.1 uncultured Hyphomicrobiales bacterium | reverse complement strand
TTATATATCGGCCGTCGCTCACACTCCCCGCTCTCGATACACACAGGTTACACCTGCACGAGAGCGGGGGGATAAGTCGAAATCTGCAGTCAAATCAACGACGAGGCTGGGTGCGTCAAACGCACCAATCTGCAGCGCCGACGCGCTAGGAAGAGCGCATTTGCGCTGCCCGGGCCACGAACTTCTGCCAGCTGGCGGGAGAATACATGCGGCTCCGGTAACTATTCCTAACCCGTTGCATATTAGGGTCATCCCGTAGAGTAGCGGCTTTGCCGCGCCGCGTGAGAGCAGTGGGATGGATGCAGCGGTCCAGGGACTGATAGCCAACCTGGCCATGGTCGGCGTGTTCGCTGCGATGTGGACACTGCTCGGCGACGCCGTGGAGCGCCTGCCTGCCTGGGGACGAAGTGCGGCCCTCGGCCTGCTGATGGGCGGCGGTGCCGTCGCCATGATGTCGCTGCCGGTGGTCATCCGTCCCGGGCTGTTCCTCGACCTTCGCGTCTCGCTGGTTGCCCAGGCGGCCCTGTTCGGCGGGCCGATCGGCGCGCTGGTGGCGGTAGTGGTCGCCGGGATATATCGCCTGGCAATCGGAGGAGCCGGCATTCTGCCTGGCCTGATCCTGATCGGACTGGGGGCCGTCATGGGGCTCGGCGTCTATGCCCTGACAAGAGGGCAGGCGGTGCGACGCATGGATGTCGTGCTGCTGGCGCTCGGCGCGATGCTCGTCAGCCTGTTGACGCTGGTGCTGATCCCCACGGCAATGATCGAGACGGCGCTGCCGAACCTCCTCGTGGCGGTCCCCGCGATCGCCTTCCTTGCGACGCTGCTGGCGGGGCTCGCTATGTACACCGATGAGGAGCGGCGCCGCACAGAGCGGCTCAACCAGACGTTCCGGCAGGTGATCGAGTCACTGCCCGAGGCCCTCAACGTCAAGGACCTCGAGGGCCGCTTCATCATCGCCAACGCCGCGACGGCCCGTCTGATGCGCGCCCCGGATGCGGCATCGCTGATCGGCAAGAGCGACGCCGACTTCTACCCGCCGGAGGTCGCGACCCAGTTCGGGCGGGACGAAGAAAGCGTGCTGCGCGACGGCGCCAGCAAGGAACTCGAGCAGCGCCTCGCCTTCGAGGATGGGACGGTGATCTGGCTGTCGACCCTCAAGACGCCGCTGAGGGACGCCAGCGGGCACCCGGTTGCCCTCGTCACGCACAATCGCGACTTCACGGCGCGCAAGACGCTGGAGCAGGACCTCGACCGGGCGCGCGCCCAGCTCGAAGGCGCCATGTCAGGCATGGCCGATGCGCTTATTGCCTTCGACAGGGACGGCAAGATCATCTTCTGCAACGACCAGTACCGGCGCCTTTTCCCGCTGACTGCAGACGTGCGTGTGCCGGGGCGAAACCTGCGCGATGTGCTGCGCATCGCTCACGAGCGCGGCGAGCAGGCCGCGATGGAGCCGGATGAAGTCGAAGCCTGGATCGAAACTGCGGTGGCCAGCCTGCGGGAGGAAAAGGATCGCGAGATCCATCTCGCGGATGGCAGATGGCTGCATTCCCGCGTCCGCGCCCTGTCCGACGGCACCTCGCTGAGCGTCATCTCCGATGTGTCGAGCATCAAGCGGGCGGAGGAAGCGCTGTCGGAGGTCAACAAGCACCTCAAGCAGCTCGCGGCCACCGATGCGCTGACCGGGCTCCAGAACCGGCGCACCTTCGACGAAATGTTCGCCAAGGAATTCTCTCGTAGTGCCCGGCATCATCACCCCCTCAGCGTGCTGATGGTGGATGTCGACTACTTCAAGTCGTTCAACGACACCTACGGTCACCAGGCGGGCGACGAAGCGCTGCGCGCCGTAGCCCGCACCCTCAAGGACATCGCGCGCCGACCGGCAGACATCGTGGCGCGCTATGGTGGGGAGGAGTTCGCCATCGTATTGCCCGATACCGATACGGAGGGCGCCACGGCGGTGGCCGAACTGCTCTGCGAGGCGGTCCGCCAGCTGCGAATACCCAACGGTCGGAGTTCGCGCGGTGTCGTGACGGTCAGCGTCGGCATCGCCACCGGCAGTCGCAGCAACCTCCTCGCGGCGCCGGAAGATTTGATCCGGCAGGCCGATGCCGCGCTCTACCTCGCCAAGGGCCAGGGCCGGGACGGCGTGCAGGCTTTTGGTGACGACCAGGAGCAGGGCGGCCCAACCCGCAATGCTGGCCCATCGGGTTTTCGATCAGCATCATAATTGGACATTGCCGCTGACGCTTTCTAAGGTGCTGACCGAGGAGAGGAGCGTCGCGGGTCGTCGGGCACGTCGAGCGCTCCACGTTGTGGACAGCCGCACCAGCGAACCCGAGCGGTTCAGGCGGTGCCCTGGAGGAGACTTGCCGTGGAGGCTGGGTTTGGCCCACCGCTGATGGGCGCCCTGCGCGACCCGGAGGCGGCGATTGCGCGCCGTCGCTACGTGATCGGCCGTGTCGCCATCTACGGCGTGCTGGTGATCTTCGCGCTGATCTATGCCTTTCCGGCCTACCTGGTGATCTCGGGCGCGTTTCGCACCGGCGCCGACGTGGCGGCGCATGGCCGCATCTCGCTGCCGACCAGTTTCTCGTTCGAGCCGTTTATCCGAGCCTGGACGTCGGTGTGCGTTACCGGCCGCTGCAATGGCATCCAGCAGAACTTCTACAACTCGCTGATCATGGTAATTCCGGCGACCATCATCTCGACCGCGGTCGGGGCGATGGCCGGCTATGTGCTGTCCAAGTGGCGCTTCCGCGGCTCGGACCTCCTCTTCCTGATGATCGTCGCCGGCGTGTTCATC
>CAIMLX010000170.1 GCA_903842455.1 uncultured Hyphomicrobiales bacterium | reverse complement strand
GACCGGTCGTGGTGTCTCGCCCGACTTTGCGGTGATCCACGCGAGCCCGGAGATCGACTGGGCGATCAGGTCCTGCCCGGGCCGCGCCGCGTAGGGCCCGGTTGTACCGAAACCGGTCGCGGCGGCGTAGATCACGCCGGGGTTGATTTCTTTCAGCGCCTCGTAGCCGAGGCCCAGCTTATCCATGACGCCGGGGCGGAAGTTTTCGGCGACGATATCGGCGCCGCGGATCAGGTCGCGCGCGATCTGGATGCCTTCGGGAGACTTGAGATTGAGGGCAATGCTCTGCTTGTTGCGGTTGGCGACCAACTGCAACGCCGTCTCGCCGCCGGTGCGGCGCGATCCTGCCGGACCCCAGTGACGCTGGAAAGCGCCGTCCATGGCCTCGATCGAAATGACGTCTGCCCCGAGGTCCGCCAGAAACTGAATGCCGAGTGGACCCATCAGGAAGTGGTTGAAACTGACGATACGGATTCCGTCCAAATGCATAGAGCCTAGTCCTGCTGGCGGGCGCGGTCAGCGGCCCGTGAAACTCGGCGGACGCTTCTCGAAGAAGGCGGCCATGCCTTCCTTTTGATCGTCCGTGGTGAAGGCGAGGGCGATGTTGCGCCGTTCGGTACGCAGACCCTCGGCGAGGGTCGTCTCGTAGGCAACAAGCACGGCATCCTTGGCGAGACGGAGCGCCGAGCCCGAGCGCGATGCGATGGCAGCAGCGATCTCAATGGCGCGCGGCAGACACCGGGCATTGGGTGTGACCTCGGCGACAAGGCCAGCGCGCAAGGCTTCGGCTGCGTCGATGGGATCGCCGGTAAGAATCATCTTCATGGCCAGCGGCTTGCCGACCAACCGGGTGAGACGCTGCGTTGCGCCGTCGCCGGGGATAATCCCTAGCTTTATCTCGGGTTGGCCGAAGCGCGCGTCGTCCGATGCTATGACGATGTCGCTCAGCATGGCGAGTTCGTGCCCGCCGCCAAAGCAGATGCCGCGCACCGCTGCAACGATCGGCAATGCGAAAGACTCAATGGCGGCCCAGTCGGCGTTGCGTGATGGATTGTTGATGGCCTCATAGCCGCGGGTACGCATCTCGCTGATGTCGGCACCAGCGGAGAAGAAGGCCTCGCTTCCGGTCAGCACGATGCAGCGCATACCGGCCCGCTCGGCCTCGGCAAGGGTAGCCGCAAATTCGGACAGCAGCGCGTTGCTGAGCGCGTTCCGCTTCTCAGGCCGATTGAGCTCGAGGAGCGCGACACCCGCTTGCGGCGTCGACGCTCGGACCAGGGGTGCAGTCATTCGTTCCTACTGTGCCGGCTAATCCGGCCACCTATAGTGGAAGCCGGCGGCGGCGAGCCACCGCTTCCAGGGAAAGAAAGTCGCGACGGCGCCCGCACGGAGGACTGGCGGGCGCCGCCTGGAGAGTTAGCGAACGTACTGCTGGTCGGCGTTGTAGAAGTCGTCGACGTTCTCGGGAGTGATCAGCGGCGTCTCGGTAACGATACGCTTGGGGACTGCCTCGCCCTTGAGCACTCGCACGGCCATGTCGAGGCCGAGGGCACCGCCAGTGGCGTAGATAGCAGTGGCCTGCAGCCAGCCGTCCTTGATAGCCTCGAAGGCTTCACGCTGGCCATCGACACCAATCAGGAACACTTCGCCAGGCTTATAGCCGGCCTCCTTGAGCACGTTGATGGCACCCAGGATCATAGGGTCATTATGCGCGTAGATCGCCTGGAACTCGCCTTTGTAGCGGGTCAGCCAGTCTTCGACGATCGGGATCGCCGGCGCGAGGTCGTAGTTGGCGGGCTGCGCGTCGAGACGGACGATGTCGGCGTTGCCAACGATGGCTTCGGCGAAGCCTTCGTGACGCTGGATGGTCGGCGTCGCTCCGGGGACGCCCTCGATCTCGAGGAAGTTCCACTTTGCACCGAGCTTGTCGGCGGCATATTTGCCGAGGACATCACCGATCTGCAGATTGTTGCCGCCGATGAAGACGTTGTAGTCCTCGCCGACGATCTCGCGGTCGAGCACGACCAGCGGAATGCCGGCAGCCTTGATGGCCTCGACGGCCGGGACCAGGGCCTGCGCTTCGCGCGGGCTCATCATGATGAGGTCTACGCCACGGGCGATCAGATCCTCAACGTCGGCGATCTGCTTCTCGTTGGTGCCCTGCGCATCGGTGAAGACGAACGACTCGATCAAGTCTGGGTACTGCTTGGCCTGGGCCTCTGCGGTGGTCACCATGGCAGCGCGCCATGGGTGATCCATGGTGTCCTGCGAGAAGCCGATGGTCCATGGCGGCGGGCCAAACGGATTGTCCTGGGCTATCGCGGTAGATAGCAGGGCTCCCATCAGTACGCTTGTGGCAAGAACGGTCTTCGCGGCTGATTTCCAATTCACGGCCAGTCTCCCTAGGCTGTTGCAAGGCTAGGATTGTATAAGAATATCCAGTTTGGCAAGGGCCAATCTGCATGTCTTGGATGCAATCTTTTGTATCCAATATTCCTTGATAGGAGACGGGCTTGGTTGTCGGAGGTTTTTGGGGGTCGGGGGAAGAGGTGGGCACG
>CAIMLX010000169.1 GCA_903842455.1 uncultured Hyphomicrobiales bacterium | reverse complement strand
CACCCTGATCTTGGACCACCTAGCTGGGGTTTTCCGGGGGTATACGCTCAGAATGGTCCGATTTGCGGGAGGCAGGTCAGTGGTTTGGCGGATCTGGCCTTGGTAAGCGACGGGGGCTGGTGCGGTGCCTTGCATCGAGCGCAGCGCCAGATCCCGTCGCGGGTTGAAGGTGTCGGCATATTCGGTTGGGGTGAGCCAGCCGAGCCGCGAGTTTGGGCGGTTGAGGTTGTAGTCGGCCCGCCACGACGCCACTGTGGCCCTAACCTGCGACAGCGATGGGAACAGGGTCTCGTTGAGCAGTTCGTCCCGCAGCCGACCGTTGAAGCTCTCGATGAAGGCGTTCTGGATCGGCTTGCCCGGAGCGATGTAGTGCCAGTCGATCCGCTGCCGGTCGGCGAAGCCGAGGATGGCGTTCGAGGTGAACTCGGTGCCGTAGCACATCGGGAAGCGGCGCGGCGGAGCTGGTCAGGGTTGCGCAGGCGCGCCGCTTTGCGAGGCCATGGCCGGCCAGCAGGTCTCTAAACTGGAGGTGTTCAACGCCTCTTTTTGGAGACTGACCGACCATGACCACCAAGCAGATTACGCCATCGGGCGCCGTGCTGGTAGCGCTCGATATCGCCAAGGCACGCAACGAAGTCCTCATCGAGTTTCCCGACCGGCAACGCCGGCGCAAACTATCGATCCACAACACCCGCGATGACCATGATCGTCTGATTGGCTTGCTGGCCGAGACCGGCAAGACGGTGGTCTGTGGTTTTGAGGCAACTGGCAACTATCACCGGCCCATCGCCTGGCGGCTGATCCAGGCCGGGTTCGATGTACGACTGGTCTCATCGATGGCGGCCGCTCGCACCCGCGAAGCCTTGCACAACAGCTGGGACAAGAACGATCCCAAGGACGCCCAGGTGATCCTGCATATGCTGCGGATCGGCGCCACCCAGCACTATCACGACCCGTTGGTGGTCGGGATAAATGATGTGCAGGAGCTGTCCAAGACCCATGAGGCGATCTCGCGTTCCAAGACCGAGATCCTACACCGGATCCAGACTCACTACCTGCCACTCTATTTTCCAGAGGTCGAGCGCTTCCGCCAGAACAGCCGCAGCGACTGGTTCTTTGCATTCCTCGAGATGTTCCCCACACCGGCCAGCATCACGGTCATGGACCAGACGGCGTTCGTTAAGTCTGCCTGGGAGGTGGTTGGACGCAAGGTCGCCAAGGCCACACTGCTGGCCGATATCTACCAGACGGCCAGGGCCTCCATCGCGCTGCCCATCCCGCTCGATGCGCCCGCGATCGCTATGTTCCGCATGGTGCTGGCCGAGATCCGCAGCCTGATCCGGCAACGCGATATGATCGAGAAGATGGCAGACGCCATGTTGGCGCAGAGCTCAGATTATCAGCAGCTGCGCAAAATCCCCGGTATTGGGCCGATCAATGCATTGTCCGTCATCGCCGAGGCTGGCGATATCCGCCGCTTCGGCCATCATCGCCAGTTCCTCAAGTTCTGCGGCCTGGATCTGTCCACGCACCAGTCAGGCACCTTCCGCGGCCGCACCAAGCTGTCCAAGTATGGCAATGCCAGGCTGCGCCGCACCCTGTGGCTCGCTGCCCAGGTGGCCATTCGCCAGCGGGAGAACAGCTTCCGCGACAAGTTCGAGCGTTACATTGCTCGCGATCGGGACGACCCGGATCTGCGGCGCAAGGCGCTCACCGCTATTACCGCCAAGATGGCCCGCGTCGTCCACGCTGTCGTCAAAAGCGGTTCCGATTACCGTCCCTTCTTTGAGGGGCCGGTGCCAGGTGGGAGAACCCCTCTCCGTGCAGCCGTGAGGGCGCAAAGCGCGACCCTGTAGATAATGCTTGGGTCTTCCACCTGGATCTGCATCTCGTTTTAAGGACGGTCAGGGCCTCGGCTACCTGCCGATGGACCCTCTGTTTGCTATGGCAGAGAGCTCCTCCATGCTGGTGGAAGCCGCCTGGATTGACCATCAGCACGATGCGGGTGCAAACTCTCGCATCGAGACCTGCTGGCCAAAGCCGCGCTTCTCTTCCCAACCTAGGACGTTGTCGGAGACGATCATCCTGGGCCGACCACGGCCGGCGATGAGGGCCTTGAGCTCCCGTGCGACACGCAGCCCGGACAGTGACGTGTCGGCGACAAGGGCCAGGCACTCGCGGGTGCAGTCGTCGACCACCGTCAGCACCCGGAACCGCCGCCCATCGGTGAGCTGATCGGAGACGAAGTACAGCGACCACCGATCATTGGGCAGCATGGGGATCAGCATCGGTGCCCTTGTGCCCACGGCCCGCTTGCGGCCGCCGCGGCGGCGCACCGTCAACTTCTCTTCCCGATAGATGCGGAACAGCCGCTTATGGTTGACCAGATGGCCCTCGCGCCTGAGCAGCACATGCAGCCGGCGATAGCCAAACCGTCGACGCTCATGGGCTATGGCCTTCATCCGCTCGCGCAGTGCGACCTCGTCGGTGCGAAGCGCCCGATAGCGCATCGTCATCCGGCAGCAGTTCAACACTCGGCACGCCCGCCGCTCGCTCATTCCAAACGCAGTCTGGAGATGGGCGACGGCATCTCGCTCGGCAGCGGGCGTCACCATTAATGGGATGACCAGCCCCGCCCTCCGGCGCAGGCTGTGAGTGCGACAGGAAGAAGGGAGACCAACCATGCATCGGAATGCACCTCGGGCGGCGGCAGTCTATGGCGTCGATCTCGGCAAGAACCTGTTTCACGTCGTCGGGCTCGATGAGCGCGGCGCCGTCGTCCAGCGCGTCAAGTTCCGGCGCGACACGCTACTGGCGTTCTTTACCCGCGCGTCACCGAGTCTGGTGGGCATGGAAGCATGCCCGGGATCGCAGTGGCTGGCGCGCAAGCTTCAGTCGATGGGCCACACGGTCCGGATCGTGCCGGCGCAGTTCGTCAAGCCGTTCGTGAAATCGCAGAAGAACGACACCATCGATGCCGAGGCGATCGCCGAGGCGGTGACGCGGCCGACGATGCGCTTCATCCAAGTCCGAACGACAGAGCAGATCGATCTGCAGGCCTTGCACCGGATCAGGGACCAACTGGTCAGAAGCCGCACACGCCTGATCAACCAGGCTCGGGCCTTTTGCCTCGAGTATGGCGTGGCAATCCGGCAGGGCACTGGCGT
>CAIMLX010000168.1 GCA_903842455.1 uncultured Hyphomicrobiales bacterium | reverse complement strand
GCCCGGGTTGCCAGGCCACCCACGCTTCTCGCGATGCGGCACGGGATGCTCCCGGGTCGCGGTACCATAAGCCCAAAACCCCGATCGGCCGGCGAGGCGAGAGCCTCTTTTGTTTTGCGGACTAACCGCGTCGGGGCGCCAGCCTCGCCGGCCCCGCTTCACTGCCCACCAACCCGAGGCGGCCTACGCCAGCGGGGGCTTCCGCACGCTCAGGGAACGCCGCATGTCCACCCCAGGTGCCAACATCGAAAGTAAATGCGCCCGCTGGCGCCTACTCGGCCGCTGGCAGCACTTCGTCCCGGAACTGCAGCTTCGCCAGTTCGGCGTACTTGCCGCCCCTGCGCACCAGCTCGGCGTGGGTGCCCTGCCCGATCAGCCGGCCCTTCTCGAGCACCAGGATGCTGTCGGCGTCGCGGATGGTGGCGAGGCGGTGGGCGATCACCAGCGTGGTGCGGCCGGCCATCAGTCGAGCCAGCGCCACCTGCACCAGCCGTTCGCTCTCGGCGTCGAGTGCGGAAGTCGCCTCGTCGAGCAGCAGGATCGGCGCGTCCTTGAGCAGCGCCCGCGCAATGGCGAGCCGCTGCTTCTGCCCACCCGACAGCATCACCCCGCGCTCGCCCACGATCGAATCGTAGCCGTTGGGCAGGTTCAGCACGAAGTCGTGCACCAGGGCCGCCTTCGAGGCGGCTTCGAGGTCCTCGAAGCTGGCGCCGGGCCGGCCGAAACGAATGTTCTCCGCGATCGTGCCGGCAAAGATCGTCGGCTCCTGCTCGACATAGGCGAAGCGGCGGCGCAGCTCCGCCGGATCGACCTCCCGCACGTCGATGCCATCGACCAGCACCTGGCCGCTCGTCACGTCGTAGAAGCGCTGCACCAGCGCGAAGATCGTCGATTTGCCGGCGCCCGAGGCCCCGACCAGCGCCACCGTCCGGCCCTGCACCACGCTGAAGTCGAGCTCGGCGATCACCGGCTCGTCGTCACGCGTGCCATAGGCGAAACTGACCTTGTCGAACCGCACGGTGCCGAGCGGCGGCACCGGCAACGGCACCGGGTTCGGCGGCGACTGGATCCCCGGCTCGGTATCGAGGATCTCGACCAGCCGCTCGGTCGCCCCGGCGACCGTTTGCAGCGTCCCCATCACCTCGCTGAGATTGGTCAGCGCGTTCGAGGCCATCAGCGCATACAGCATGAACTGGGTCAGTTCGCCCGGCGTGACGACGCCGTCGAAAACCGCCTTGCTCCCCCACCACACCAGCACCACCAGCCCGGACGTCGCGAGGAACGACATCCCGCCCAGCAGCGTCGCCCGGGTGACGAGGCGGCTGACCTCGGCTTGGTAGGAGTCTTCGGCGCGCTGCCCGTAATGCGCCGATTGCTCTTCTTCCTGCACGAAGCTCTTGATCGTCTTGGTGGCGCCCAGCGCCTCTGTGGCCATCGCCGACATCTCGGCCATGGTGTCCGTCGTACGCCGGGACTGCCGCCGCAGCCGCCGCGCGAACATCACCACCGGCACCACGATCGCCGGCCCGACCACGATGATGGTCAGCGCCATGTACGGGCTGGTGAAGAACATCAGCGTCACCGCGCCGATCAGCGTCACGACGTTGCGCATCGCCATCGACAGCGTGGCATTCAGCGCCCCGCGGATCGTCGCGACGTCGCCATTCAGCCGCGAGGTCAGTTCCCCCACCCGGTGCATGTCGAAGAAGGTGGCATCGAGCAGCAGCAGGTGGTCGAACACCTTGCGCCTCAGGTCGGTCAGCACCCGCTCGCCGAGGATCGACATGAAATAGAATCGCCCGGCCGCTCCCAGCGCCATCAGCGCCGCGACACCGATGGCGAGCCCGCCATACTGGCCCACCACCTCGATGTTCTGGGTGAGGAATCCCTTGTCGATGAGCCTTCCGGCAATCGACGGGATGCCGAGCGCGGCCAGCGACGAGACCAGCAGGAAGGCGATCACCGCCAGGACGCGCCCGCGGTAGCGCAGGACGAACGGAAGCAGGCGCCGGATCGGGCGCAGGTCGTTTCGCTGCTGTTTGAGCGCTTCGCCTTTGACGCCCAGCCGGGCCGTCTTGCTGGCGCTGTCGGTGTTTGTCGGGTTCTGCTTCAAGGTGGCAGAGGTATAAGCGCGGGCCGGGTGCGCCGCAACCTGCAACGCTGTCACGGCTCCCCTTGCGCTGTCGGGGGATTTTCTCTATGAACCCGCCCAATCGAGATTGACGGCAGTCCGGGCGCAATTGGCGCCCGTTGCATTTGAGGCGAGCGCCATGAAAAAAGACATCCATCCGGACTACCACACCATCAACGTGGTGATGACCGACGGCACCAAGTACCAGACCCGTTCGACCTACGGGAAAGAAGGCGACACGCTGCAGCTCGATATCGACATCAACACCCATCCCGCCTGGACCGGCGTGCAGGGTAACCTGATGGATCGCGGCGGCCGCGTCACCCGCTTCAAGGACAAGTTCAAGGGCCTCGGCTTCTAAGCCACGCACCTTCGACCAGAATGACAAAGCCCGGCCACTGCGCCGGGCTTTTGCTTGGCGAAGCCCTACTCCTTGAGTTTCCCGAAGGCAGCCCTCAGCCGGCTCAACTGGTCGGCGATCCCCCCCTGGGTGGCGGGAGAGTAGTCCGGCACGCCGCCGCGTTCGAGCTTGTCGAATTGCTGGACCCGATCGAACACGCGATCGCCCCTGGCGATGAACTCGCGAAGCCGCTCCGGCAACTCCTCGAAGCCCGGGCCACCGCGCTGTGTCGGAGTCGCGGAGAAGCGGACCTTCTCCTTCTCGGTCCGGGCACTTTCGGCCGTCAGCTCACCTTCGTTCACGGCGCGCTGCAGCAGCAGCCAGCTGGCGAGCTGCATCAGCCGGGTGGTGAGCCGCATGCTTTCGGTCGCGTAGCAGAACGAGGCTTCCCGGGGCAGGCCGCGACTCTCGTTGCGCCCATCGCTGTCGAGGTATGCGGCAACTTCCTCGATCAGGCCCATGCCTTCGCGATAGAGCAGGTCAAAGCCGCCGGACGCGACAATGCGCGGGCCGATTGCGACGGGCTGCAGTTTTTCTCTGGCGTCGTCCACGAAGCGGTACTCGCTGGCAAGGTATAGGGCGTAGCTTTGCGCTCCCCTCCCTTGCCACTGGCTTAACGGAGATCCGCAGCCGCGCAAAAGAAAAAAGAGCCGTCGAAACGGCTCTCGAAAGTTAACAGGGAGGCGTCAAACAGAGGGCGAAGCCGCTCTGCAAAGTCCAAACTGGACACTCCGAAGTTAACGCCGGAGTATTAATCCGAGGTTAACAGGACTCGCTTTCTTAACCTTGCCGGATTGTGACCGGATCGCGACCCGAGGGTGACGGCGCAGCGCCCCTGAGGCGGAACCTTTCGACTGCACACGGGCTTTCCCCGGCAATCCAGCGCCAAACAGCAGAACGCGTCAGGCGTCGGCGCTGCCTCGACAAGGAGCCGTCCCATGAACCGCAACAGCATTCGCCCCTTCCTTGCCTTCGCCGTCATCATTGCTGCAGCGGGCGGCGTGACCGCTGCCGGGTTGACCTTCACGGCCCATACGGTCTCGAAAAGCGTGGCAGAACTGCCGCAAGTGAAGACCCGGGTCCTGCCTAGCTATGTCGTCCGCCTGCCGGTTGCCAAAGCTGCCGACCTCGACATTTCGAAGACCATCGAAGTCCGTCCGACGATCCTGGTGCCTGTTACCCCGGCGACCGCGCTGGCTGAGGCGCCTGTAGGGACACCGACCGCCGCGACACTGGTGGCGGAAGTCACTCCGCTTTCCACCGAAACCGTCGAGCAGCCCGCTGTCGATGGGACCGCGTACATCGTGCGGACCGATGTGTTCGTCCGTTCCGGCCCCTCGAAAAACACTGGCCGGCTGGGCACGGTCACCGCCGGGACCAAGGTCATGGTCTCCGACGAGCGCTCCGGCTGGTTGAAGGTGACCTACGCAGGCCGGTCCGGGTGGGTCTACCAGCGCTACCTGACCTCCGCCGGTGCCGAGGAAGTCGCCGAGGCCGATATCGGCCGCGCGCCGTTCTAGAGCTTGAACAGGGAATCCGCCGCGGCGCGCGTGCTCTTGCGTGCGGCGATGGCCTTTTCCAGCCTGGCGATCTCGTCCCTGATCAACGCGATCCGCTCTTCGAGTTCCTCGACCGACATGGTGTCGATCGGCATCCCGACTTCGTGGCCCCTGACCTTCTTCACTCCGTCATCGTCGAACACGATACTGCTCCAGAACGGTTTTCCCGATTCTATGCCGTTGCCGAGCCAGCGCAAGACTAAGCCCTCCCGCCAGTTGCGCACCGGCGGCAGGCAGCGCAAGACTGCTGCATGATTGCATCGAAGCAGATGATTACCATCGCCATCGCCGCCCCGGGTGGACCGGAAATGCTGCAGCCGGTCCGACAGGCCATCCCGACGGCCGGCCCGGGCGAAGTGCTCATCCAGGTCGCTGCAGCGGGGTTGAACGCCCCCGATCTCGGCCAGCGCCGGGGTACCTATGCCCCACCCCCAGGTGCATCGCCGCTCCCCGGGCTGGAGGTGTCTGGGGTGATCGCGGCGCGCGGTGACGGCATCACAGGCTTTGCGGTCGGCGACCGCGTGGTGGCGCTGACAAATGGTGGCGGCTATGCCGAATATGTCGCGGTGCCCGCCGGACAGGTGCTTCGCGCACCCCGGGGCTGGTCTCTGGTCGAAGCGGCGACGCTGCCCGAGACCTATTTCACCATCGAACAGACCCTGGTGATGCGGGCCGGGCTGACGGCCGGAATGTTCGTGCTGATCCACGGCGGCGCTGGCGGCATCGGCGGCACCGCCATTCAGGTGTCACGGCTGCACGGCGCACGGCCGATCGCGGTGGTTTCGTCGCTGGAGAAGGCCGACTATGCCCTGCACCTGGGCGCAGAAGCGGTGATCCGCCACGATACCGACGACTTCGTTGCGCGCACCATGGCCTTGACCGGTGAACACGGAGCCGATCGCGTGATCGACATGGTGGCGGGTGAGAACCTTGACCGCAACATCAACGCCTCCGCCCGGCTCGGCCACATCGTGCTGCTGGCGACGGCAGGGGGCGCTCGTGCCGAGATCAATGCCGCGCGGCTGATGATGAAGCAATTGACGCTGTCCGGCTCTACCCTGCGACCGCAGACCAGCGAGACCAAGGCCGCGATCGCGTCAAGCCTGGCGACCAGTGTCTGGCCCGCTCTGGCGGATGGCCGAATCCGCCAGCCGCGCATCCAGCACTTCGCCCTTGCGGACGCGTCGGCGGCCCATAGTGCTCTCGAGAAGCGCGAGAACTACGGAAAGATCGTGCTGGTTACCGACTACGGGCGCGATCAATCCAATTGAAACAAGCTTGGCCCGCGCGTATATAGGGCAATATTCCCCCTCAACGTGAACCACGAGGCGGGGCGGATCGGGAGGAAAACCCGGCCGCGCCTCAAGGAGAAATTTATCATGGCCACGCCCCTTCTGATGCCCAAGGCCACTGCCGTCTGGCTGGTCGACAACACCGCGCTGTCGTTCGAGCAGATCGCCGCCTTCTGCGGGCTGCACCCGCTGGAGGTTCAGGGCGTGGCCGATGGCGACGTGGCGAGCGGCATCATGGGCGTGAACCCGATCCAGAACGGTCAGCTGACCCGCGAGGAAATCGAAAGGGCCGAGGCCGACTCCGAATACCGCCTGAAGCTCTCCGATCCCAAGGTTCGCGTCGCTGCCCCCAAGCGCAAGGGCCCCCGCTACACCCCGATCTCCCGCCGCAACGAACGTCCGAACGCCATCAAGTGGCTGCTCCGCAACCATCCCGAAATGAAGGACGCACAGCTGATGCGCCTCGTCGGGACCACCAAGTCGACCATCGACGCGGTGCGCGATGGTTCGCACTGGAACAACGCAAACATCACTCCGATGGACCCGGTCACCCTCGGCCTTTGCAGCCAGATCGACCTCGACCTTGAAGTGAAGCGCGCCTCCAAGGGCGCCGCTGCGCCGGACGAGGCGGATCAGGGCACCATGCTCCTTACCGCCGAGGAAGCCCTGTCGAGCGCCGAGCGCCGGGCTGCGGCGCTCGAAAAGTTCGACTTCGAGGGCGGCGACGGCGGCGAGCGCCGGCCGGAGCGCGAGGAAGAGATTGACGCCGATTCGGTCTTCGCCAAACTCAAGTCGCTCAAGGGCGATTCCCGCGACCACTCCGAAGACTAGGCACAAGGCCGCGCGGGGCGCGGGCGGGAATAGATGGAAAGCAATCTCCTGCTCGCGATCTTCGTCCTGCTGGCAGCGACGGTACTGCTGGTGCCGCTCGCCAAATGGGCTGGCCTGGGGACAATCCTTGGCTACCTACTCGCCGGCGTCCTGATCGGTCCTTACGGGCTGCAGCTCGTTTCCGACAGCGAGGTGGTGCGCAACGTCGCCGAGTTCGGCGTTGTGATGATGCTCTTCCTCATCGGCCTCGAGGTCGACGCGGACGAACTCTGGCGCATGCGGCATCGGGTCATGGGGATGGGCCTGACCCAGATGGCGGTGACGAGCGCGCTTCTGGCGGTCACCTTCAAGATGGTGGGCTTCGCCTGGCCTGCCGCGATCGTGGTTGGCCTGGCACTTGCTATGAGTTCGACCGCCATCGCCATGCAGACCGTGGCGCAGCGGAACATCACCAAGACCGACACCGGCCGCGCTTCGCTCGCCATCCTCTTGGTGCAGGATGTGGCGGTGATCCCCATCCTCGCGGCCATTCCACTGCTGGCCGGCATGGGCGGCAATGCCACGGTAGCGGCACTTGGGGCCGAAGTTGTCGAGGCGGTCGAGAACCCTTTCGACTGGTGGGTGGCGCTCGCCCTCGTCGGCTCGTTTGTCCTCGCTCTTGCTGGCTCTCGCTATGTGATCCGGCCTTTCCTTATGCCTTGGCTTGCCCGGGCCAAGGTGCCCGAAGCCTTCACGGCCTTCGCCCTGGCGCTGGTTGTCGGCGCGGCACTGGTGGCCGAGAGTTTTCATCTCTCCCCGGCGTTGGGCGCATTCCTCGGCGGCGTGCTGCTGGCAGACAGCGAGTATCGCCACGAGCTCGAAAGCAATCTTGAGCCGTTCAAGGGCCTGCTGCTCGGGCTGTTCTTCATTTCTGTCGGGATGTCGATCGCGTTCTCGGTGGTGATCGAGAACCCGCTGACCGTGGTCGCGGTCGTTGTCGCGCTGGTGGGCGTCAAGATGGCGGTGCTGTTTGTCCTCGCTACCCTGTTCAGGATGCACTTGGCCGAGCGCCTGCTGCTGGCGGTGTTGCTGAGCCAGGCTGGCGAGTTCGCCTTCGTGGTGCTGCAGTTCGCCCGCACCGCCGGCAGCGTCTCGGGACCGGAGGTTGAACTCCTGACCGTGGCGGTAGCGCTCTCCATGGCCGCGACCCCTGTCCTGCTCTTCCTCTACGATCGGCTCTGGGCGCCGAGACTCAACAGTGTCGCCGGCGCCGAGCCGCCGCCCGGACCCGACGGCCTCGATGGTCGGGGCAAGGTGATCGTTCTGGGCTATGGCCGGTTTGGCCAGATCGTCACCCGCCTGCTGCGAGCCCAGGGCTTTGAGATGACTCTCATCGACGACGATCCGGCGCAGATCGAGCTGGTGAAGCGCTTCGGCGTGAAGGTCTTTTACGGTGACGGTGGCCGGCTCGATATTCTTCGGGCTGCCGGGATCGAGGACGCCCGGATGGTGGTGATTGCCGTTGCCGGGGGCGACCGCATCGTGTCGATCGCGACGCAGATCCGGCACTACTACCCCGGCATTCTGATCGCAGCCCGCGCCGTCGACCGAAGCCATGCGCACGACCTGATGGCGCTTGGCGTATCGGTGATCGAGCGCGAGACCTTCCGCTCCGCGCTCCGCCTGGGAGAGAAGGCTCTGATCGCCCTGGGTCACTCCGAGCAGGCGGCCGCACGCGTAGCGGGTGCCTTCCGGCAGCATGACGAACGGATGCTGCGCGACAGCTACGACGTTCGGCACGACCGGGACGCCTATATCGGCTTTGTTCGCCGCTCGACCGAGATGCTTGACGCAGTGATGAAGGCCGACCGCGAGAGTCCGCTGGAGGTCGAGGCGGAAGTCGAGGACGAGTTGCAGGAAGCACGCCAGCGGGCCGCACATCCGGCGGCACGGGGGTCAGAGGATGCTCCGGAGGGCGATATTGACAACGCCGGCAAGCGGGCGTCCGAGTGACCCCGACTTCCCTCCCGGTATAATCCTCCCAAATGCACGATCTCTATTTCTGGGCCATAGCTGTCCTGGCTGTCATCATCGTTGCCTTGAGCAAATCAGGGCTGGTAGGCAGCCTCGGCCTTGTCGGGGTGCCGTTACTCTCGCTGGTGATGCCTGCCCGCGACGCGGCTGGAATGATGCTGCCGCTCCTGCTCGTCATGGACGCGATCGCCGTCTGGACCTACCGCAAGGATGCCGACTGGCGCATTCTGAAGATCATGCTGCCGGGCGCCTTTGTCGGCACTGCCATCGGCTGGCTGCTCTGGAGCTTTGTCTCCGACGATATGGTGCTGCTGTTCGTCGGTATCCTGACACTGCTCTTCATCCTCGATGCACTGCTCCCCTTGCGCAAGAAGCTCGAGGGTCTGCCGCCGTCGAAAGGCTGGGGCACCTTCTGGGGCGGCATGGCCGGGTTCACCAGTTTCATCAGCCACACTGGCGGGCCGCCGTTCCAGATCTACGTGCTGCCTCAGCGGCTGCCGCCGGTCAATTTCTCAGGCACCACGGCGTTCTTCTTTGCCATCGTCAACTCGGCAAAGCTGGTGCCCTATTTCTTCCTCGGCCAGCTCAATGTCTCCAACCTGTCGTATGCAGCCATTTTGGCGCCGCTGGCGATCGGCGGCGTCATGGCCGGTGTCTGGCTGGTGCGCCGCATTTCGGTGAAGCGCTTCTACCAGCTGACCTACTGGCTGGTGTTTCTCCTGGCGCTGTACATCATCTACAAGGGCGCCATGGGCGTGTTCTTCTCGGGAGTGACAGCATGACCATCGAGTACCGGCTGGATCACATCGCGTTGCTCGTCCGCGACCTCGACGAGACGGCGAAGTTTCTCACCGAAGTGCTGCAGATCCGAGAGGTCCCCGACCCGATGGGCGGCGGACACATCCGCTGGTTCGAGTTCGGCAACGCCCAGCGCTTCCACATCCAGGCTGGCGATACCTCGCGCACATTCGTGGAAAAGCGCACGCATTTCGCCCTCTCGGCTCCCGACCTCGACGCAGTGATCGCGCATTTTCGCGCCACCGGCGTTCAGTTCTCCAACATGGCCGGCGTCTCGGGCGAAGTGAATGTGAGGCCTGACGGCATGCGCGCCGTGTTCGTGCAGGATCCGAACGGCTACTGGTTCGAGATCAACGACTTCAAATGAAAAAGGCCGCGGCAGGTGCCGTGGCCTTCATTACGCGTGACGGAACTTCGGTTCTCAGGCGTCGCTCATCTGAAGCTTCGCCAGCTCGTCCTTGATTTCCAGTTTCTTGCGCTTGAGGGATACGATGTAGAGGTCGTCGTGGCTGGGGTGGGTCAACTCGTCCTCGATCTTCCGGGCGAGTTCGCGGTGGCGGCGCGTGAGCGCCTCCAAGTGGCCTTCGGTCGTCATTCAACTTCCTCCGCAGCTGTTTCGAACGACGTCATCGTCACAAAAAATTCACGCGCTGTCGATTTGGCAATCGAGCAACACTCGGCAACGTGAACGAAAGCATGTGCATTTGTTGGCGCTCTGGGTTAACCCTTCATAACCGGGCGTGAGCGCCACTTTCGAGGGACGGCGTAGCGGCGCCATGCTGCCACTTACCAAGGAACAGGAAGCTGCCCTCGGGCTCGAACTGGCGACCAAGCGCCAGGAGCACGCCGACCTCGATGTGGCGATTCGCACCCTCATGGACTCTGGCTATGCCAATCAGATGCTGATCCAGCGCATGAAGAAGCGGAAGCTGGCGCTGAAGGATCGCATCGTGCAACTCGAGAACATCCTGCTTCCCGACATCATCGCCTGAACGCCCGCTATTCCCGCACGACTTTGCATTTGACATGTCGTGCCACCGGGACCACATGACCGACCGACGGTCGGTCTGGGAGCCGAGGGAGAGTTCGGATGCCGTTTCCGTATATCGTGAAGGCTGCGCCCGCTCGGCGCGACGAACTGCTGGACGTGGCGCAGCGCCTGTTCGCGCTCCACGGCTACGACGGCACGTCTGTGAACCAGATCATTGCCGAACTCGGCGTGAGCAAAGGCGCGTTCTACCACTACTTCACCTCCAAGGAAGACCTGGTGGAGGCCCTCGCTTGCCGCTTCGCGAAGGCGACCGCGGCACAGGCCGACGAGTTGCTGCGCGACCCCACAATGGACGCGTTCTCCAAGCTCACGGCCTTCATGCTCACGATGCGCCGCCACAAGGTGGAGAACGTCGCCGAGTTGCGCGCCACCTTCGAGCCGCTGTTCCGTGCCGAGAACCTGCAGCTTTATGAGAAGACGCACCGCGCGGTCACGGACGTGGTGCGGCCGATCCTCACTCGAATCATCGTCGAAGGCGTGGCCGAGCAGACCTTCGAGACACCGGATCCCGAGAGCGCTGCCGAGACCATCATGCATTTGATGGCGTCGCACCGGCCGCTGCTGACGGAGATTTACCAAACCCGCGATGCCGAGGAGTTTCGCCGCCTCGCCGAACGGCTGCACGCGAAGATGCGTTATCTGTCCACTGTGATCGACCGCATCCTCGGCCTCCCGGAGGGTTCGATCGAGCTGGCCGACCGCGACACGCTCGAGGCGCTTGCCTGCTCGCTCGATCCGGCGCCCAGCGCTGCCTGATCGCTTGCGCTGAGGAGCGGCGCCACCTATGGGTTTGCTTTAGGCCAGCGCTACCGGGAGACCAACCGTGCCGACCTCGCCACCTGTCGCCATCGTCATGGGCAGCCAGTCAGACTGGCCGAACCTGCGGCACGCCGCCGAGACGCTCGACGCGCTGAAAATCGACTACGAGGCGCGAATCGTTTCCGCCCACCGCACCCCCGAGCGCATGTACCGCTTTGCCCGGGGCGCCAGGGCCGAGGGCTTCAAGGTGATCATTGCCTCTGCCGGTGGTGCGGCGCACCTGCCGGGCATGGTAGCTGCCCTCACCCCCCTGCCCGTACTCGGCGTACCGGCCGAAACAAAGTCGCTCGGCGGCGAGGACAGCTTGTTGTCCATCGTTCAGATGCCGCCCGGCATTCCCGTGGGAACCCTCGCGATTGGCCGCGCAGGAGCGATCAACGCAGCCCTGCTGGCCGCCGCGATCCTGGCCCTGTCCGACCCAGAAATCGCCCAGGCGCTGGACGACTTCCGCGCGGATCAGACCAACGCCGTAGCAGAGTTCCCCACCGACGATGTCTAGCCATACCCCGCTGCCGATGGGCAGCACCATCGGCATCCTCGGCGGCGGCCAACTCGGCCGCATGCTGGCGCTCGCCGCCGCCCGGCTCGGGATGAAGACCCACATCTACTGCCCCGACGCGACCAGCCCGGCATTCGACGTCACACCCAACAAGACCGTAGCCGCCTATAGCGACGAGGCGGCACTCGCCGCCTTCGCCGCCGCAGTGGACGTGGTTACCTACGAATTCGAGAACGTACCGGCCCGCACTGCGGAATTCCTCAGCGGCCTGAAACCCCTGCGGCCGGGCGCCAACGCACTGGCGGTATCGCAGGACCGGCTGGCCGAGAAGGCGTTCCTGTCGATCAACCGCATTCCCGTGGCGCCGTTCGCGGCGATCGCCGACCTCGATCGGCTCGAAGCGGAACTCGAGGAACTCGGCACGCCGGCCGTGCTGAAGACCACCCGTCTGGGCTATGACGGCAAGGGCCAGAAGATCGTCCACAACATGGAGGACGCGGCGCACGCCTGGGAACTGCTGAGCCCCAAGCCACTGGTGCTGGAGCAGTTCATTGCCTTCGAGCGCGAGATCTCGGTGATCGTGGCGCGCGGGCTGGACGGCAGTATCGCCGCCTTCGAGCCGGCCGAGAACGTGCACCGCGACCATATCCTCAAGACCTCGACAGTGCCTGCGCAGATCAAGGGGAAGACCGCGGCGCGCGCCATCGAGATCGCCGGCGAGATCGCCACGGCGCTCGACTATGTCGGAGTGATGGGCGTGGAGTTCTTCGTGCTCGAGGGCGGCAAGCTGCTGGTCAACGAGATCGCGCCGCGGGTGCACAATTCCGGGCACTGGACCGAGGCGGTGGCGATCACCGACCAGTTCGAACAGCATATCCGCGCCATCGCTGGCTGGCCGCTGGGCGACCCGACCCGGCTGGCGGACGTGGTGATGGAGAACCTGATCGGCGACGAGATCGGCGCCATCCCCCACGACCTCGGCGTTTCGATCCGTCCGCACGCCTACGGCAAGGCGGAGACCCGCAAGGGTCGCAAGATGGGCCACCTCAACCGCATTGTTGCCAAAAAGCGCGCAAAATGAGCGCTTGCAGGGCGTGCACGGTGTGGACAAGCCAAATCGATAGGTTTATACAGCCGCCCACAGATATCGGCTGCGGCCGGCGGCGCCCCCATGGGCGCTTCACTCTAGCAAATCTGACGTGATGAAGGGCGTTGCGCTTGCAAGTAGTTGTTCGCGATAACAATGTGGATCAGGCGCTGCGCGCCCTCAAAAAGAAGCTCCAGCGCGAAGGTGTCTTCCGCGAGATGAAGCTTCGAAACTACTACGAAAAGCCGTCCGAGAAGAAGGCGCGCCAGAAGGCCGAGGCCGTGCGCCGCGCCCGCAAGCTCGCACGCAAGCGCGCCCAGCGCGAAGGCGGCCTGCCCGCCCCAGCCGCGGCGGCAGCCCGTCCGGCCCGGCCGTAAGAGCATTCAGACTGCATTCAGACACGCCGCCTCAAAAGGGCGGCGTTTTTGTTAAGTCGCCGCCGGATTATCGCCTTGTTCGTGCTATTGACCGGAGTAGAACGAGGCACATGGCCGTTTGCGGAACGACCGGACTCCAGATTTCACACGTCTCTGTATCAAACGCGTCAACCCCCAGGGAAACCAGACCAATGAAGAAGCTCATCGCTGCGGCCGCTGCCGCCCTCATGCTCGCTGCCCCCGGCGCCGCCGTTGCCGACGCCCAGGTGAAGGTCGGCGTGCTGACCTGTTCCGTCGAAGGCGGCATCGGTTTCATCATCGGCTCGTCCAAGGACATGGAGTGCGCCTTCAAGCGCTCCGGGAAGAAGACCGAATACTATGACGGCAACATCAAGAAGCTCGGCATCGACATCGGCGTGACCGGCCAGACCGAGATCGTCTGGGTGGTGTTCTCCGGCTCGTCGACCAAGTACGGCCCCGGTTCGCTCGCCGGCACCTATGTCGGCGGTTCGGCTGAAGCCACCATCGGCGTCGGCCTTGGCGGCAACTGGCTGATCGGCGGCTCCAAGCGCGGCTTCGCCCTGCAGCCGTGGTCGATCCAGGGCCAGACCGGCCTCAACTACTCGGTCGCCTTCTCGGGCCTGACCCTGTACTGATTTTCGCCATGAAGCTGAACGGTTTCTGAACGCGTTCGGCTGAGGCAAAGACCAAGATGAACGCCGGCTGTCACAAGCCGGCGTTTGTCTTTTCAAGGACTTACGCCGAAAAACGCCTGTTTACATTTTTTCGTCTCCGTCGATGGACCCTGCTGTCAGGATAGCGGAGCCGGGAGGTGCGGGGATAACCCGCTACAGGCTGCTCGTGGCACGGCCGAAGAACGCCTGAGCCTCGTCCCACACGCCGTTGGCCCAAAGTCCGTCGTGCCCGGCGCCTTCGACGATCATGATGCCGTCCGGATTGGGCGCGAGGGCGAGGACGCCGCGGCCATGGTGCACCGGGACAACGCTGTCCGCCTTGCCATGCGCCACGTAGACCGGTTCGGTGACATCCCTGATCCACTGCTCGACCGGATACTGGTCGGCCATCAGCAGGCTGACCGGCAGGTAGGGATAGCGCTCGGCGGCGACCGAGACGGCCGACAGGAAGGGCGTCTCGAGCAGCAGCGCGTCGGCGTCGCGCTCGCTCGCCACGTAGGTCGCCGGACCCGAGCCGAGCGAGCGGCCCCAGATCACGATCGGGGTGCCCGTGGCCAGCAGCCAGTCGAACGCGGCGAGACCGTCCTCGAGCACATGCTCCTGCGTCAGGTCTCCCGGCGAACCGGGAAAGCCGCGATAGTCGAAGGCGAGGAACCCGTAGCCCGCAGCGACGAACGCTTCGTAGCGCTCGTGCTCGCGGGAGAAGCTCTGTGAGTTGCCGCGGAAGTACAGGATGGCCGGCTTGCCGGCCTCGGGCGCCTGGTACCAGCCGATGACCTGCTCGCCCTGCCCGACCGGTATCGCGACCTGTTCGGCGCCGGTCAGCGTGGTTTCACTGAGCGCGAACAGCCGCCCGCTGCGGTCGTATTGCAGGTCGCGCTGCAGCACCAGCATGGCCACCAGCACGCCCGCATAGGCCACGACCACAAACACCACCACGCCGATGCCGAGGCGCCTGAGCCGCTTCATGTCACGTCCTCCATGTCACGGAATTAGCCTCGCAAGCGTGGCGGCGGCAAGGCCTCAGCCTTGGGCGGCCTTCAGCTTTTCCGGATCGAGCGCGTATTCGAGAGCGCGGCCGAACGCCTCCTGCGGCTGGCAGCCCGAAACGGCGAACTTGCTGTCGAAGATGAAGAAGGGGACGCCCTGAATCCCCTGCTGCGCGGCAGAAATCGCCAGCTGGTGAGTGATGGCGAGTTCCTGAGGATCGCGCACGGCGGCCAGCGCCTCGTCCCGGGTGAAGCCGTGGTTCGCCGCGATATCGGCGAGAACCTCGTCGTCGTTGATCAGCTGGTGCTCCATGAAGTAGGCCCAGGCGATGGCATTGGTGAGGGCGTGCTGCGTACCCTTGCCACGGGCGAGGCGAACCAGCGTGTGCCCCTTGCGGGTGGGGAAGGAGCGCGGCTGCCGGCTGAGATCAAGGTCGATTCCGGAAGCCTTCGCCTCGCTCTCGACGCGTGCCCACATCTCCGCGGGATCGCGGCCATATTTTGCGCGCAGCATGTCGGCGACAACGACGCCTTCGTCGGGCGTATTGGGATCGAGGTAGAACGGATGGTTCTCGACATCCACGGTGACGTCGGCGGGCAGCGCCGCGATCGCCTGGTCGAGGCGTTCGGAACCGACCAGGCACCAGGGGCAGACGGTGTCGGTGAATAGGTCGACCTTGATGGTGCGGGACATGGCGGTTCCTTTCAGTGCCTGTGCTCTCAGTGGCTGCAAAGCCCGGGATCTACAAGCAGGCACAACGAGGGAACTATCGTCCGGTCGAGGCGGTCGCCACGATCAACTGCGGTTCGATCCGGGGCTCCGCCGCACCGACGAACCGCGGTGAGCGGGAGGCGCTGGCGTTCGAATGAACGGCGCCTGACGGGCTTCTGAACGATTCTCGTCGCGCCAGCTGAACCTCGCGCCGCTGACGCGCCCGGCGACGGAAGAAGCGGTCGGTACCGGTGATGGCGTTGAGAGTGAAGGTCAGCATGCTCCATACCCAGAGCAGCGCTCCGACAAGCCAGCCGACGATGGTGAAGAACAACTGGCCGAGCCGGAGGGCTCCGCGACCGACCAGCTTGATCACCCCGACGTAGCCATCGCCATAGGTATTGGCGACTCGCGCCAGACGGCGCACATCGCCGGCGGTTTCGGCCGTCTCGACACTGAGCCGCATGGCGCGGACGCCGCCCGCCTTGCCGATGGTGCCGAAATCCTCGGCGAGATTGGAGACAAGGCGGACACTGCGCGGGTTGAACAGCCGCGACAGCGGCCGGCCGAGATCACCGAGGCGCATCGAGGTGGCAAGTGTGATCGCCTCGTCGAGCGCCGGCCGGTTGATGCCGCGCTGCAGCGCCGTGGCAATCTGGGCCGTCAGGCGGGGTGGCAGCTTGCCGACCCGGTGGGTGGCCTTAATGAAGCTGGCACCCATGCGGAGCGGGGCCACTGCGCCGAGGCTGGAGATCGTGGCGGCGGTGAGCCCCAGGCCGACGCTGGCGATACCGAGGGTGAAGTAGTCGACGGGCTGGCCGGCGATGAACTTGCCGCCCTCCCCCACGAGGTCGCGCACGTCGCCGATGCCGGTGAGGTCGGTGGCGACGACGCAGGCGAAGCCGGCCTCGCTGTCGAAATCCCCGTTGACCACGCAATTCCAGCCGGCGCCAAAAGTGGCGCCGATATCGACGGCTGGCAAGTTGGCGATGCGTTCGGTCAGTTCAGGCGGAACGGGGATGTTGCGGGATGCCGCCAGCGCGGCGAGCGAGCGGGCCAGCGTGGCGTCGCCGGCATCGAGCGCGGCGGCAATCTCGGTGGCGTAGCGCTCGGGCGGCACCTGCTGCAGCTGGATCTCGGCATAGGCGCCCTGGGTCGCAAGGTCCGCCATTTTCACGGCGGCGGCGACGTTGGGCGAGAGCAGCAGGCCGGAAATGAAGGCGACGAGGACGAGCACACGCCACAACTCGACGAACTCGCGCCACACCCCCCGCATCCGCCGTGTCTCCTTCAGGCTCGACCCACGCAGCATATAGGTGCGCGGAGCGGCGGGAGAAAGGCAGCGCACCCAGCGAGCGCGCTTGCCCTTGGCCGGGGACTAGTGACCCAGCGACTTGACGATGTCTTCGGTGACCTTCTTGGCGTCGCCGAACAGCATCATGGTGTTGTCGCGGAAGAACAGCTCGTTCTGGACGCCGGCATAGCCCGCCGCCATGCCGCGCTTGATGAAGAGCACAGTGCCGGCGTCTTCGACGTTGAGGACCGGCATGCCATAGATCGGCGAAGTCTTGTCGGTCTTGGCGGCAGGGTTGGTGACGTCGTTGGCGCCGATGACGAAGGCGACGTCGGCGCTCTTGAACTCCGAGTTGATGTCCTCGAGCTCGAACACTTCGTCATAGGGCACGTTGGCTTCGGCGAGCAGCACGTTCATGTGGCCGGGCATGCGGCCGGCCACCGGATGGATGGCGTACTTCACCTCGACCCCGGCGGCCTTCAGCTGGTCGGCCATTTCGCGCAGCGCATGCTGGGCCTGGGCCACGGCCATGCCGTAGCCGGGGATGATGATGACCTTGCTGGCGTTCTTCATCATGAAGCCCGCGTCGTCGGCCGAGCCCTGCTTGACCGGCCGCGTCTCTTCCTCGCCCGCGGCGGCCGCTGCGGCATCGCCGCCGAAGCCGCCGAGGATGACGGAGATGAAGCTGCGGTTCATCGCCTTGCACATGATGTAGCTGAGGATGGCGCCCGACGAGCCGACCAGCGCACCGGTGATGATCAGCGCCGAGTTGCCGAGCGTGAAGCCGATGCCCGCCGCCGCCCAGCCCGAATAGGAGTTGAGCATCGAGACCACCACCGGCATGTCGGCGCCGCCGATCGGGATGATCATCAGTCCGCCGAGCACCAGCGCGACGATGGTGATGAGCCAGAACCAGATCGGATCGGCCGACGTGGCGAACAGGTAGACCAGCACCACCAGCAGTGCGCCAAGCGCGATATGGATGAGGTGGCGCGACGGCAGCAGGATCGGCTTACCGCTCATGTTGCCGTTGAGCTTGGCGAAGGCGATGACCGAGCCGGTGAAGGTAAAGGCGCCGATGGCGACGCCGAGGCTCATTTCGATGAGCGCCTGGGCGTGAATATGGCCCGGCGTGCCGATACCGAAGGCTTCGGGCGCATAAAGCGCGGCCGCCGCTGCGAACACCGCCGCGAGACCCACGAGCGAGTGGAAGGCCGCGACGAGTTGCGGCATGTCGGTCATCTTCACCCGGCGCGCGAGCACCGCGCCGATGCCGCCGCCGATGGCCAGGCCAGCGATAATCAGCACCCAGCTGATGAGGTCGGACACGCCCGCCACCAGCAGCGTGGTGACGATGGCGATGCCCATGCCGACCATGCCGAAGGTGTTGCCCTGGCGGGCCGAGGCCGGGCTCGACAGCCCACGCAGCGCGAGGATGAAGAGAACGCCGGAGACGAGATAGAGAACCGCGGCGAGGCTGGCGTCGATCATTTGGTCACCACGGTTTGGCGTGCCGCAAGCAGCAGCGCCACGAAGATTAGGATGGCAGCGACGAAGAAGCTCGCCCCGCCCAGCGCGAACAGCTCGGCATTGCGCGACAGCGTGCCGCGCGCCGCGAACGACAGCAGCAGGTTGCCCAGCGCCACGAAGATCAGCGCGAAGGCCGCGACCTTGCCCCAGAGCGGCTTCAGTGCCGCCGGCGCCATGCAGCGGACGCCAATGATGAGGGCAAAGCTGAGCCCACCGAAGATCTGGAACAGCGGCGAGAGGATGGCATCGTTCATTCTGTCACGGGCTCCATGCGGCCGGCCGGGAACGTCACGTCAGCGAAGGCGGGATAGACTTCCTTGAAGATCGCCACCTGCTCCGGATCCTCGACCCGCACCAGGTACCACTCGGTGCCATCGAGCACGCCGAGCGTGGTAGAACTGGCCCGCATCTTGCCGACCCCGCCACCCAGGTCCATCACCGTCTCGGTCGGGATGAGCGCGTAGCGCGTGCCGTCGGGCAGAATGTAGAAATCGCTGTTCTGAAGATCCATGCCGAACGACACCAGCTCGATTTCGGCCATGGCCGCGTCGATCTGCTGCTGGGCCGCCTCGACCAGCTGCTCGGGAGTGACGCTGTATTTCGTGGCGATCTGGTTGAGCACCTTTGGCGGAATGACGCTCATGATGGTGGCCATGTCGCTGGCCTTCATGGCGGCATCGAAGCTGTCGACCCGCGCGACGAGCGCGAAATACTGCCCGGCGTCGACGCCGTTGGGGGGCGTGATGGACTGCGCGAGGGCGCCGCCAGCGAGCGCCAGGACGACGAGCAGGGCCGCTGCGATGCGGTGAAGCATGGCCATCAGTGCCCACCGGCCTTCTTTGGCGCCGGGTCCTTCTTCTTGTACATCGCCAGCATGCGCTGGGTGACGAGGAAGCCACCGAAGATGTTTACCGACGCGAGGACCAGGGCGAGGAAGCCGAACAGCTTGCTCACCCAGTTGGCGTCCTGCACCAGCGGGACGCCGACAGCGAGCAGCGCGGCGACGACGATCACCGAAGAGATGGCGTTGGTGACGGCCATCAGCGGCGTATGCAGCGCCGGAGTAACACTCCAGACCACGTAGTAGCCCACGGCGATGGCGAGCACGAAGATGGAAAGGTGCGAGACGAAATCCATTTTACGTCGTCCCCTTGGGAGCAGCAGGCTTCCTGACGGCAGGCTTCTTGGCCGACTTGGCTTCGGCGGGTGTCGCCGGCTTGGCGGCGCGTCTGGCGGGAGCCTTGGCGGCGACCGGTGCGGTCTCGTCAGCGACTTTCTTCGCCGGACCCTTCTTGGCCGGCTCGGCGGGGACCACAGCGGCCGGTGTCTCGACCTTGGGTGCCAAGGGCGCGGTCTTGGTGACCGGCGCAGTCTTGGCCGGCGGACCGGCGGGCTTGGCGGCCGGCCCCGGCGCGGCAGTCGCTGCGTCGAGCTTGATGTTGGGATGGACGATGTTGCCGTCGCGGGTGAGGACGGTGGCCTTCACCAGTTCGTCGTCCCAGTTCACGGCAAGCTTCTTTTCCTTTTTGTCGATCAGCGTCTCGACGAAGGAGTTGAGGTTGCGCGAGTAGAGCTGGCTTGCCGAAGTCGCGAGACGGCCCGCCATGTTGGTGTAGGCGATGATGGTGACGCCGTTGGCGGTAGCAATGACCTTGTTGGGCTGGGTCAGCTCGACATTGCCGCCGCGCTCGGCCGCAAGGTCGACGATCACCGAGCCCGGGGCCATGGATTCGACCATCGCCTTGCTCACCAGCTTCGGTGCGGGGCGGCCCGGGATCAGCGCCGTGGTGATGACGATATCCTGCTTGGCGATATGGCCGGCGACGAGCTCGGCCTGCGACGCCTTCTCGGTCTCGGTCAGTTCGCGGGCATAGCCCCCGGTGCCGGACGCATCCTTCAGCGCCTCGGTCATGATGAACTTGGCGCCAAGCGATTCGACCTGCTCGCCGGCTGCGGCGCGCACGTCGGTGGCGGTGACCACGGCGCCGAGACGGCGGGCGGTGGCGATGGCCTGGAGACCAGCAACGCCGGCGCCCATCACGAACACCTTGGCCGGGCGAACCGTGCCGGCCGCGGTCATCATCATCGGCATGGCGCGCTCGAAGGCGCCCGCCGCATCGATGACGGCCTGGTAGCCGGCGAGGTTGGCCTGCGAGGAGAGGATATCCATCACCTGTGCGCGCGTGATGCGCGGCATGAACTCCATGGCGATGGCAGTCACGCCGGCCTTGGCGAGGGAGGCGATCTCGCCCTCGCTGCCGTAGGGGTCCATCGTGCCGATGACCAGCGCACCTGGGTTCACGCCATTGAGGCTCGACACCTTCGGGCGGCGGACGGTGAGGACGATGTCGGCGCCCCTGATGGTTGCCGCAGCGCTGCCGACGCTCGCGCCTGCCGCGACGTAGTCGGCATCGGGGATGCGGGCCAGCGCCCCTGCCCCCGACTCGACCGCCACCTCGGCGCCGAGGCCCCTGAACTTCGTGACAGTTTCCGGCGTCGCCGCCACCCGGGTCTCGCCGTCGGCAAGCTCCCGCAACACTGCAATCTTCATGGACCTCTCCGGGTGGTCGGCACCAGGCTGCGGGGCCCCGGGGGCCTCGCCAGAACTGCGATCAGGCCTAGCGGCGGCGGCCCATCAGTTGCATGCCGACCGGCACCAGCACCGACAGCAGCAACAGCACGACGCCTGCGATGGCATTACCGGCCTGAATGAAGGCGTACAGCGCCAGCACGACGAAGGCCATGTTGACGATGCCCAGCTTCACCATGGTGATGAAACCGCGATAGGTGGCCTCGTGCTGCGGGTAGTCCATCGCCGGGATATCGTCGTGGTGATCGGCGGGGGCGGGGGTGGTGGCCATCAAAGTCCTCGTTGGTCAGTTCGGCGAAGTGGCTTCCAGTTCGCCGATCAGCCGCTCGATCATCGAGAGGCCCAGCGACCAGAACTGGGGATCGCGCGCATCGAGCCCGAAGGGCTTGAGAAGCTCGGAGTGATGCTTGCTACCCCCGGCCTGCAGAAGCTCGAAATACCGCTCCGCAAAGCCCTCATTCGCCCTCTCATACTGTGCGTAGAGCGAGTTCACAAGACAGTCGCCGAAGGCGTAGGCGTAGACGTAGAAGGGCGAGTGGATGAAGTGCGGGATGTAGGCCCAGAACACCTCATAGCCCTCGTTCAGCTTGATCGCCGGACCGAGGCTTTCGGCCGAGACCTCGAGCCAGATGCGGTTGAGGTCGGGCGTGGTCAGCTCACCCTGCTTGCGGGCGGTGTGGACCTCGCGCTCGAACGTATAGAAGGCGATCTGCCGGACCACGGTGTTCAGCATGTCCTCGACCTTGCTCGACAGCATGGCGAAGCGCTGCTTGGGGTCGGTAGTCTTGGCCAGCATCGAGCGGAAGGTGAGCATTTCGCCGAACACCGAGGCGGTTTCGGCAAGCGTCAGCGGGGTTGGCGCCATCAGCGCGCCCTGCTTGCCGGCGAGCACCTGGTGCACGCCGTGGCCGAGTTCGTGCGCGAGCGTCATCACGTCGCGCGCCTTCCCCAGGTAGTTCAGCATCAGGTAGGGGTGCGACGACGGCACGGTGGGATGGGCGAAGGCGCCGGGCGACTTGCCGTCGCGTGTCGGCGCATCGATCCAGCCCCGCTCGAAGAACGGTTCAGCGATCTCGACCAGCTTGGGCGAGAAGCGCCCATAGGCCTCGAGCACGGTATCGCGGGCCGTCTGCCAGTCGTAGAGGCGATCATCGGATGTCGGGAGCGGAGCGTTGCGGTCCCAGGCGTTCAGCTGTTCCTTGCCGAACCACTTCGCCTTCATCTTGTAGTAGCGGTGCGACAGCCGCGGGTACGCCTCGCGCACCGCGGTCTGCAGGGCATCGACGACTTCGCGCTCGACCGAGTTCTCGAGGTGCCGGCTGTCGGCGATGTCCTTGAAGCCGTGCCAGCGGTCGGAGATTTCCTTGTCCTTGGCCAGCACGTTGGTGATGTGGGTGAAGAGCCGCTCGTTGCCGTGCAGCGTCTTCGAAATGCCGCCGAACGCCGCCTCGCGCTTTGTCTCATCCCGGTCGGTGAGATAGTTGAGGGTGGATTCGAGGTTCAACTCCTCGCCCAGCACGTTGAACTTGAGGCTCGCCATGGTCTCGTCGAAGAGGCGGTTCCAGGCCGAGGCGCCGGTGACCGACTTCTCGTGGAACAGCTCTTCGATCCGCTCATCGAGCTGGTAGGGCTTGGCCTTGCGCAGTTCGTCGAACCACGGGCGGTAGCGGGCGAGCCCGGCATCGGCGGCGAAGGCGGCTTCCAGCGTCGCTTCCTCGATGCGATTGAGTTCGAGGCCGAAAAAGATGAGGCCGATCGACAAGTCGGTCAGGGCCTGGCTGAGGTCGCCCATGAACTTGACCTTGTCGGGGTCCTGGGTGTTCCGCACGTACTGCAGGAAAGCGTAGGAGCCAAGCTTGCCGGTGATATCGCTGAGCGCCTCGTAGCGCTTGATCGCCTCGACCAGCTTGCCGGATTTCGCCAGCGCATCGAGCTTGCCCTTGTAGTCTGCCTCGAACGCCTTGCTCTCGGCCTGGGCGGCACTCAGGTCGGCTTTCAGTTCGGGAGAGTCGTTGGCCGGGTAGAGGTCGCCCAGGTTCCACGTGGGCATCTCACCCAGCAGGTTGTAACCCATCGGCGCGGCTTCGGGGGCGCGTGGCAGGTTGCGGAAGTCCATGTCTCACCTCGGCTCGAAAATCAGTCGCGGACATTAGCCATGGCGGGTGAGGATGGGAAGCGGTGGCGGGGTGCGGCACACTTGGCAGGCTGCATTGCGGGATTCCGAAGCCGGTTACTGAACCCTGAATCGCTAGCCTTAATCGCGCCTTAACCCCCTCCGGCCACCATGCCTCAAAACGGTACAGCGCGATTCGACTGGGTCGGTCGGAACGCGCCAACGACAGTGTCTTGGGGGTTTTGTGGCGCGTGTTCTGATTGTTGACGATGACCTCGTTCAGCTGCGGCTGACTTCGGAGGTCGCGGCAAGGGCTGGGTTTCAGGCGGTGACGGCGACGGGGGGGCAGCAGGCGCTGGACCTCCTGCGGTCCGACCCCGGCATCGGCGTGATGGTGCTCGACCTCGTGATGCCCGATCTCGACGGCATGGGCGTGCTGGACATGATGCGCCGCGAGGGCATCGCGACCCCGGTGATCGTGCAAACCGGCCATTCCTCGCTCGATACCGTCGTCAACGCGATGCGCCAGGGCGCGGCGGATTTCTTCGTCAAGCCCGTGGCACCCGAGCGGATGATCGTCTCGCTGCGCAACGCGCTGAAGCTCGGCGAACTCGAAACGATGGTGCGGACCGACCGCAGCCGGCTGGGCGGCCAGATGGGCGTCTCCGACCTGGTAACGAAATCCCCCGCAATGGATCGGGTGATCTCGCTTTGCGGCAAGGCAGCGCGGAGCCCGATCCCGGTGCTGGTCGAGGGTGAGACCGGCGTCGGCAAGGAACTGGTCGCGCGGGTCATCCAGGGGTCGGGTGACCGGGCCGGGCGGCCATTCGTCACCGTCAACTGCGGGGCGATTCCCGCCAACCTCGTCGAATCGATCCTGTTCGGGCACCGCAAGGGCGCCTTCACCGGCGCCGTGTCGGACCATGCCGGCAAGTTCCTCGAAGCCAACGGCGGCACTATCTTCCTCGACGAGGTCGGCGAACTGCCGATGGACGTGCAGGTGAAGCTGCTGCGGGTTATCCAGGAAGGCGAGATCGAGCCGGTGGGCGCAGACCGGCAGGTACGGGTCAACGTCCGGATCATCTCGGCGACCAACCGGCGGCTGCTGAACCTGACCAAGGCCGGCGGCTTCCGCGAGGATCTCTACTACCGGCTCAACGTCTTCCCCATCTATGTGCCGCCGCTCCGCGACCGGCCGGAGGACATCCCGGTGCTGGCGCAGCATTTCGCCTCCCGCCTCGCGGCCGAGGCCGGCAAGCGAATCGTCGGGATTTCCGAGCCGGCGCTGACCCTGCTGAAGGCCTACAACTGGCCCGGCAACATCCGCCAGCTGGAAAACGCCATCTACCGCGCGGTGGTGCTTTCGGACGGTGCCTACCTCGAAAGTGCCGACTTCCCGCAGGTCGTGGCCTTGAGTGCGGGCCGGGCCGAAGCGCTGAAGCTGGCGAGTTCGACCCCCGGCCTTTCAGCCCCGGTTCATATCGACGACGCCAGGGTGATGCGACGCGAGGAAGTGAAGCAGGCCGCGGTCCCCGACCGGTTCATCGGCAGCAATGGCGAAGTCGCCGCCCTCGCCGATGTGGAACGCGAACTGATCGAGTTCGCGCTGGCGCACTACGGGTGCCGCATGTCGCGGGTCGCTCGGGCGTTGGGCATCGGCCGGTCGACGCTTTACCGCAAGCTGCGGGAGTATGGGTTGGACGCAGGACTGGAGAGCGACGCGGCATAGGGTTACCGCCATTGCAGTTGCAGCAAATCCACAGGCCGGTCTCACAAAATCGCGAGGAATTGCCACAGTTAAACATTTGGGGCTAAGCAAAATACTGACGCGGGCTGAACGCCGACTCCCCCCTTTGGCGCCTGCCCGACGCGAGCCCCCTGTCTGGGTACGGAGACGCTTAATGCCTATGTTCAAGGCCATCCTGCTGGCTGGCACGATTGCCGTTGCGTCCCCGTTCGGCGCTGCTGCGCTGGCGCAGGAGATCGTGAACGTTGCGGGAATCGAAGCGACCCGGGTGGTGATCGCGCCGCCGCGGACGGAGCTCGCGCGGATCATAAAGGCCGGGCTGTCGGAATCCTACGCCGCCACCCAGAAGGGCAGCCGCGCCTACACGCAGACCCAGAAGCTGTATTTCTTCTACGGCTCCCGGCATTTCGAACCGCTCTGGCTGAGCCAGGACGCGAACGGCAAGGTCGTATTCTCCGCCAATGCCGAAAAGATCATCGATGTCTTCAAGCGCTCCGAACTCGAGGGCTTCCGCCCCGCCGACTATCTGACGGCAAACCTCGACCCCGCGGCCGCCGGCACCGATCCGGCGAAGCTGGCGGAACTTGAGACGGCCTTCTCCGCCGCAGCGATCAAGTATGCCCAGGACGCGTTCGGTGGCCGGGTGAACCCGCTCGACGTCAACCCGACCTGGACCATCGCGCCCAAGCGGATCAACGAGGCGGAACTGCTGGTGAAGCTCGCCGGCAGCGACGACCCCGGCCAGATCCTGCTCGACATGTCACCCAAGCAGCGCGAGTTCATCGCGCTCCGCTCGGTGCTGTCGAAGTTCTACGACGGCTCGGTAATCGACGCCGCCGTGACGATTCCCGAGGGTTCGTCGCTCAAGCCCGGCATGAAGGATGAACGGGTGACGCTGCTGCGGCAGCGCCTCGACGTGCCCGAACCGGAGATTCCGGAAACCGCCGGCGCCGAAGCCCAGGCCGACATCACTTATGACGAGCCACTGGTCGAGGCGGTGAAGGCCTTCCAGTCGGGGCTCGGGCTCGCGGCCGACGGTGTGGTGGGTCCGGCGACTGTCGCGGCGCTGAACGGTGGCGCGGCGACGACCAAGGAAGACATCATCGCCAACATGGAACGCTGGCGCTGGGAGCCGGATGACTACGGTCGCTTCGAGGTCGAGGTGAACATCCCCGAGTTCCGGCTGTGGATCAAGAAGGACGGCGAGGTGGTGCATACCACCCGCGTCGTCGTCGGGACGCCCAAGAACCAGACGCCGGTGTTCAACGACATGATCCAGCACGTGGTGACCAACCCGTACTGGAACGTGCCGTCCTCGATCAAGGCCAACGAGATCAAGCCGAACCTGCTGGCAAACCCCGGCTATCTCGATAGCCAGAACATGGAAATGCTGTATGGCGGCAAGGTCGTGAACGCTTCGGCGATCGACTGGACCCAGACCAACATCCAGCAGTTCCATATCCGGCAGCGGCCCGGCTCGCGCAATGCGCTGGGGCAGGTGAAGTTCCTGTTCCCCAACCAGCACGACATCTACCTGCACGACACGCCCTCCAAATCGCTTTTCGCCCGCACCTTCCGCGCCTATTCGCATGGCTGCGTACGCGTCGAGAACCCGATGGAGTTCGCGGGCGCCCTCCTGGAACTGGAGCCAAAGCTGTCGCGCGAGACTCTCGAGGCCTCGTTCGGCGCGACGGAGCGCTGGTTCAACCTCGAGAACAAGATCCCCGTTCACCTGAGCTACTTTACGCTGCGCGTCGACGAGGACGGCACCATCCGGTCCTATGGCGACGTGTACGGGGCCAATAAGAAGGTGATTGAGCTCCTGGGGCTCTAGGCCAAATCACGCTTCCGTATTAAAAGAGCGGGTCGACTGTGCGATGCAGTCGGCCCGTTTGCATGGCGCATCGTTGCCAAGCGTTTACGACTGCTTAGGAATTTGGCCTTGGTTCGGTCGGATTCAATACGTAGAACCTCACGGCGCGGTGATCGGCGAAGGCCTTTCACCGGAGATTAGCGTTAACCGATCCTACTCGGATCGAAGCTAATCTGACTGACTACACAGGGTCGAGTACGGGTTGGGGCGTGTCGGGTAACTTCATCAGAACAGTGCGAAAGCTGCCGCGGCTGATTTTGGCCGCCGTCATGGCTTTGACCATTCTGCTGCCCCCCAGCACGCTGCCGGCCAGCGCCGTGACGAACTACGGCGAACGGACGCTCTGGCTCCACCACACCCATACCGGCAAGACCGAGAGCTTCACCTTCAAGCGCAACGGCGTCTACGACAAGGGTGTGCTCAAGCAGATGAACGTGTTCCTCGCCGACTGGCGGACCAAGGAACCGACCAACATGGATCCGGCCCTGTTCGACCTGCTGTGGCAGGTCTACAAGTCGGTGAACGGCAAGCAGCCGATCAACATCGTCTCGTCCTATCGGTCGCCCAAGACCAACAAGATGCTGGCCTCCAAGTCCTCCGGCGTGGCTGACAATTCTCAGCACATGAAGGGCAAGGCGATGGATTTCTTCATCCCCGGCGTCAACCTCTCGAAGCTGCGCGAAGCGGCGATGAAATACCAGGTCGGCGGCGTGGGCTACTACCCGACGTCGGGCAGCCCGTTCGTGCACGTGGATACCGGCAGCGTGCGCGCCTGGCCGCGCATGACGCGGGCGCAGCTGAAGAAGGTCTTCCCCGACGGCAAGACCCTGCATCTGCCGACCGACGGCAAGCCGCTTTCCAACGAAGGCCGTGCCTACGCGCAGGCCCAGTGGACCAAGTGCCATGCCGTGCCGTGCAACGGCGCAGTCACCTTCGAGACCGATCCCGGTATCATGATTGCCGACGCTACCGGCGACATCAAGCTGCTGAACGATGTCGCGCCGATTCCGGCAACCAAGCCGGCGGACCTTTACGGCAAGGCCGCCGTGCTGGTGGCATCGGTTGAAGAGGACCCGGCGCAGCGCGTGGTGTCGACCTTCCAGGTTGCAGCGCCGATCCCGATCGGGCGACCCGCGGACCTCGACGTGGCCGAGACGCCGGGAACGGGCGATTCAGCATCGGAAAGCCTCGGTGCACCCATACCGGCCGTGAAATCGGAACGACTTCAGCTTGCCACCCGCTCGCCGCTTCCCACCGACGACGGCCAGACGGCCCTCGCTGCACTCGGCGCCATCGACCCGATGCCGGTGCCGCGCGTGCTGCTGACGCCGAGGGGCGACGAGATGGTGACCGCCTACGTGCCCACCAACCAGGACCCCGGCGCCGAGCTGGCGCTGAAGATGATCATCGAGCGCGAATCCGCCGAGGTGGTGGTGCCCGCCCTGCCCGTCAAGAAGCTCGACCGGCTGGAGGTGCCCGACGATATCCGTACGGCATCGCTCGGCAGCGGCGACCAGTTGGCCGGCATCTTCGACCAGACCTTCGAGGCGCTGAGCGGCGCCGCTGCGAGCCAGCCGATGCAGGCGGCGCTTGCCGGGCTCATCCAGTCGCGCCTGCCCAACGGCTCGATTGCCGAGCGCGAGGTGGAACTCGTGGCTCCCGAGCTCGACCACGTCAACGAGACGCTGGTGCAGCCGGTGCTGATGACCGACGGCTTCTGGGCCGTGCTCAGCGGCGCCGAGGGCTACCTGGACAAGGGCACCGAACTGGGGCCGCTGACGGGCCGCATCGACTTCGTTCCCGACTATGCCGCCGTTCCCGCCTATGACCGTTTCGTGACGGGAACGCCGCAACTGGTTGCCGGCCTGTAACAACTCGACCGTCGGCGTTGCAATGGCGGCCCTGACCCTCTAAGTCTCCAGTGGTACTGGGCCTCTCATGGGCAAAGGATCGGCACTGGTGGACAAGCCCTCTACCCCAAATCTCGACAAGGTCGGCTCGCCCGCGGACCTTAAGGCACTCTCCCGCGACGAACTCAGGCTGGTTGCCGACGAGTTGCGGGCCGAGGTGATCGACGCCGTCTCCGTGACGGGCGGGCACCTGGGCGCGGGACTGGGCGTGGTCGAGCTCACCGTCGCCATTCACGCGACTTTCGACACGCCCGACGACCGGCTGATCTGGGACGTGGGCCATCAGGCCTATCCGCACAAGGTGCTCACCGGCCGGCGCGACCGCATCCGCACGCTGCGGCAGAAGGACGGCCTGTCCGGGTTCACCCGCCGCGTCGAGAGCGAATACGATCCCTTCGGCGCCGGGCATTCCTCGACCTCGATTTCGGCCGGACTCGGCATGGCAGTAGCCAGCGAGTTGAAGGGCGAGCGCCGCAACGTGATCACCGTGATCGGCGACGGCGCGATGTCGGCCGGCATGGCCTACGAAGCGATGAACAATGCCGGCGCGATGGACGCGCGGCTGGTGGTGATCCTCAACGACAACGACATGTCGATCGCGCCGCCGACCGGCGCGATGCGCTCCTACCTCGCCAAGCTGGTGTCCGGGCCGTTCTATCGCGGCATGCGCGATACGGCCAAATCGATCACCGAGAGGATGCCGCGGCTGATCCACGAGACTGCCCGCAAGACCGAGGAGTTCGCCCGTTCGTTCTTCACCGGCGGCACGTTGTTCGAGGAACTGGGCTTCTTCTATGTCGGCCCGATCGACGGGCACAACCTCAACGACCTTCTCGATGTGCTGTCGAACGTGAAGCACCACGACGGCGGCCCGGTGCTGGTGCACGTGGTGACCAAGAAGGGCAAGGGCTATGCCCCCGCCGAGGACTCCGCCGACAAGTATCACGGCGTCAACAAGTTCAACGTCATCACCGGGGCGCAGGCCAAGCCGCAATCCAATGCGCCGAGTTACACCTCGGTGTTCGGGCAGGCGCTGATCGCCGAGGCCCAGGCCGACGACCGGGTCGTCGCCATCACGGCTGCGATGCCGAGCGGCACCGGGCTCGACAAGTTCGAGGACCTGTTCCCAAACCGCATCTTCGATGTGGGCATCGCCGAGCAGCACGCGGTGACCTTCGCCGCCGGCATGGCGACCGAAGGGATGAAGCCGTTCGTCGCCATCTACTCGACCTTCCTGCAGCGCGCCTACGATCAGGTGATCCACGACGTGGCCGTGCAGGGCCTGCCCGTGCGCTTCGCCATCGACCGGGCCGGCTATGTCGGCGCCGACGGGCCGACGCATGCGGGCAACTACGACAACGGCTATCTCGGGGCGATTCCCGGCATGGTCCTGATGGCCGCCGGTGATGAGGCCGAGCTCAAGCACATGGTGGCCACCGCCGCCGCCTACGATGACGGTCCGATCGCCTTCCGCTATCCGCGCGGCGATGGCCTCGGCGTCGAAATGCCCGAGCGCGGCTCGGTGCTGCCGATCGGCAAGGGCCGGGTGCTGCGCGAGGGCAAATCGGTCGCGATCCTCAGCTTCGGCACGCGGCTCGGCGAAGTCATCGCCGCCGGCGAGAAGTTGCAGGCCTTCGGGCTGAACCCCACGATTGCCGACGCACGCTTCATGAAGCCGCTGGACGAGGACCTGATCGCGCGGCTGGCCCGCGAACACGAGGTGCTGATCACAGTCGAAGAAGGCGGTATCGGCGGCTTCGGCAGCCACGTCGCGACGTTCCTCGCAACGCATGGCCTGCTCGATGGCAAGGTGAAATTCCGGCCGCTGATGATGCCCGATGCCTTCGTCGAACAGGCGGCAGTGGGCGACATGTATGCGGCTGCGGGGCTGGACCGGGCCGGCATCGTTGCGACGGTGCTGGCGACGATGGGGATCGACGACGTCCGGGTTGCCGGAACGCCGCGGTAACTATGCGTTTCTGAACTTCCCCTCACCCGGCCGCTAGCGCGGCCACCCTCTCCCCAGAGGGGAGAGGGGCGACAGTGCCTCATTGGATGGGGTGGTGCACCTCTTGCCCTTTTCCCCTTGCGGGAGAAGGTGCCCGAAGGCGGATGAGGGGTCCGTTCAAAGACCTGCTGCTACGCATTGCTGCAGTCCACCACCCCTCATACGGCTGCCGCCCCCCTTCTCACACAAGGGGAGAAGGCGATGTGGCAAGGTCGCTGACCACCACAACAACCCTTATCCCCAGCCCACGCCGAGTCCCCTGCCCCACCGAATCGCGCTAACCAACCCCCCATGCAGGTTTCGATCGACATGGGTGCTGCGCAGGGGGGGAACAACGCCCTGCTCGACCTTGAGGAATTGCTCGCGACGCGCCTTCTGGTGCAGGGCAATTCGGGGTCTGGAAAGTCGCATCTGCTGCGCCGGCTGCTCGAGCAGAGCGCGCCATGGGTGCAGCAATGCGTGATCGACCCCGAGGGCGATTTCGTCACGCTGGCCGATAGATACGGGCATGTCGTGGTGGAAGGCGACCGGCCGGAGGGCGAACTGACCCGCATTGCCGGGCGCATCCGGCAACATCGTGTCTCCTGCGTCCTTGATCTCGAGGGTCTCGATGTCGAGCAGCAGATGCGGGCGGCGGCAGCCTTCCTCGGCGGCATGTTCGATGCCGACCGTGATCACTGGTACCCGGTGCTGGTGGTGGTGGACGAGGCACAATTGTTTGCTCCGGCCGTTGCCGGCGAGGTTTCCGACGAGGCGCGGAAACTGTCCCTTGGCGCGATGACCAACCTGATGTGCCGCGGCCGCAAGCGCGGACTCGCCGGGGTGATCGCGACGCAGCGGCTGGCAAAGCTCGCCAAGAATGTCGCCGCCGAAGCGTCCAATTTCCTGATGGGCCGCACCTTCCTCGATATCGACATGGCCCGCGCCGCCGACCTGCTCGGCATGGAACGGCGGCAGGCCGAAATGTTCCGCGATCTGAACCGCGGCCACTTCGTGGCGCTCGGCCCGGCCCTGTCGCGGCGCCCGATGCCGCTGGTGATCGGCGAGGTCGAGACCTCGGCGCGCTCGACCAGCCCCAAGCTGACGCCGCTACCCGAAGCATCTGCCGATGCCCGGGAGCTGATCTTCGCCCGCGACCCCGAGGCTGAGCGGCTCGTCCGCCCCCGCCCTGCCGCGCGTCCGGCACCCACGCCGATGCCGGACCTGCTGGCGCAACTGAGCCGACCCGTGGCGCCCAAGCCATCGGAACCCGAGATGGACCCGGGGGAGCGCAATGCGCTGATCGATGCGGCGCTGACCGAGTTGCTGGCCGACCCGGATGCGTCGTTCCGCTCGGTGGCGGTGCTGTATCAGGACTTCCTCGTGCGTTGCCGCATTCGCCGCGTGCCCGGTGAGCCGATGGCGCTGACCGCGTTCAAGCGCCGGCTGGCCGTGCTGCGCGCCGGCATTGCCGACGACCTCAAGGAGACCGACGCCTGGCAGACGGCGCTGACGCTGTCGCACAGCCTCGACGAGGATGTGCAGGGGGTGTTCCTGCTTCTGGCGCAGGCGAGCCTCTCCGGCACCCCCTGCCCCTCCGATGCAGCGATCGCCCGCGCCTACGGCACACACTCGCCCGGCCGGGCGCGGCGGCTGCTCGCGTGGTTCGAGGAACGCGGATTGCTGGTGATCCGGATCGACGGCCGCAAGCACCGGATTCTGGCGTTTCCCGACCTCGGCAGCGAGACCGCGCCGGGTGACCCGGCTGGACCGGACGAGGCGATTTCGCACGAGGCGGCGGAATGAATCCCGATCTGCCCCAAAATGGACTCAGTGACGACCGATTGTCAGCACGGTTTCAAATCAGAGTGATCAGACTGGGCATTTCCTGAACAGGACACCGAGATTGGACTGGAGCACGCGGCGCAAGCCGTTCGGCGCAATTGTTGCATGGAGCTCGCTGGCGATCTTCGCCGTGATGAGCATCCTCGGCATCGCCGGAGTGGTGATGGGCCTGCAGCCCAAACCCGTCGCCATGCAGACCCAAACCGCTGCGCTCGAAACCCAACCGGCGGCGCCGGTCGAGGAGCGCCTGCCCGGGGAACACGCCTTTGGCGAAGCTGAACCGGTCGCGGTTCCTGAAGCCGCCGCCGAACTGCAGACCGCCGCCACCAGCGATGACCTGATTGCGTCGACCTTCGAGCAACTGGTGGAACCGGTCGTCGTGCCGGCCGATCAGGTCCCGGCGGGAGCCGTCGCGGTAACGGCCGAAACACAGGTCACCCCCGCGGGCGTGGAACTGCCGATGTCGCAGGATCAGGCGGTTCTGACAGGCAATCCGCCGATCCCGGTCGGGCGCAACGCGGCTGCCTGGGCCATCGAATCCGAGGTGCCCGACGGCAACCGGAACACCACCGCGCTCGGCTACGCCGCGCAGCCTGACGATGACGTAGTCCGTGTCGGCGACAGTTCGATCAATGTGCGTTCCGGCCCTGCCCCGACCAACAGGAAGCTTTTCGCGCTCGCGGCTGGCGCCGAGGTGGACGTGACCGGCAGGTCAGGCAACTGGGTAGCGATTACCGATGAGCGGGATCGCGACGGCTGGGTCGATGGAAGCCTGCTCGAGAACGTCGAGCTAGACCGACTGCCGGTAGTCAAGGACGTGCCGGCGGCAGAACCCGAAAAGCCCGCCACACTCCGCAAGGTTGCCGGTTCCGGTGTGACCGTCAGGGCCGGCCCGGGCAAGTCGAACAAGGCCTTGTTCAACCTGTCGGGTGGGGCAGAGGTGACTGTGCTCGACGACAACAAGGGTTGGCTCAAGGTCGAAGACGCCGACGGCCGGACCGGCTGGGCGTACCAGAGCTACATCAGGGGATAGGGCCGCTCGCGCGGCCCCTCAAGGGTTGTCAGGCGGCCGTGATGGCCGTCTCGACGTCGGTCACGGGGTGTCCGGTCAGGTCCTTGGCAATCTCGCCCAGGAGCTTTGCTGTCAGCACCTTGTGATAGTGTTTCCGCATCTCACCGAGGGCCCGCGGCGCGGCGATGATGACCAGGCCATCGATGCTGCCATCCAGCACACCCTTGTTCAGCATCTCGACGATGCCCGTGGAAAAGTCATCCTCGCTCGACTGGCTCTGATCGGGATTTCCTGAACTGTTCGTGCGGGAGCCGCTGCCATGGGCATCGGCGTCGACAT
>CAIMLX010000167.1 GCA_903842455.1 uncultured Hyphomicrobiales bacterium | reverse complement strand
CGGCACCAACGAACGCGTCCGCCTGCCCCGCAAGCCGCTCAGTGGCGAGCAGCGCGCCAAGGTCGAGGCGACGGTCCGCAAGGCGATCGCCACCCGGCCAGCGCTGCCTGCACTCGGCTAAGGACTCCACGGCTCCAAATTGGCGCTATCCCGGCTGGGCTGGGATAGCGCGTTGGGCCTACCCCTCAGGTCAGCGCGCCGAAATCATGCGCAATCCGCCATTCCCGGTAGCGCCGCCGCCCATCCTCGAGGTGTCGCCGCATGGCGAGCCGCGCATCGTCTGGCTTGCGGTCGGCAATGGCCGCGAGGATGCGCAGGTGCTCCGTCTCGATATGCCCCAGGAACTCCGCCTTGCTCGCCTCGTCCACAAAGCTGGCGCCCAGCGTCCGCCGCGGGATCAGGCGCTCCCCCATCTCGTCGACGAACAGCCGGAAGCGGTTGTTGCCGGTGGCATCCGCTATCGCCCGGTGAAAGGCCCGGTCCGATTCAGTCGCCAGTGACCGCTCCTGCATCGCCCGCCGGAACTGGCTCAGCGCCTGCTCCATGCGCAGCAGGTGCACTTCGGTCCGCCGCTCGGCTGCCAGCCCGGCCGCCTCGACTTCTACCGACACCCGGAACTCCATGAAGTCGAGCACGTCGCCGATTTCCTGCGGCGCCGCCATGAACATCGGCACCGCGCCGATCTCGCGCGGCTTCGACACATAGACGCCGCTGCCGCGCAGCGAGCGCAGCCGGCCTTCCGCCTTCAGGCTGGCGATTGCCTCGCGCACCACGGTCCGGCTGACCGAGAACTGCTCGCACAACTGGTCAGCCGGCGGCAGCTTGTCACCGGGCTTCAGCCCGGCCGCCTCGATCAGGCGCATCAGGTCGAGCTTGACCCGGTCCGTAAGGTGCAAAGTGGCAGACATTCATGGCCTACGCGCGATAGAACAGCGCCTAACAACGCCATTTGCCGCCGCAACTCCAGCGAAAATTCGCTGCCCCGCTTGTTGCAGTGCACAATCTGTCATACAACTTTGAAGAAGTCATAGAACACGGAGAGGGGACGCCATGTATGTCGGTACGCAGCTGGGGGGAGACCAGTTTTCCAGGGTCGGTGACCGCTACCTCAAGCAGCTCGCCCAGCTGGGTTTGAAGCATGTCTGCATCGACCCCGAGGGCGACCCCTGGCAGTGGGATCGCGACATCCTCATGCGTCATTCAGAACGCGTTCAGAGTCATGGCTTAATCTTGGACATGGTGCAGCTGCCGCTGCCTTCTTCCGGCATCGAGCGCAACCACCAGGCCCCCGGCATCGTGCTCGGCAAGCCCGGCGAACGCGACCGCGAGATCGACGGCATCTGCCGCATCATCGAGGCGCTGAGCGAAGCCGGCATCGGCGCCGCCAAGTACAACTTCAACGTCCTCGGCATCCCCCGCACCACCTCCGACATCGGCCGCGGCGGGGCCGTGCTCTCCACCTGGCGCGCCGACAAGGCGACCGATGGCGACACCCTCACCATCGCCGGCAAGGTCAGCGCCGACGAGTTCTGGGAACGCATCACCTACTTCCTCGAGCGCGTCGTGCCCGTCGCCACGGCGGCAAAGGTCCGCCTCGCCTGCCACCCGCACGACCCCATGACACCTCCCGGCTACCGCGGTTTCGAAAAGCGCGTGCTGGGCGATGCCGAAGGGCTAATGAAGTTCGTGCAGATCGCCGAGAGCCCCTATCACGGCCTCAATTTCTGCCAGGGTACGGTAGCCGAAAGCCTTGAAAATCCACGCGAAGAGATCGGCGAGATCATCCGCTGGTTCGGCCAGCGCAAGAAGATCTTCAACGTCCACTTCCGCAACATCAAGGGCGGCCGCTACTCGTTCACCGAGGAGTTCCCCGATTGCGGCGACATGGACATGCCCGCCGCGCTCAAGATCTACCACGAGGTCGGCTACGACGGCATGATCATGCCCGACCACGTCCCCCATATCGACGCCGCCGACTCCAACGAAACCGCCTTCGCCTTCTGCTTCGGCTACATCATCGGCCTCTTCCAGGCCAATGGCTGGGACCCGTACGGCGCGGGAATTTCGGGCGGCGCACGCTGAAAAAGCGACGGGCCGCCCCAAGGGCGGCCCGTCAGACTATCCCGTAGCGACCGCTCGGCCGACGTCGAGCCTTCAGGCCACCAGCATCTTCTCGGTGTGCGTCTCGATCAGCCCGCGCAGCGTTTCCCGCTCGCTCGCATCGAGTTCGGTCAGCGGCGTACGAACCGACCCGGCACCGTGGCCGACAAGGGCGGCCCCCGCCTTGATCATCGACACCGCGTAGCCGCGCTTCTTGTCCCTCAGCTCGATCAGCGGCAGGTAGAAGCTCTTCATCAGCCCATCGACCGTCTTCGCATCGCGGGCCCGCACCGCCTTGTAGAAGCGCAGCGCCAGTTCCGGTACGAAGTTGAAAACCGCTGAGGAATACGTCGTGACGCCCATCTCGAGATAGGGCTGCGCGAACACCTCGGCCGTCGGCAGGCCGCCGATATGGACCACCCGGTCGCCGAGGCGATAGTGGATGCGCTGCATCAGTTGCAGGTCGCCGATGCCGTCCTTGTAGCCCATGAAGTTGGGGCAGCTCTCGG
>CAIMLX010000166.1 GCA_903842455.1 uncultured Hyphomicrobiales bacterium | reverse complement strand
GCGCCGGAGCCAGGTGCCCCACCATGCATCCTGCAGCGTTTCTTGCCGCTCACCGCGGGGGCGCAGCATGGTGTCCCCGCCCGCGTCTGCGCCCCGCAGCGCCTGCTCTCCGCCATTGCCGTGGTGTTCCGGGTGTGGCTCATTCCTGGCGGTTCTTGGCCACTTGCTGCACGGTTCCAACGATCGCCTGACCGCCTTGATTGACGGTGACATGCTCGACGATGACTTTCTGCTGGCCGCCGTTCCGGTACCGCCTTAGCGCTTCCAGCTGCATGGCGTAGGTGCGGGTCAGTCGGTTGAGTGAGCGCTCCATGATCTCACGCTTTCTGACATCCTCCGCTATTGCCAACTGCCGCGCCGTGGTCATGACGGCGTTGTGCACTGCCGCCATCTGCGCTGCAAGCATCGCCTCCTGCTGGTCGCGTGGCTCGATGCCGCCGACCACTGAGGTTACGAAGGCTATGCCGTCTTCATCGGGTGTCGTTCCAATGCTGGCGATGTTCGTGAGCTGTCGAACCAACCCGACGACAAAATCCGGATTGGCGCTTCCAAAGGTCGCCTGCATTGCCGCTGTGTCGACGTCGAGTACATTGCCCTTGACCGTTATGGGGCGCTTCTTCGGTACGACCTTGGCGACCTCGCCCATCACTGCTCCTGCTCAATCGCCGCCTTCCGCAGATTTTACCGTAGGCATCGACCGCGCGATAGCCGGCACTTCTACTGTGCATGGGGTTGTTCCTCCGGTTTCTTTCACCATCCCCCACCCCCTGGCGCAGGTCAGGGCTGAGAGGCCCGGAATGCTTGAGGTCGTTCGATAACGCCTATTCAACAAAGGTCGCCCGTTAAGAATTGGTCGCGATCTAGCTCCCCTCCGCTGACAGGGCTGAAGCAGCCGACCGTCGCTCCCAACCCGCTTGTCAACGCAAGACGCCATGGCAAAGATCACCCACGGTTCAGACGGGGCCCGCTCAGGGGCCAGCGTGATGTGATGAGGGAGGGAAATTTGAAAATCACCGACGTGTCGGTAACTGCGTTCCGCACCTACGCCGACCGCTGGGATATGGGCCATGCGCGCCCGATACCAGGAGCCGAAATCCGGCAGACGGTTACAACGATCACCACCGACGAAGGCATAAGCGGGCACTACCTCGGAGGGGCCTTCCACGGCATCGACACTGAGGGGCTAACGGTCACTGATGCGGAGATGATCCAAACGCGGATGCGTAATCTGCTGGTTGGGCAGGATCCCCTTGATCGCGAGATGATCTGGAAATGGATGTGGGTGGCCAACATCCAGGAGAACGTCGCCAGCGTCATCGACAACTGCCTGTGGGACCTTGGCGGCAAGCATGCCGGTGTCGCCGTGCACAAACTGATGGGCGGCGCGCGTGATCGCATCAAGGCGTATGCCTCGACCTATCCAAACATCGGCCAGCCGCAGGCCTATGCAGACCATGCGCTCGCGTGCATCAAGGAAGGCTACCAGGCGTACAAGATCCACCCGCACTATTTCTGGGATCCGACGACCGAAATGCCGACGCCCGGCCGTCCTTCAAACATCAAGGCCGATCTCGAAACGATCCGCCTGGTGCGTGAGGCAGTCGGGCCTGACTACATCCTCATGTACGACCCGTGGGGAACATACATGAGCTTTGAGGAGGCCGTAGTCGTGGGCCGCGAGCTCGAGCGGCTCAACTACTACTGGTACGAACACCCGATGCCGGAATACCGGGTCGAAAGCTATGTCCGGCTCTGTCGGGAACTCACCATCCCGATCCTCTCGCCCGAGATCGCGGCGGGCAGCGTCTTCACCCGAGCTGAGTGGATGATGCGCGGTGCCAGCGACATGACGCGCATTGACACCACCCGCGGTGGCATAACCGGCGCGCGAAAGACATGCATCGTCGCCGAAGCCTACGGGCAGCGTTGCGAACTCCATGTCGGGGGGTGGGCCAATCTGCAGGTCCTCGGCGCCACGCATGAGGACACATCAGAGTGGTATGAGAAGGGGCTG
>CAIMLX010000165.1 GCA_903842455.1 uncultured Hyphomicrobiales bacterium | reverse complement strand
CCGCCAAATCCCTTGCCGCTCGAATTGGCCAGCGCAGAGGCTTCGGATTCGGCCGCATTGCTCATGGTGGCATTGAGTTGCGTGGCGCCAAGCGCCGTCACCGTCACGTCGACGCCGGCATTGACGTCAGAATTGACAATGCTGGCGACAGTGGCGATCGGGTTCGAGCCGTCGAAGGCATTGGCCAACTGCGGGTCGCCGATCAACGCGTCGAGCGCGTTGAACAGCACGTTCTGTGGTTTCCAGCCCAACGAGTTGAACGCCAGGGCGAAGCTGCCAGCGGACTGTTCGCCGCCGCCCGACGTCAGTGTCGAGGACTTGAGGCGCGCATCTATCCGCGCAATGTTCTCGGCATCGACCATCACCGAACCGGCGATCGCATCGACATTTGCCGCCTCTATGCGGGCCGAGGCGCTCCCCTGCACCAGGTTCGTTACGATCTGGGCATTAATTGCGACCACGTCGCCGCTGCCAAAGGCGGAGCCGCCCGAGGCGCTAACATTTGAGGTTGCGTAGGCCGAGAGCGTCGCCGCCTCTGAGGCCGAGACAACGATGTCACCCGTGGTCGCGACAACAGTCGCGTCGCTTACATACGCATCGGCACCGCCTCTGAGGTCGTTCAGCACGACCATGCCACCAAGCGCCTGGCTATCAGAAGCTGTGAGGTTGCCGATATCAGGAAACAGGATATCGCTCCAGGCCGCCGTATCGACCTGCTCGAACCGTACGTCGTCTTCGAAACTGAGAATCGAAGACAGATCGATGCTGAGGGCATCCTCGCCGAGGAAGCGGAAAACCTTGCCGTACTCCGCCGACTCGGTGCCGTCCGGGAGCTTGCCGACCATCACCAGGTCGTCCTCTTCCAGCGTCTGCGTGCCGGAACGGTTCGTGTAGTAGTAGGTATCGGCACCGAGCGCGTCGAGCACGTCCTTGAGCGCGTCGACGTTGTTTGCGGTCAACGATTCGACACTGACCTTGATCGATGCGTCGATCCGGGCCTCGTCGTCGGCCGAGACCGAGACTCCCCCGGCGCCGGTCACAGAGGTCGCGGCTGAACCGGTGGTCACCTCCACCCCAGAGAGCAAATCGTCGATATAGGCATTGGCGCGCGAAGATACCTTGTTCATCGCGATCAGCGCGCCGGCCGACTGACCTGATTTGCCAAACTTGGCGATTACGGCGAACTCGTTGGCGTTCGTGGCGGTGGTTTCGTTCCCAGTGATCGCGGTGATGCTGCCCGCTGCGTCGGCTCCGACCGCGATGGCGCCATCGGAAACAACCACGGAGTCGCGGATGAATGCAGTAGCGCCCGAGGGTGTCTCGCCCGAGAACGCATCTCCGATCTCGCTCGAACCGATGAGCGTATCGATGGCGTTGAACAGCACGTTCTGGCTGGCCCAGCCGACCGTGTTGAACGCCGCGACCACACCGAGCGCGTCGCCCTTGGTATAGTGAACTGCGCCCAGCGCTGTGGCGCTGATGCTGGCGTCTGCTTCGGCACGCACGACGATGTCGCCCACGGCCGTGACGGCGGAACGATCAACTGAGGCCTCCGCCTCGCCCAGCACGGTATTGGTCACCACCACGATGGCGCCAGAACCCTGGCCCCCCACAAAGCTGGTGTCAGAGGCCTTGATGAACGCCCGACCGGTCGCAATCACTTCGGCCGCGCCTTGGCCGGCATCGACATTGGAAGTGAGGATAAAGGCCTTGGTGTCCGAGCGTACGTCGTTGCGGCTGATGAGCAAACCGCCGCCTTCGGCGTCGCCTGTACTGAGGCCCACTGCCTGCATCCCGGTCTTCACGATGGCCGGCGGCAGGACCGTCGTATCTTCAACCCTCTTCCACAGGCCAATATCGGTGAGATCGAGCGTTCCGCCGAGATTTAGCGTCTGCGTCGTTCCCATGTACTTGTAGAGGTCGCCCTCGCCATCGACGCCCGGCACGAACAGCAGGTCGCCGAAGATGATCTCCTGGGTGCCTGAGGACGTGGTGAACTTATAGCTGTTCTTGAACGAATTGTAGAGGTTGTTGATCTGGCCAGCGCCCAGGTCGTTAGTGGCCGTGGAGTTGGCCTCGATGTTGCTTTGCGCCTCGATGGCCGAGGTTTCGTCGGCGAAAAGATGCACCCCCTCGGAGACAGTCGTCGAGTTTT
>CAIMLX010000164.1 GCA_903842455.1 uncultured Hyphomicrobiales bacterium | reverse complement strand
GGCCGACTAGCCGCTGTTTCCCCTCTCCCCTTGAGGGAGAGGGTGGCCGCGTAGCGGCCGGGTGAGGGGACGATCAGCAAGCGTCCGCCGCACTTCCCTTCCCAGCCCCCCTCCTCTATGTTCCGCCCGAATTCAACTCCCCGGAATCCCGACCATGGCGCACGAGAGCACTCCGCACTTTCACAACACCGAAGGCCTCGCGAAGATCGAAGTGGGGTCCAAGGAGTTCATGTGCGTCGGCGCCCTGCCCCCGTTCGATCACCCGCACATCTATATCGACATGGGCAAGGACAACGACGTGGTCTGCTCCTACTGCTCGACTCACTACGTCTACAATCCGCAGCTGGCGCCTGGCACCTCCGAGCCGCTCTCGGCCATCTACCACTCCGAACCCGCCTGATCCGGCATGTCCGGTAACGGACGCACCGTCTACATCGCCGGCGCCGGTATCGCGGGGCTGACGCTGGCGCTGGCGCTGGCCAAGTTCGGCGCGACGGTGGTGGTGCTCGAGCGGAATACTCACATCCAGGAAGTCGGCGCCGGGCTGCAGATCAGCCCGAACGCCCGCCACGTGCTCGATCGCCTCGGCGTCGATCGCGCGCTGCATGCGGTCGCCTTCGAGCCCAAGGGCATCGACGTCTACCCCTTCGGCGCCCGCTCGCCGCTGGTGACGCTGGAATTGGGCGGCGTGATGCTCGACCGCTTCGGCGCACCCTACGCGGTGATGCACCGCGCCGACCTCGCCGAACTGCTGCACAAGGCCTGCAAGCGCTTCGCCAATATCGACGTCCTGTTCGGCGTCCGCGCCTATGACGTGGTGAGCCACGCCCGCGGCGTGTCGGTGACGGTCGACGAAGCCGACGGAAAGTCGCGCTCCGCCCGCGCCTTTGCCTTCATCGGCGCCGATGGCGTTCATTCCCGCACCCGCACCGATGTGCTGATGGGGCCGCAGGCCGTCTACACCGGCCGCGTCGCCTGGCGCATCACGCTCGGGCAGTCGGATCTCGCGGGCATCGTGGCGCAGGACAGGACGAGCCTCCTCTGGGGTCCCGGCTTCCACGCCGTCACCTACCCGCTGCCGCACCGCAAGCAGATGAACGTCGCGCTGTTTATGAAGGCGCGCGAGGCCGATGTGCTGGGCGAAAACCCACCCCGTGCGCCCAAGCTTCCATGGTCCCTCGGCGGCAACCGTCGCTTCGACGACATCGTGGCGGCGGCGGGCAATGACTGGGGCTACTGGCCCCTGTTCACCGTCGATACCGACAAGTGGGCCGAGGGCGGCATCGGGCTGATCGGCGACGCCGCGCACGCCATGGTGCCGTTCCAGGCGCAGGGCGCGGCCATGGCCATCGAGGATGCCGCCGTGCTCGCGCCGCTGCTGATGACCGATGTGGACGCCGAAACGGCACTGCGCCGCTATCAGGCCATCCGCCAGCCCCGGGTGCAGCAGGTGCAGAAGCTCAGCCAGTCCAACGGGACGGCGTTCCACCTCGAATGGCCGTTCAGCCTCGCCCGTGACGCCGTGGTCAAGGCCCAGGGGCCGCTCGGCCACCTCAAGCGGCTGGCCTGGCTTTATGGCTATGATCCGTCGCCCGATCCGACCAGCATCCCATCCCCACCGCAAAGAGAAGTGCGCGACGCAACCTGAGCGCGTCCTCGCGACTTGCACAGGCGCGTCTCCGCGTGTCATCTGCCGCCCGATCGCAAAGGACCTAGCGCCCGCTGATGTCTGTTTCGCCCACTTCCAAGCTGACCCTCGCCTGCATCCTGCTGACCATCTTCCTCGACATGCTGGGCTACGGCATCGTCCTGCCCGTCCTGCCGGCGCTGATCGGCGAACTGACCGGCGGCACCAATGCGCAGGCAGCCGTGCTCGGCGGCTACCTGGTCTTTTCCTATTCGCTGATGCAGTTCCTGTTCGGCCCGGCGCTCGGCAACCTGTCGGACCGCTTCGGCCGCCGGCCGATCATCCTGATCGCGCTCGTCGGTCTCACCATCGACTACGTGATCATGGGCTTCTCGCCCAACATCATGTGGCTGTTCATCGGCCACACCATTGCCGGCATCTCTGGCGCCTCGGTGGCGACGGCGACAGCTTACATCGCCGACATCACCCCCAAGGAACAGCGGGCGCAGCGTTTCGGCCTGATCGGCGCCGCCATCGGCCTCGGCTTCATCGCCGGTCCGGTGGTCGGCGGCACGCTGGGCGAACTGGGGCCGCGCTTCCCCTTCTACGCCGCTGCGGCGCTCGCGGCATCCGCTCTGGTGCTTGGCTTCTTCGTGCTGCCCGAGAGCCTCGGCAAGGACCGGCGCCGCCCGTTCCGCCTCTCCCGCGCCAATCCCTTCGGCGCGCTTCTGGCGCTGAGCCGGATACCCGTGGTGCTGTGGCTGCTCGGCGCGCTGCTGCTATTCACGCTCGCCAGCCAGGCCTTCCCCACCGCCTGGCCGTTCTTCACCATCGAGGTACTGAGCTTCTCGTCAGGCCAGATCGGGCTTGCGCTCGGTGCTTTCGGCCTCGGCTTCGCCGTCAGCCAGGCCGTGCTGATGGGGCCGATCATCAAGAAACTCGGAGAGTGGGTCACAGTGCTGATCGGCATGGTGTGTGCCGCCGTGGCGTTCATCGGCACGGCCTTCATCCATTCCGAACTACCGCTCTACATCTTCCTGATCATCGGTTCGCTGGCGGGCATCGCCGGCCCGGCGATCAACTCGCTGATGTCGCGCCAGGTCGCCGACGACGCGCAGGGCGAACTGCAGGGCGCTATCAATGCCACCAACTCGCTCGCGGCAATCCTCGGGCCGCTGATGGCGACACAGCTGTTCAATTATTTCAGCAGGGGCCAGGAAGGCAGCCCCAACTACTTCCCTGGCGCGCCGTTCATCGGTTCAGCCGTCATGGTGCTGATCGCCGCCGGCGTGTTCACCTATGCCGTGTGGCGCTTCGACCTGATGCACCGGCCGCGGGTTTCCAAAAAGGAACATCAGCACGAGCTGGGGCAACCCGGTCAGCAGGCCACTGCACCGCACGACGGTGACGCCGACGATACGAGAGGGCCGACTTTCCCGCACTGAGACGGGGAGGCGCGCCGGCCGACCAACCTGTACGGCACCCCGGCCTGCTCCGAGATGCAACGCCAGGTTGGTGGGTTACGCGACGGTTTACTTCCCCAGCGTCGACGGCCACTTGCCGTGCTGCTCACCTTCACGGTCGGTGAGGATGAAGCCGTGGGCGCCGAAGAAGTCGCGCTGGCCTTGGGTCAGGTTCGTCGTGCCGCGCGCCTGCTTGTAGCTGTCGAAATACGCCAGCGAGGCCGACAGGCAGATCAGCGGGAACTCGCCGAGCGCCGCGGCCGCCACGACCTTGCGCAGCGACTTGTTGGCGCCCTTCATGATGTCGACGAAGTCCGGCACCATCAGCAGGTTCACCGCGTCGCCCTTGGCGTAGGCCGCCGACATCTGGTCGAGGAAGCGCGAGCGGATGATGCAGCCGGCACGCCAGATCTTGGCGATGGTCGCGAGCGGCAGGTTCCAGCCGAACTCGGCCGAAGCCTTGGTGAGGACTGCAAAGCCCTGCGCGTAGGAGACGATCTTGCCGGCGAGTAGCGCCTGCTCCAGATCGGCCAGCGAAATGTCGGCCTTGCCGGTCGCCGGCTTGCCGTAGACGGCTTCCGCCGCAACACGCTCGTCCTTGCGCGAGGAGATCGAACGGGCCGCCACCGCGCCCTCGATCGCCGTCGCCGGCACGGCCAACTGCTGGGCGGCCATCGCCGTCCAGGTGCCGGTACCCTTCTGGCCCGCCTGGTCGAGGATCAGCTCGACCAGCGGCTTGCCAGTCTTCGGCTCGGTGGCTTCGAGCACATGGCCGGTGATCTCGATGAGATAGGAGTTGAGAGACCCCTTGTCCCAGTCCTTGAACACCTTGGACGACGCGGCCGGGTCCATGCCGAGGCCATCGCGCATTACCCCGTAGACCTCGGCGATCATCTGCATGTCGCCATATTCGATGCCGTTGTGGATCATCTTGACGAAGTGGCCGGCGCCACCTTCACCGAGATAGGCACAGCACGGCTCGCCGTTGAACTTGGCCGAGATCGCCTCGAGGATCGGCTGGGCGTTCTTCCATTCCTGCTCGGGGCCGCCGACCATGATCGAGGGACCATGCCGCGCGCCCTCCTCGCCACCGGACACACCGATGCCGAGGAAGCCGATGCCCTTGTCACGGAGGTATTCGAAGCGGCGCTGGCTGTCGGTATAGAGCGAGTTGCCGCACTCGAGGATGGCGTCGCCCTTTTCGAGATGCGGCAGCAGCTGCTCGATCATCTCGTCGACCGGCTTGCCTGCCTTGACCATGATGATGATGGAGCGCGGGCGTTTCACCGACTGGATGAACTGCACTAGATCGGCTTCGGGCACCACCTTGTCGGCGAGCCCCTGGTCTCTGGCCATGACGATGAAGTCGTCGATCTTCGACGCTGTCCGGTTGTGCACCGCGATCTGGTAGCCCTTCTCGGCGATATTCAGCGCCAGGTTGGAGCCCATTACCGCGAGACCGATCAGGCCGATGTCGGCAGACGCCATCATATTCTCCGTCGATAGATATTGGTTATCCTCGCGCGGCTTTTTGGCACGGGCCAACCCTGAATGCCACCCCTCGGGGTCCCTACCAAGTGGGCATTGCAAGCGCTTTCCATACTTACCATGCATGGCGGCATCCTTTAGTGTCGTCAGCTTGAATGGCCAGTTGGGTGCCCTGGGAGGGGATGAGGCTTGGAATCGAATTCGATGTTTTCGCTCGCCGGCAGGCGGGCGCTGGTGACCGGCTCGAGCCGGGGTATCGGCTTCGGCATTGCCGACGCGCTGGGCGCTGCGGGTGCCGAACTGCTGCTCAACGGCCGTGACCAGCAGGCACTCGGTGCCGCCGCCGCCAAGCTCGCCGAGAAGGGCTACTCCGTGAAGGGCCTCGCCTTCGACGTCACCTCCGAGGACAGCGTCGAGGACGCGATTGCCCACGTCGACGCCGAAATCGGCCCGATCGATATCCTCGTCAACAATGCCGGCATGCAGCACCGCGCCCCGCTCGAAACCTGGCCGCTCGAAAAGTTCGAGCAGGTGATGTCCACCAACGTCACGTCGGCCTTTCTGGTCAGCCGGGCGGTGGTGAAAGGGATGATCGAGCGCAAGCGCGGCCGCATCATCAATATCTGCTCGGTGCTGTCGACCTTCGCCCGTGCTTCGGTCGCGCCCTACTCCGCCAGCAAGGCGGCTATTGCCAACCTGACGCGCGGCATGGCGGTCGATTGGGCGAAATACAACATCAACGTCAATGGCATCGCGCCCGGCTACATCGCCACCGAGCTCAACGAGGCGCTGCTCAAGAATGACGAGTTCAACGCCTGGATCGAAAAGCGCACCCCGATGGGCCGCTGGGGCAAGCCCGAGGAACTTGGCGGCGCCGCCGTCTTTCTGTCTTCAGACGCAGCAACTTTCGTGAACGGACACATCCTCTATGTCGACGGCGCCTTCACTGCCACCGTTTAAGGGCGCTCGCATCATCATTGCGATGGGCGTTTCCTCCTCGGGCAAATCCGCCAGCGGCGCTGCCATTGCGCGCCGCCTCCACGCTCCCTTCCTCGACGGCGACGGCTATCACCCGCCCGCCAACAAGGAGAAGATGCGCTCCGGCATCCCGCTGCAGGATGAAGACCGCTGGCCCTGGCTCGAAACCCTGGCGGTTGCCCTCCACGAAGCCGCCGACCAGAAGGGCGTCGCAGTTGGCGCCTGCTCGGCCCTCAAGCGCGCCTACCGCGACTTCCTCACCGAAAAGGCCGGCGAGCCGATCCTGTTCGTCTTCCTCGACGGCGACATCGAAGTGATCCGCAAGCGCATCGAGGCCCGCGCGCACGAGTTCATGAACCCCAAGCTGCTCGACAGCCAGTTCGCGACGCTGGAGCGGCCGGCGGAGGATGAGAACGTGCTGAAGGTCGACGTGTCCGACACGGTCGAAGCGATCGCCACCAAGGTGGCGAACAAGCTGACCCACCTGAAGGTGTTCAAGCGCGGTCAGTGAGGCGATTGATCTTTAGACGCGAGCGGCTCACCATCGCCTTCTCCCGTTGTGGGAGAAGGTGCCCGAAGGGCGGATGAGGGGTCGTCGACTGCAACTCAGTGTAGAAGGCAGCAGCACTTGAAGCCACCCCTCATCCGGCTGCCGCCACCTTCTCCCACAAGGGGAGAAGGCGATGGGGCAGACCTTCCCCCTCCGGACGACCACTCAGTCGCCTTCTTGGATTGAAAAAGGCCGCCCCGAAGGGCGACCTTTCAAACTCGTAGCAGCTCCACCGCTTAGTGGTGGTGCTCCTCCGGAACCTCGTCGTCGTCGGCCGCAATGATCTTGCTGAGCTCGGCGCGGGTCATCGGCTTTTCGGTCTGCTTTGCCTCGGCGGCGATGAAGTCGACCACCTTGTTCTCGAACACCGGGGCGCGCAGCGCGGCGAGAGCCTGGGGGTTCTTGCGGTAGTAGTCGTAGACCTGCTGTTCCTGGCCCTGGAAGCGGCGGACCTCGGC
>CAIMLX010000163.1 GCA_903842455.1 uncultured Hyphomicrobiales bacterium | reverse complement strand
CTTGCGTTCAGCTATTGGATCGGCGCCAGTTTCAACTGCGCCCAGCAGCTTTTTTGCCTCGCTTCTCGCCTCCTCGGGAGTAAGGCGGCCATGCTTTCCGAGGTTCGCTCTGCGCGACAAGCCGTTCTTTCGGTACTGCACGACGTACGACTTTGTGCCTGACGGAAAGGCCACCACTCCAAAGCCAGCGAGATCGTCGTCCCATAAGACCTCGCGGTCTTTGCCTTGTGGGCAGAGCAAGGCATCAACGCTTCGCTTGGTGATGCGGCCGTTTGGCATTCTTGTCTCCACTCGTTTTCGGTAAGCGCGGGGTAAGCACGGTAAGCGTCCGGTAAGCAGAAACTGGATACCATCAGTAGCATTGAGAACTCAAGGGAATATTTTATACGTGTGATTTCAACGATATGGTGCTAATTAGGAGTCTAAGGAAGCGCGCATCTACCATTGACAGTCAGACTAAGGATCTGAGGGTCGGACGTTCAAGTCGTTCTGGGCGCGCCATTATCCACCACTCCGACATCGCCGCCATCTTGCCTTGGGTGGCCCGCCCGTGTTCGCCTTCAGCCTGAGGCTGCCGGGTGGGAGCTGGTGCGCGCAAAGCACCAGCGGACGGTGGTTTCGGGGAGAAGCAGGACGTGGACAACGTGGTAGGCACGCGCGCATCGGATCTTACCGGCACCGGCTGGGTCGCCAGCATGGTGAAGCCGCTGAGCGACAGGGGCAACGGTACGCCGGCAAGCTTCATCGCCACGACGTTCCGGCTCGACCGGGTGGCCGGCACCGAGACGCTGCGGATCAGTGCCCTGGGCCTCTATCGCTGTTTCATCAACGGTCGACGCGTCGGCAACGACCTGCTGACGCCGGGCTGGACGGTGTACGACAAGCGCCTGTCCTACCAGGCCTATACGGTGGCGGACCTGCTGGTGGCGGGCGAGAACCAGATCGAGATCTGGCTCGCCGATGGCTGGCTGCGTTCGCAGTTGATGTGGGGCAAGGCGCCGCTGTTCAACGTCTGGGGCGGGGACATCGCCGCCATCGCCGAACTGCGGGCCAGCCCCAGCGACGTCGATCCGGTGCTGGTGACCGATACGAGCTGGGTCAGCGGCGAGCTGCCGGTGCGCAAGTCGGGCATCTATTTCGGCGAGGAATACGACGCGCGGTTCGAAAAGTCGGTGACCGCCGGCACTGCTGCGCTACCGTTCGACACCTCGGTACTCATCCCGCACGAGACCAAGCCGGTGCGCGAACTCGCGCCGATCGCCTGGATCAAGACCTGGGCCGATCCGAACGGCGCGACGGTCTACGACTTCGGCCAGAACCACGCCGGCTACCTCGCCTTCAGCGTCAGCGGCGAGGCCGGGGCGCGGGTGGTGGTGGAGCATGGCGAGGTGCTGGACAAGGACGGCAACTTCTACAACGGCAATTATCGCACCGCCGAGGCGCGGCTCGACTACACCCTCGCCGGCAATGGCGAGGAGCGCTACCGGCCGACCTTCACCTTCCAGGGCTATCGCTATGTGCGCGTGACGATCACCGGCAACGCCGTGATCGCGACGATCGAATCGATCCCGATAAGTTCGGTGACCGAGGCCAGGGCCACCTTCACCTCGGCCAATCCGCTGGTCGACCGGCTGGTGCTGAACACGCTGTGGAGCCAGCGCTCGAACTTCATCGAGGTGCCGACCGACTGCCCGCAGCGCGACGAGCGGCTGGGCTGGACGGGTGATGCGCAGGTCTTCGCCGGGACGGCCTGCTACCTGGCCGACGCGCAGGGGTTCCTCCGGAAATATGTGCGCGACATCATGGCCGACCAGCGGCCGGACGGCGCGATACCGCATGTGGTGCCCGACCCGACGCGCCAGCAGCCCGACAAGTACCCGGGCTTTTTCGGTGCAACCGGCTGGGGCGATGCGATCGCTATCATCCCGTGGCAGCTCTACCTGCACTACGGCGACACCGGCATCCTGCACGAAGCGCTGCCGGCCATGGTCAAATGGGTCGATTTCGTCTGGTCGATCAGCGATGGACCGATCGTCTCGCCGCCGCGCCAGTGGGGTGCGCGCGGCTTCACCTTCGGCGACTGGCTGCAGCCGGGCGGCCCGTCGGCCAAGCCGCTACCGACCATCGGCGACGATGCGTCGGCCACCATCTACCTCTACATCACCTCGAGCCTCGTGGGACGCATCGCCCGCATCGTCGGCGACACGGCAACGGCCGCGCGCATGGAGCAGATCGCGGCTGCGGTGAAGGCCGCTTTCGCCAGCGAGTTCATCACCGCATCGGGGCGGCT
>CAIMLX010000162.1 GCA_903842455.1 uncultured Hyphomicrobiales bacterium | reverse complement strand
CGGGCGGGTGTGGGCCGATGGGAAACTGCTGGAGCTAGAGGGCGTTTCAGCGCGCTTCTACCGGGGGACGGAGGATCAGGCGGCGGATAGCCTGATCGAGGCCAAGCAGGGGATCGCGCCGGCCTATCGCGGGCTCTGCTACCTGGTGTTCGAGCGGCTGCCGCTCGGCGAGTTCGGCAACCGGGTGCCCAATATCACGGTGGAGCTGTGCCGGGTGGTCGGCGCGCTCGAGCCGCTGATCCGGGCGGTGACGGTGATCCCCGGGGCGACGGAGTTCGGCTATGACCCGGTGCCGCGGGTGCGGGTGGTGGGGCCGGGTTCGGCGGCGACCGAGAATGCGCACCAATCCGCTGTGCTGAGCGACTGGACGCTGTCGATCGACGAACTCGTGGCGCTGTGTCCGAACCTCGAACATGTGTCGCTGGTGGTGAGCTGGTTCGGGGATGACCTGCGGGCCGGGCATTGCACGATGCGGCCGAAGGTGGAGGCGGCTACGCGTTCCGTGCGGGGCACCGAGTGGAACGTCGCCGGCGTTTCGCGCGGCGGCGCCGAGGTGGTGTCGACGCATGACGGCGGGCCAGCTTATGGCGGGACGCCGTCGGATGCGGCGGTGCGGGCGGCGATTGCCGACCTCAAGGCGCGCGGGCTGAGGGTGACGCTCTATCCGATGCTGCTGATGGACATCCCCGAGGGGAACGCCATGGGGCAGCCGGCCTATCCGTGGCGCGGGCGGATCACCGGGGCGGCGCCTGATGTGACGGGCTTTGTCGGCTCGGCGTCGGACTGGGGGCTGCGGCGGATGGTGCGGCACTACGCGGCGCTGGCCGACGAGGCCGGGGCGGATGCGCTGGTGCTTGGCTCCGAAATGGTCGGGATGACGACAGTGCGTGATGGCGGCGACGGGTTTCCGTTCGTCGAGGCGCTGGTGGACCTCGCGGAGGAGGCGAACGGGCTCGCGCCGGAGGTGGCGCTGACCTATGCGGCGGACTGGAGCGAGTATCATGGGTTCCAGCCGGCTGACGCGCCGGGGGACAAGCTGTTTCACCTCGATCCGCTCTGGGCCTCTGACGATATCGCGGCGGTGGGGATCGACAACTACATGCCGGTGACCGACTGGCGCGACGGCGAGGCGCATGCGGATTTCGCGCTGTGGGACGGGCCGCATTCGCTTGACTATCTGACGGCAGGGATTGCCGGGGGCGAGGGGTTCGACTGGTTCTATGCGTCGGACGCCGACCGGTTCGACGGGGTGCGGACGCCGATCGCCGATGGGGCGCATGGCGAGGACTGGGTCTGGCGGTTCAAGGACATTGCCGGGTGGTGGAGCAACGCCCATCACGACCGGGTGGGTGGGGTGCGTTCGGCGTCGCCGACGGCCTGGGTGCCCGGGTCGAAGCCGGTTTGGTTCACCGAGCTCGGCTGCGGGGCGGTGGACAAGGGGGCGAACCAGCCCAACGTGTTTCCCGATGGCAAGAGCGTCGAGGGCGGGCGGCCGTATTTCTCGTCGGGGGCGCCGGATGGGTTGATGCAGCGGCAGTTCTTGCGCGCGGCGCTCGGCTACTGGGCAGAAAGCCCGATGGTGGAGCGGGTGAGTGTGTGGACCTGGGATGCGCGGCCGTTTCCGGCGTTCCCCGGAGATGGCGAGACCTGGTCGGATGCGGAAAACCATGCGGCGGGGCATTGGCTGACCGGGCGGCTCGGGGCGCTGGCGAGCGATGAACTGGCGGTGGCGGTAGCGGCAGACTGGCGCACGGCGGTGTCGGGCGTCGCGGCGTTGCCGCTGGTGCATGGGCTGGCGGTCGAGGGCGTGGTTTCGGCGCGCGATGCGTTCGACGGGCTGCTCGGCGCGACCGGCTTGTCGGTGCGCGATGGTGAGGACGGGCTCGCGCTGGTGTCGCCGTCGGTGCGGGCGGCGGTGGCTGTCGACGACGTGGTGGTGGGCGATGGGCCGATGCGGTCGCGGCGGCGGCCGGACCCGTTCGAGGCGGTGGGGCGGCTGGCGCTGACCTATGTCGATCGCGAGCACGACTACCTGGCGGGGACGGCGACCGCGATGCTGGCCGAGGGCGGGGCGGTGGCCGGGGTCAATGCCGGGCTGGTGCTGGATCCGGCCGGGGGGCGTGTGGCGGCGGAGCGGGCGCTGGTGGCGGCGAGCGTGTCGCGCGACACGCTGGAGCTGACGCTGCCGCCATCCTTCGCGGCGCTCGAAGTGGGCGACGTGATCGCGGTGGCGGGCGAGGGCGAGGGGCCGTTCGAGATCACCGAGATCCGGGATGGGGTGGCGCGGAAGATTTCGGCTCGGGCGGTGGCGCCTGTGCTGCATCCGGCGGTGCTGAGCGAGCGGGGTTCGCGCGGGTCGGCCGCGCCGGCCCCGGTGGCTGAGCCGCTGCTCGTGGCGGCGCATCTGCCGGGCGAGGCGAGTTCGCCGGGGGTGTCGCGGCTGCTGCTCGCGGCCTGGGCGTCGCCGTGGCCGGGGACGGTGGAAATGCAACTGGCATCGACCGGGGCCTCGCTGGCGCGACTGACGCGGCCGGCGGCGATGGGGGAACTGGTGTCGGCGCTGGCGGCGGGGCCGCTGCACCTCTGGGACGGGCAGGCGCTGACGGTGACGCTGTTCGGCGGGCATCTTGCCGATGTCGACGCGGGGGCGGCGCTGGCGGGCAGCAATCGCATCGCGGTCGAGACGGACGCGGGCTGGGAGGTGATCGGCTTTGCCGGGGCCGAACTGGTCTCGGCAGGGGCGTATCGGCTGACGCGACTATTGCGCGGACAGGGCGGCACGGCGGTCGGGGTCGTGGCGGCGGGGGCGCGGGTGGTGGTGCTCGACGAGGCGGTGGCGGTGCTGCCGGTCGAGCCGGGCTGGGTCGGTGACACGCTGGCGCTGCGGGCCTTTGCCGGGCGGCGCGATGCCGAGGGGACGGAGTTTGCCGCCGAGGTCGGGCTCGGGCCGCTGACGCCGCTGGCGCCCGGGCATTTGCGGGCGGCGCGCGATAGTTCGGGCGACGTCGCGCTGCACTGGACGCGACGGTCGCGCGCCGATGCGGGCAGTTGGGCGGCGCTCGAAGTGGGGCTCGACTTTGCGCCTAAGGCGTATCGCGTGACGATCTTCGATGGGGCGGTGCCGGTGCGGGAGTTCGAGGTTTCGACCCCTTCGGCGAGCTATCCGGCTGCGGCGCAGGTGGCCGATTTCGGGGTACTGCCGGCGGGCTTCGACTTTGCCGTGAGCCAGCTCGGCGCCGAGTTCGGGCCGGGTGCAGCGGCGACGGGGGCGTTCAGTGCGTAAGACGATCTTCGATGGGATCGGTCAGCGGCTCGAGGCGGCGCAGGCGCGGTTCCTCATATCCATCATCATGTCCAACCTGAGGAGTTTTCTGATGAATCTCAACCTTCTCGACGGCTTCAAGACCTACATCGTCGCCACCGCCATGGTGCTGGCCGCCCTCGGGCAACTCGTCGGCGTCGACATCCCGAGCTTCGACGGCCACGCGGCGGGCCAGCTGCTGATGGAGGGGCTGGCGATCCTGTTCTTGCGCAAGGGGATGAAGGCGGGAGGCTGACTCCGATCTCCCGTCTCTACCTGGAAAGCCGGGCGCACTCCGCGCAGAGCGGTTTGCCACCCGTTCCGTCCCGGAGATTTTCGCGCTCTATATTATTGCCGGTGTTGCAGTCAGTATTGTTGTGGTGAACGTTCTGCTTGATGGAGTGCCAGGGCGACTTCTTAGTCATGCACATGCTCCCTAGAGGAAGAACCGAGACTAGAGTGCCGTGGCGAGTCGGAGTTAAACGGAGAATCCGAATAGGGTTTGCACCTACGATCTTGGGGTCGTGTAACGAGATGAGCGTCGCTTCGCTACGTCAGCGATATGGGCGTCTGGGGCATGAAGCCAGATCCGCGACAGTGGGGAAGCTGTCGCCTCTCGTCGGAACAGAATTCCAGCTCACCGAGATAAGCGGTCGCGCTCTGGACGCGGCGGCGGGTTGGAAGTCGGTGTACTACGACTGGCCAACGGTGCTGAGAAAATTCGGCGAACCCGATCGACTGGATTTGGCGCTGTGGGCTGGGGAGCGCCTTCTAGCCCTGGGTTTAGCCACGACGAGGACGAATGCACTGTGGATCGAATTGATCGAGGGCAATCCCGACCGCTCGTCACCGGTGACCGGTGCCAGGTTGGTCATTTTGTTCGATGCGTTTGCGAATTACGCCCAGTTACGGTCGAAGCCCGAACTGCGGCTTGAGGCCAAGAACCCCGGGCTCGCGGCCCTCTATGAGAATGCATACGGCTTTGAGCGTGTTCTTTCGACAGCAAATGCACTATATTGGAGGCGGAGAGTTTGAATGAGTGCCACAGCAAAGCTGACCGAGAAAGCGCTTGAGGACCTGAGTGACGTCGAGTTCGAGGCGCTGCTGCGGGAACGTCGGGGCGCGATGAAGGGTCTGCAAATGACCGATGAACAGCGGCGCAAGGCGATGGCGTACTCTGGGTCCATCGACCATGGCGGGGGCGAGTTGCCCAAGCGCTGAGCGTTCACGCAACCGTTCATCCCATATTCAGCCGTTCCCCCCCATAACCCCCTTATGAAAAACCTTATTGCAGCTTTTTTGGCGGCCGCGGTGCTGGCGGGGGCGTTGGGGGGTGGCGTTCTGCCGGCCTCTGCGCAGGATGGGCCTTGCCTTGATCGTCGTGAGATCCAGGAGAAGATCGATACTGGTGAACTCGTTCAGTTGAGCCAGGCGATGGACCGGGCGGGGGTCCAGGGGAAGATCATTTCCTCGGCGCTGCAGGTCTGCGAAGTGGGCGGCCAGTGGCAGTGGCGGGTCAACGTCATGGATTCTTCGGGCGAAAGCCGCCCTGTGACCTTGCCCGCGCAGTAAGAGACGCACTAGAACTTAGGCTTGGCGAGAAAAGTGCGTTGATCTGCTTGGGGCAGGGGCGCGAAAAGACCTGCCGGGCGGCTACAGGGGACTTGTCCATGCGCATTCTCGTCGTTGAGGACGACACCAATCTGAACCGGCAGCTCAAGGAAGCGCTGACGGAGGGCGGCTACGTCGTTGACGTGGCGTTCGACGGCGAGGAAGGTCACTTCCTCGGCGATACCGAGCCCTACGATGCCATCGTGCTCGATATCGGCCTGCCGCAGATGGACGGCTTGTCGGTGCTCGAGGAATGGCGCCGCTCCGGCAAGAAGACGCCGGTGCTGCTGCTCACCGCCCGCGACCGCTGGAGCGACAAGGTGCAGGGCATCGATGCCGGCGCCGACGACTACGTGGCAAAGCCCTTCCACATGGAAGAGGTGCTGGCGCGGGTGCGGGCGCTGGTGCGCCGGGCGGCCGGGCAGGCGAGCAACGAGATCAGCGCCGGTTCGGTGCGGCTCGACGTGAAGGCCGGCAAGGTGACGGTGGACGGACACTCGGTGAAGCTGACCAGCCACGAGTTGCGGCTCTTGAGCTACCTGATGCACCACAAGGGCAAGGTGATCTCGCGCACCGAACTGACCGAGCACCTCTACGACCAGGATTTCGACCGGGATTCGAACACCATCGAAGTGTTCGTCGGGCGGTTGCGCAAGAAGCTGCCGGAAGATTGTATCCAGACGGTGCGCGGGCTCGGCTACCAGATCGCGGAAGACTGAGGGGGCGGCGACAGGCCCAGCGTTGCGCTAGGATGCGCCCATGAAACTTCCCGCCGCCGTCGAAACTGCCTGGGGTGCCGTTGCTGCGCGTTACGATGCGCTGGCGAAGCGGTTTTTGCCCAGGCCGGCGGTGGCGACGCCGGGGAACTCGAAGCGCGGGTCGATTGCGGCCTCGCTCTTTTTGCTGTCGGCCGGATGGCTGATCGTGGCGCTGGTGGCGACGGCGTTCCTGCTCACCGAGCTCTATTCGCGGGCGCTCGATACCTCGCTGCAGGATACTCTGGCATTCCAGGTCGAGACGCTGACCGACCTCACTCTGCTATCGGCCACGCCGACTTCCGAGGGGATCAGGGTCGCTGATCCGCGCTTCGACCGGACTGGCTCGGGCTGGTACTGGGCCATCCGCGACGACGGCGGCAACCTGCTCAATTTCTCCAATTCCTATGTCGGCATGGTGCTGAACCCGCTGCCGGGTGAGTTCGACGCCAAGAACTCCAAGACGGCCGTGGTGACCGACCCGTTCGACACCAAGATCCGCGTGCTCGAGCGGCTGGTGACGGTGAATGGCCTGCCACTCCACATCATGGTGACGGGCTCGCTCGACGAGATCCTGAAGCTGGTCGACGAATTCCGCGGACAGACGCTGATCGTGCTTGGCGCGGTGGCGATCATGCTGGCGGTGATGTCGACCATCGTGGCGCGTATCGCGCTGCGGCCGGTCGGCCGGCTGCGGCGCGAGGTCGAGCAGGTCCGCGAGGGCGAAACGGCGGCACTGACGCATGTTTACCCGGCGGAACTGGCGCCGCTGTCGGACGAGATCAACGAACTGCTGCGCTCCAACGCCCAGATCGTCGAGCGCGCCCGCAACCAGGTGGGCAACCTGGCGCATGGGTTGAAGACACCCATCGCGGTGCTGCGCAACGAGGCGGCGAGCGACAAGAAGAACCCGCTGGCCAAGGTGGTCTCCTCCGAGACCGAGAAGATGAGCCAGCTGGTCTCGACCTATCTCGACCGGGCGCGGCTGGCGACCCGTTCGACGGTGGTCGGCAAGCGGGCGGACGCGACGCATGTGATGCTGCGGCTGACGCGGGTGATGCAGAAGCTCAATCCGCGGGTGACCATCGCCATGGTGCGGCCGGATGCATCGCTGCCCTGGTTCCGGGGGGACGAGGGCGATCTCGAGGAAATGGCGGGCAACCTGCTCGACAATGCCTGCAAATGGGCGAAGTCCTCGATCGGCGTCACCGTGGTGGCGGAGCGGACCGGGCAGGTGACCAACCTGCTGATCAAGATCGACGATGATGGCCCTGGCCTCACCGAGGAAGAAGCGGTGAAGGTGTTGCGCCGCGGCGTCAGGCTCGACGAGAAGACGCCGGGCTCGGGCCTGGGGCTGGATATCGTCAAGGAACTGGTTGACGTCTACGGGGGCTCGCTGCAATTGAAGCGCTCGGTGCTGGGCGGCCTGTTGGCCGAGCTCCGGCTTCCGGCCGCGAAAGTAGCCGGGTTCCGCACTTTCGCCTCAATACGCAAGGATTAAGGCCAAGGGCGTCCTTGGCCCGGCCACCCTCCGCTTCGATAGAGCACCCATGCAGCAGACCATCCGTTTCGCCCCGCTTCTCCTGGCCGTCCTGCTGGCCGGTTGCAGTATGGGTCCGTCGTCGTCCGACATCCAGTCCCAGCCGACGCCGATCCAGCCGACGCCGGGATCGGTGATTGCACCGGTAGCGGTCGCGCCGGCCGAGCCGGTGATGGTCGCGGTCAACGCGCAGACGGCGGGCGATGCCAGCGCCTTCGTCGATGCCGGCGCCTACGCCAGGCTGTCGGGCATCGACCGCGCCGACGCCGCCACCGCCCAGATCAACGCGCTGAATTTCGGCCGCCCGGGTGCGCCGCGCAACTGGGGCAAGGTCGGCACTACGTCCGGCAGCGTCACGGTCGGGCCCTATGTGCAGGTCAACAATACCAGCTGCCGCAACTTCACCCATGTGGTGACGATCGCGGGCGCCGCCTTCACCAAGCAGGGCACCGCCTGCAAGGATGCGACGGGCACCTGGAGCGTCGCCGGCTGAAGCCACGCTCAGCGTTAACGTAGCGTGCATCGATAGTGTTTGTTTACTTCGGGGCGGTAGGTTTGTCGGAGCTTTGGCACCTCTTGCCCCCGACGGAAACATGCCCGAAATCACTGCCAGCCCGAACAAGTCGCAGGCCGCGTCAACGCGACGGGCGCGTGAGCATGCGGGCAGGCCGTTTCACGGGCTGATCGACGCGGTGCTGGTCCCCGGTCCGACGACGTTCGACTTCGACGGCGCGATCTCCGAAGCGCACGCCCAGGCGGTCTGGACCTGGCTCTCGCGCGATATCGCGCCGGACCTGATGCGGCTCGACCTTCCGCCCGATGATCCGGCCGCGCGCGAGGCACTCGATCGAGCCATGCCGGAAATTCTGCAGCGGGCCCGCGACGCGGTGACTGCCGGAACGGCGAACGCCGAGGCCGAGCGCCGGCTGATCGTGCAGGTGGGCGGTGAGGCCGCGTACGGCCGCATGGCGGTGGTGCGCAACGCCCTCAAGTGCCGGAATCTCCTTGAAAAGGCGCAGAGCTTCGGCCGGGCCGCCAACTCCATCGGCGACGAGGCCGGCCTGGCGATGGCGCTCCAGTCCATGCCGCTGAACGACCATGCCGTGACCGCCGTGCTGATGCAGGGCGCGGTCGGGCAGGTGAACAATCCCACCAAGCTGATGCAGGCGGTGATCCGCATTTCCGGGGCCGCCACCGAGCAGGCCATCAGCCGGGCCGGGTTCGGACCGCTGGTCGATGCGATCTTTTCGCATGCCCAGGCGCAGATCCCGGCGCTGCAGCAGCATGGCGCCTTCGCCGACATCGACATGGTGTGCCGCGCCATCGACCGCTTCCACCGCCTGATGCGCGCGGTGATGGGCTTTGTCGAGTTGAACCGCCTGTCGCGCTGGTCGTCGATCGCCGCCGGGCTGACGACAACGGTGTCTGAACTGGTGGAACCCAAGCTCAAGGATGTCGGGCCCTCGATCAACCTGGCGCTGCGCCGGCATGCGGGCACCGACCGGGTGGACCCCGACCAGTTGCTGGCAGCGTTGAACGGCTGCTACGTGCTCGCGACGGTGCGTGACTGCCGCGACTCGCTGGCGCTGAACGCCGTGTTCGACCAGACTTGGCAGCAGGTGGGCCAGGCACTCGAAATCCACGTGCAGCGCAACCTCGAGCTGTTCCGCTCCAATCCATCCGACCGGGTCACCGGGCAGCGGCTCGATGCGGCGATCAAGATGACCGAGCTGCGCTTCAACGGCGAATATGCCGATGTGCTGAAGCGCGCCCGCGACAGCGCCGAGCGCCGCGTCTCCTAGCCCTAAAGCTTCAGTTTCTCCGCCTTCGACGAGACCGCGCCGCTGCTGTCGCGCACGAACAGCGTTCCATCGGGCGGTAGCGTGCCGATGACCGCAATGCCGCCCGGAGCGCCGGCCGGCGCTGGGGCGTAGACGACGCCGATCGCCTTGAGCGGGTCGAGGTGTTCGGAGCGCTCGAACATCAGGCAGCCCGGCTCGAAGTGACGCGGATCGAACGCGGTCACGACGCAGACCTGCGGCTTTGAGCCGAATCGGCCGGTGAGATAGGCTGGGATGGGTGGCGTGCCCGCGGCGGCCGGCACTGCCGGAACGGTCCAGCTGCCACCCAGGATATCGCCCGAAATGCCGCCGCGTTCGGCCGCCACGGGGCCGGCATCGCGTGGCTCCATGGCGCCGATCTGCACTGCGGCGGCGATATCGCCGAGGCTGAGCGCCACGGGGTGCTGCGCCAGGTCGGGCGCGGCGGAGCGACGGGTGACGAGGCTGATGCCCCGATCGAGATAGGCCGGGCCGGTGACCCGTCTCGGCGCCACCGGAGTCGGCGCGTCCGGCGTCTCGAACAGGGCGTCGATGCGGATATCCTCGAACGGGACGGGCGGCTTGCCGAGGGCGGTGGCAACCGCGGCGCGGGCGCTGCCGATGGCGGCGGTGGTGGTGCGCCAACCGGCTGCCGAACCGACAAGCACCAGGTTTTCGCGCGTCCCGCGGGGGCCGAGCCAGTGGTTCGGCGCGTCCCAGGCGACGCTGCCACCGGCCGAGAGCCACAGCGTCAGGTCGGGCTGCCAGCCGCCGGCCGCGATCAGCGTGTCGGTCTCGATGGTCTGGCTGTCCTGCGCGATATCGTCGATGGCGACGGCGAAGCCGACGCGCAGGCCGGGCTCGTTGCGCTTGATCGCATCGGCGCGGCTGGCGACGAGGCCGGACCCCAGCGTGATACCGCTGGCCTTGGCGAAATCGACGAAGCGCGAATGCGGATTGATGCGGGTATCGACGATGCGCTGCACGTCGATGCCGGCATCGGCCGCCTGCAGCGCCAGCCGATAGGCGAAGCTGTGCGGCGTGTTGACGATGACGCGCCGGCCGACCCAGATGCCGTGCCGCCGGGCCCGGAGGTGGGCGGCGAGGGCGCCGATGACCCCGGGTGCGCGGTTGCCCGCAAACACCGGCAGGCGCTCGAGCGCTCCGGTGGCGAGGATGATGGTGCCAGCCGTGACCGCGATGACGCGCGAGACGAGGCGCGTCCCCTCCGCCTTGACCTGGTGCACCTTCACTGTGCCGCCGTCGATGCTGAAGGCTTCGGCGCCGGTGAGGCGGGTGACGGCGGCGTTGCCCTCGAGGCCCCGCATCAGGCCGGCGAGCGTCTCGTCGGGGGAATCCTCGGCCTCCACGGCGCCGAAGAAGCGGATGGCGCCGCCGAGACTGCCGGCACGCTCGATCAGCACCGCGGTCTTGCCCGCGGCAGCGATCGCGCCCGCCGCAGCAAGCCCGGCGACCCCGCCACCAATGATGGCGAACTCGGCGGTGAGGTGGTCCTCCGTGGGCGCGCTGCGCCAGGGCTCGGGCGCCGGCGGAACGTCGCCGTAGCGGTGGTTGAGGGTGCGGTTCGGGCCGACCATCAGGTTGCGCACGGCGCCAAGCAGGCCGCTCGAGCCGATCGGGTCGCGGCGGCTGCCGATGGTGGTGAACTCCGCCCCGTCGATGGCGGGCGTCCGGTCCATGGGCAGCGCTCCACTGGTCCGGGTGGCGATCAGTGGCGCAAAGGTTTCGTCGAGCGCGAGCGGGATGTCGCCATGCCGGCCGGCCGACTGGATGCCGTTGGCGAGCGCCGCGGACAGCACCGTATCGCCTGCGAACCCGCTCACCTCGCGGCCATTGAGGCGGAAGCGCAACGGCTGCGAGCGGTCGAGTTCCGTACCGCCGAGGCCGTGCCTTGCGTCCGCGTGAAGGCGGTGGGGCTGGTTCTTCATGCGATGGCGGCCAGGGCGTAGTCGGCGGCGTTGAGGCGCAGGTTGCCGCGCGTGGCACCGTGCGCCGTGAACCACGCCACCTCCTCCTCGGTCGCTATGCCCGCGAGGTGCCGGGCGATGGCCGGGGCGAAGAAGGCCCCGCTCAGCCCGAAGCCCGCGAGGTGCATGACCTTGATGCCGCGCGCGGGGGCCAGGAGCGGGGCGCCATCGCTGGTCGCGAGCGAATCGACGCGCGCCTCGCCGGCCCGGCGGAGCGGCAGCGAACGCGTAGTGGCGCCGGCCACCCGGGCCTCGACCGTGCCGCGCTCGCCCGTCAGCGTGGCGGCCAAGGGGCCCTTGGCCTCCTGGCGCAGCATGAGGCTGCGATCGAGCCACAGGCTGAAGCCGGTCGGCGCGGGCTTTGCCGGCTGCAGCAGCAGGGCAGTCGATGCCGTGCGGACGATCGACCGGTCCCAGGCATCGGGTCTGAGGTGACCGAGGACCGCGGCGTCGTCGGCGAGCAGCACCGTGGCTGCTTCAGCCGCGCGGCCGTTGGCGACGACCCGGGCCGTGCCATCCTTGCGCAGGGTGATCTCGGCCCCAGCGGGCTCGATACGCCGGACTTCGGCCTGGTCGAGCCAGGCTTCGAGCGCCGGGGCGAAGCGATGGTGCGCGATGAGGTGCTGGCCGCGCACCCGCACCAGGCTGGCCTCGCCGATCGACCGGTCGGCGGCCCGCTCGATCTCCATTCCGAGCAACTGGCCGAGGTGCTGGAAGTGTCCCAGCACCGCCCGGCTGGCCGGGCTCTCGGCGACGAGCAGCGGATCGACCTTGTCGGTCAGGTTCCTGCCGATGCCGTTGACCAGCTTCAGCGTTTCAGCGGCCAGGCGCTTGAGGAGAATCAGCGTCTGCGGGCGGGTGATGGGCTCGATGCTGCAATCGAACCGCCGCTCCAGCCCGTAAGAGGAGTAGGGCTCGGCGACAAGGCACACGCGCTTGCCGTGCTCGCGCCGCAACAGGCCCGCGACAAGGCCAGCGAGCGGCGGCGAGCCGATGATCAGGTTGTCGTAGGCGTCGTCCTGCATGCCGTCCCCGAGGCGAATTGCGTCCCTTGTAGCGGAGTGCGGCAATGCGCCTCCCACACTTTGATGTGCACCGGTGCATATTCCGCCCGAATGCCATTATATCGGCGCGTCTTCAGTTCGCGTCGTCGGGGCAGGATTACTGCACATGCTTTTTTGGCTGCTTGCTCTACTCGTTACCGCCATTGCCTGCGCCGCGCTCTACTATGCCGGTGCGGGGCGCCGGGGCAATGCGCCGGCCGAGCCCGACGAGTCGCCCGAACTCGCGCACCTGAAGCAGCAGCTGCGTGAAATCGAGTCCGACGCCGCGCTTGGCCGCCTTGAACCCGCCGAGGCCATCGCGGCCCGCGGCGAGGTGGCTCGCGAGGTGATGCGGGTGAAGGCGGAAACGCCGGCGACCACCGGCACCAGGGCACAGCGCCAGTTGCTCGTCGGCGTTGCCGTGGCAGCGACGGCGCTGCTGAGCGTAGGCGTCTATGCCGCCATCGGGCGGCCGGAGGTCCCGGCAGCCCCGCTCGAGGCCCGCGTCGACATGCCCCCCACGGAGATGACGCTCGATGCCGCCGTGGCGCAGATCGAGAAGCGCCTGCAGCAGACCCCCGACGAATTGCAGGGCTGGACGGTGATCGCGCCGGCCTACATGCAGCTTGGCCGCTTCGACGACGCGGCCGCGGCGCTGCGTCGGGTGATAGCGCTCGACGGTCCGACTGCCGATCGGGAAACCGACCTCGGCGAAGCCTTGATGCTGGCGGCGGGCGGTAGTGCCACGGGCGAGCCGCTGACGCTGTTCGAAAGTGCCGCGGCACGCGACCCGGCGCATGTCCGTTCGCGCTACTATATTGCCGGCGAGGCGATGCAGCGCGGCGACTTCGAGGCCGCCAAGGGCCAATGGGAAGCCCTGATCGCGCTGGGCAAGGGCGACGAACCGTGGCTGCCCAATGTCCAGGCCGGGCTCGAAGCGGCGGTGGCGGCGCTTGACGGGGACGCGGCGCTGCCCGATGCAACCGCAGTGGCGGCGATGGTCGATGGCCTCGCGGCGCGGCTCGCGCAGAATGGCGGTACGATCGAGGAATGGACGCGGCTGGTGCGCTCGCGGCTTGTCCAGGGTCAAGACGAACTGGCGCAAGAGGCGTATGACGCGGCCCGCAAGGCCTTTCCGGACGCCAGTGCGCGGACCGAACTGGATGTTCTGGCGGCAGACAATGGATTGGTGGCAAGCAATTGACCCGTAAGCAGAAACGCCTCTCGATCATCGCCGGCCTCGGCACTGTGCTCGTGGTTGCCGCCGGACTGATCTTCTTTGCGCTGCGCGACCAGATCGTGTTCTTCTATTCGCCGAGCGAAATCCGCGAAAAGCAGATCGCGGCTGGAACGCCGATCCGGCTGGGCGGGCTGGTGAAGGAGAATTCCTGTTCGCGGGCTGACGAAACCACGGATTTCATCGTCACCGATGGCGCGACCGAGATGACCGTGGCCTATACCGGGTTGCTGCCCGACCTGTTCCGCTCCAACCAGGGGGTCGTGGTCGAGGGGGCGATGGCCATCGACGGCAAGTTCACGGCGTCCAACGTCCTCGCCAAGCACGACGAGAACTACATGCCCAAGGAAGTCGTCGACAAGCTGAAGGCCACCGGGGAGTGGCAGCGCCAGGCGAACGCGGATGGCGCCGTGATCCCCGAGGTGCTCGCGAACGATAACTGCGCGGCCCGCACGTTGGCACAGACCGTCGCGGCGACGGGGACGTGAGGATGGGGTCGAACGACAGGTATGGCAACGGCGCCTCCTCCCCCTTGGCGGGGGAGGATAGCGGCGCTTGGCGCGACAGCGCCGTAGCAGAGCTGAGGAGAGGGGGGCAGCGTACGAGTACGGGCGCTGACCCCCTCTCCTCAGTTTCGCCAGGCGGCACGCCGCCAGGCTCCACTATCCTCCCCCGCCAAGGGGGAGGAGGCGATGTGGCAAGGCTGGGTGCGGAGGCTTACCGATGAGCATTGAGCTTGGACATTTCGCGCTGATCCTGGCCTTCGCCATCGCCACGGTGTCGGCGGTGATGGGGCTGGTGTTCTGGAAGCGCGACGCGTTTGCCGGTTACCTGCAGCAGGCGGCTTTGCTGCAGTTCCTGCTGGTGGCGGCGGCGTTCGGCGCGCTGATCCAGGCCTTCGTCGTTTCGGATTTCTCGCTCAAGCTTGCCGCCGACCATTCGTTCTCGCTGCAGCCGCTGATCTACAAGATCACCGCCGTGTGGGGGAACCACGAAGGCTCGATGGTGCTGTGGGTGCTGATCCTCGTGATCATGGGCGCCGCCGTTGCCGCATCGGGCCGCAGCCTGCCCAAGGACCTGCTGACGCTGGTTCTGGCAATGCAGAGCCTGCTGGCGTCGGCATTCCTCGGCTTCACGCTGTTCACCTCGAACCCGTTCGCACGCCTCGTGCCTGCGCCGTTCGAGGGGCAGGACCTTAATCCGGTGCTGCAGGATATCGGCCTCGCGATCCACCCACCGCTGCTCTACGCCGGCTATGTCGGCTTCTCGATCTGCTTCAGCTTTGCCATCGCGGCGCTGATCTCGGGCAAGATCGATGCGGCGTGGGCGCGCTGGGTGCGGCCGTGGACGCTGTTCAGCTGGGCGTTCCTTACGCTCGGCATCGCCATGGGGTCGTACTGGGCCTACTACGAGCTCGGCTGGGGCGGCTGGTGGTTCTGGGACCCGGTGGAAAATGCCAGCTTCATGCCGTGGCTTGCGGGCACCGCGCTGCTGCACTCGGCGCTGGTGATGGAAAAGCGCAATGCGCTGAAGATCTGGACGATCTTTCTCTCCATCATCACCTTCTCGCTCAGCCTGCTCGGCACCTTCATGGTGCGCTCGGGCATCCTGACTTCGGTCCACACCTTCGCCTCCGATCCGACGCGCGGCATGGTGATCCTGGCGCTGCTGGCGCTGTTCATCGGCGGAGCGTTTGCGCTCTTCGCCTTCCGGGCCGGCTCGCTGAAGCATGGCGGGCTGTTCGCGCCGATTTCGCGCGAGGGCGCGCTGATCCTCAACAACCTGTTCCTCGCCTCGGCGACGGCGGCGGTGCTGGTGGGGACGCTCTACCCGCTGCTGCTCGATGCGCTGACTGGCGAGACGATTTCGGTCGGCGCGCCGTTCTTCGATTTCACCTTCGGCATCATCATGGTGCCGCTGCTGATCGTCCTGCCGTTCGGCCCGTTCCTCGGCTGGAAGCGCGGCGACCTGATCGCGGTGACGCAACGGCTGGCGGGGGCGGCGGGGCTGGCGCTGTTCGTCACCATCCTCTGCTTCGCGCTGACCGGCGCCTCGATCTCGCTGGCGCCGCTTGGCCTGCTGCTCGGCTTTTGGGTGAGCTTCGGCGCGCTGGCCGAACTTGTCGACCGCGCCAAGTTCTTCCGCACCGACGTGGTCACATCGTTCCGCCGCCTGTTCGGCCTGCCGCGCACCGCCTGGGCGACCGCCCTGGCGCATCTGGGCATGGGGCTGTCGGTCATCGGCATTGTAGCCGCCAGCGCCTGGCAGGTCGAAGTTGTGACCACGATGACCGAAGGGCAGGTCTCCACCATTGCCGGGCATGAAGTCAGCTTCCAGGGCATCCGCCACGAGGAAGGACCGAACTTCACCTCCGACACCGGCACGTTCTCGATCGCCTCGCCGGGCGGCGAGGTGCGGACCGCTGCGGCCGAGCGGCGCACCTACGTCGCGAGCGGCATGCCGACCACCGAGGCCGCGATCCTGACCTACGGCTTCAGCCAGCTCTACCTGCAGCTGGGCGAGCCGCAGGCCGACGGGCAGTCGGTGGTGCGGCTCTGGTACAAGCCGTATGTGACGCTGATCTGGCTCGGCTGCGTGCTGATGGCCGGCGCCGGCTTCCTGTCGCTGAGCTATCGCCGGCTGCGGGTCGGGGCGCCTAAGCCCTCGCAGGCGCGGGTTGCGGCCGAATGAGGTGGCTTGTCGCACTCCTGCTGCTGCTGACGCTGAGCGCTCCGGCGCTGGCCGTGCGGCCGGACGAGATCCTCGCCGACCCGGTGCTCGAGTCCCGGGCGCGCGACATTTCAGGCGGGCTGCGCTGCCTCGTCTGCCAGAACCAGTCGATCGACGATTCCGAGGCCGACCTGGCACGCGACCTGCGGGTGATCGTGCGCGAGCGGCTGGTGGCGGGTGACAGCGACGACCAGGTGCGGGCGTTCCTCGTGGCGCGCTACGGCGAGTATGTGCTGCTCAACCCAGTGCTTGCGCCGCACACGCTGCTGCTGTGGATCGCCGGGCCGGTAGTGCTGCTGGGCGGAGTCGCCGTGGTGTTCCTGGCGGCGCGGCGGAAGCGGCGGGTGGTGACCGGGGTCAGCGAACTGACAGCCGAGGAGACCGAGGCGCTGCGGGAACTCGAGGGGAAGTAGGCCGAAGTCCGGCCAATAGCCCGAGATCCCTTGCCATCCGACCCCCGCCTCATGAATATCCGCCCCATCGGGGGTAGGTTCCATGAACAAGATCAGCCACAATTGGTCCGAGCACGTCGCGTTCGGGGCGGCTTCGACGCACTACCCTGCGAGCGTCGCCGAGGTGCAGGAGATCGTGCGCGGGGCGGGCAAGGTTCGGGTGGTCGGGGCGCGGCACTCGTTCAACCACATCGCCGATACGGCCGGGGCGCTGATATCGCTGCGGGCGCTGCCGCGGCGGACCGAGATCGACGTGGTGGCAAAGACCGTCACCATCGATGGCGGCACCACTTACGCCGAGCTGGCGCCGGTGCTCGATGCCGCCGGCTTTGCCTTGTTCAACCTGCCCTCTGTGCCGGATTTCACCATTGTCGGCGCGGTGTCGACCGCGACGCATGGCTCGGGCAATGCCAACCGCAACCTCGCGGCCTCGGTGGCGGCGCTTGAGATCGTTACCGCCTCCGGCGACCTCCTGATGCTTGGGCGCGGCGATGCCGACTTCGATGGCGCCGTGGTTGGCCTCGGCGCGCTCGGGGTCGTGGTGGCGATGACGCTCGACCTCGTGCCGCGCTTCGATATCCGCCAGACCGTCTACCGCAACCTGCCGTTCGAGACCGTGGTCGAGAACTTCGACGAGCTGATGGGCAGTGCCTATTCGGTGAGCCTCTTCACCCACTGGAACAGCGAGGTCGTCGACCAGACCTGGCTCAAGGACCTGGCGACCGCTCGGCCTCCGGGTGCGGAGTTTTTCGGTGGCACGCCGGCCGCGACCGAGATGAGCCCGGTGCTCGGCAAGGAGCCCTACGGCACGACCGGGCAGCTGGGCAGCGTCGGCACGTGGTACGACCGGCTGCCGCATGCGCGGATCGGCGCGCTGCCAACTGAGGGGTATGAATACCAGTCCGAGTATTTCATCGCGCGCAAGGATGCCCCGGCTGCGATGCGGGCGCTGAAGGCGGTGCAGTCGGCCTTGCATCCGGCGCTGGTGGTGTCGGAGGTGCGAACGATCGCCGGCGACGACTTCTGGCTCAGCACCAATTATGGCCCCGACAGCGTCGGCTTCCATTTCTCGATGGCGCGCGACTGGGCCGAGGTCAGCAAGGCGCTCAAGGTGATCGAGGCGGCGCTGGCGCCGTTCAGGCCGCGCACCCACTGGGGGAAGCTGTTCGTGATGCCGGCGGCCGAGGTGCGGGCAGGGCACCCGCGGCTCGCCGACTTCCGCGCCCTGGCCACGCGGCACGATCCGGGCGGCAAGTTCCGCAACGCCTTCCTTGACGCGTTCGTGTTCGGCGGTTGACCGCCTTCCCCGGCCATTCCGGGAAACATTACCAACCTTTAACGCTGGTGACACCCTGCAGAAAGGCGCCCGACGCCATATCTCCGGTCATACGAAGCATGCCTGACCAAGGAGATCTTCATGCGCTCGACTTTCTCATCCCGTGCCCGTCGCTGGATCGGCGCCTCGGCGCTGGCCATTCTCGCCGGCATCGGCGGGGGCACCGCCCTCGTGGCCGCTACCGCGCCGACCAGTGCTCAGCAGGACGCCAAACTCGTTCCGGCGGCACAGATCATGGCGCCGGCCGTGACCACCGCGCCGAACTTCGCCGACCTCGTCGAGGCCGTTAAGCCGGCCGTTGTCTCGATCATCGTCGAAGGCAACGAGACCGAGAGCCGCCAGCTGCAGCGCGGCGGCCGCCAGTTCAACTTCAACTTCCCCGACCTGCCGGACGATCACCCGTTCAAGGACTTCTTCGATCAGTTCGGCCAGGGTGGTCCGGGCCAGGGCCAGGACGATGGCCGTCCTATGCAGCCGCGCAAGTTCACGGCAGCCGGCTCGGGCTTCGTGATTTCCGCTGACGGCTACGTCGTGACCAACAACCACGTGGTCGACAATGCCTCGAAGGTCACTGTCGTGTTCGACGACGGCACCGAACGGGAAGCCAAGGTCATCGGCACCGACGTGAAGACCGACCTCGCGGTCGTGAAGCTCGAAGGCGAAACCGACCTGCCGTTCGTCAAGCTCAGCGACGTCGAGCCGCGCGTCGGCGAGTGGGTGGTCGCCGTCGGCAACCCCTTCGGCCTCGGCGGTACGGTAACCGCCGGCATCATCTCGGCCCGCGGCCGTGATATCCAGGGCTCGGCCTATGGCGACTTCCTGCAGATCGATGCGGCGGTGAACACCGGCAATTCCGGTGGCCCCGATTTCAACATGCAGGGCGAAGTGGTGGGCGTGAACACCGCCATCTTCTCCCCCAACGGTGGCAATGTCGGTATTGCGTTTGCCATCCCCGCCTCGGTAGTCAAGCAGGTCACCGACCAGCTGATCGCGTCGGGCACCGTGACCCGCGGTTTCCTCGGCGTCGGCATCCAGGACGTGTCGCGTGACATCGCCGAGAGCGTTGGCCTCGACGGCGCCCGTGGCGCGCTCGTCACCGAGCCGACCGAGGGCAGCCCGGCTGATCTGGCCGGCGTTGAGTCTGGCGACGTGATCACCGCCGTCGACGGCCAGGCCATCGACGACGCACTGGACCTGAGCCGCACCATTGCCGGCAAGAACCCGGGCACCAGCGTCGAGCTGACGATCTGGCGCGACGGGGCCGAGACGACCGTCACGGTCGAACTGGGCAAGCTGGACGAGGCGAAGATCGCCGAGAACGACGCGCAGCAGCAGGTCGAGCCCGAGGCGCCCGCCGCTCCGGCATCCACCAGTGTCGGCCTGACGCTCGTGCCGAACTCGGATGGCGAGGGCCTGCTGATCCAGGAGATCGACGAGGCCTCTCCCGCAGCCGAAAAGGGCTTCGCGGTGGGTGACAGCATCCTCGAGGTCAACAATCAGCCGGTGAACACGGTCGAGGAGTTCGAGGCGGCCATTGAGGGCGTCAAGGATGCCGGCCGTGGCACCGCACTGGTGAAGGCCCAGCGCGACGGCAACACCCGCTTCGTCGGGCTGCCGGTGAGCACCGACAACTCGTAACGGCAACCGGTTCCGGGGCGGCAACGCCCCGGAACCATCTGCTACTCGTTCGGGGCCGGAACTCGCGAGGGTTCCGGTCCTTTAGCAAATGACGCACAGTGAGTGGCATGGCGGGGGCGATGACATGAAAATTCTGCTGATCGAGGACGATCGCGAGGCAGCGAGCTACCTGATTCAGGCGCTGGACGAGGCGGGTCACGTCACCCACCACGCCGCCGACGGCGAGACCGGCTACGCCATGGGCTCGTCGATGGACTACGACGTGATGATCGTCGATCGCATGCTGCCCCGCCGCGATGGCCTGTCGATCATCGAAAGCCTGCGTGCCGAGGACAACCACACCCCGGTGCTGATCCTGTCGGCGCTGGGCGAGGTCGATGACCGGGTCACCGGCCTCAGGGCCGGCGGCGACGACTACCTCGTCAAGCCCTATGCCTTTACCGAACTGCTCGCCCGTATCGAAGTGCTGGCGCGGCGCTCGTCCCCGGCGGAGGCGGCGACCAGCTTTGCCGTCGGCGGCCTGAACCTCGACCGCCTCAGCCGCAAGGTGGAGCGCGACGGCGAGACCATCGTGCTGCAGCCGCGCGAGTTCCGGCTGCTCGAATACCTGATGAAGAATGCCGGCAAGGTGGTGACCCGCACCATGCTGCTCGAGAACGTCTGGGACTACCACTTCGACCCGCAGACCAACGTCATCGACGTGCACATGTCGCGGCTGCGCGGCAAGATCGACAAGGGCCACGACAATCCGCTGCTGCATACCATTCGCGGCGCCGGCTACATGATCCGCGAGTAAGCCCCCCGTGCTGAAACTGAGCCAGCTGTGGCGAACGACGACGGTGCGCCTGACGGCGCTGTTCCTGCTGATCTTCGTCGTCTTTTCCGTGTTGCTGCTCGGTCTCATCTGGTGGCAGACCACCATGCAGCTGCAGAAGGCGCAGACCGACGCCATCGATCGCGAGGCGGCGGCGCTGGTGCGGATCGACGCCGATGGCGGCTTCCGGGAGACGCTGAACGCCGTGCTGCGCCTCGCCCAGCAGCCCGGCCCGGGCATCTATTTCGTCGCCGACCAGTCCGGCCAGATGCTGCTCGGCAACGTCACCGACCTGCCGCCCGAAGTGCTGTCCGACCCCGGGACCTTCACCTTCAACTACGAACGCTCCCGACCGCCGGGTGTGGACGAGGACGCGCCGGCGCCGACCGGCACTGCGCTGGTGCGCTCCGTTCGGCTTGAGTCCGGCCTGATCCTGGTGGTGGGCCGCGACGTGGTTGAGCGGCGCGGCTACTCCGCCATCATCCTGCAATGGTTCGGCATCGGCGTCGCCGGCATCATGGTGTTCTCGCTGATCGCCGGTGTTGTGACGGCGGTGCGCGTGCTGCGCCGGGTCGAGACCATCAACGCGACCTCGCGCAAGATCATGTCGGGCAGCCTGTCCGAGCGCGTGCCGGTGACCCGGAGGAACGACGAGTTCGACGGCCTCGCCACCAGCCTCAACCAGATGCTCGACCGCATCGAGCAACTGATGCAGGGCATGAAGGAGGTGACCGACAACGTCGCCCACGACCTCAAGACCCCGCTCACCCGCCTGCGCAACCGGGCCGAATCGGCCTTGCGGGACGGGCAGGGCGACGACGCGCAGCGCGAGGCGCTGGAAACGACGATCGAGGAGAGCGACCGGCTGATCAAGACCTTCAACGCCCTGCTGATGATCGCCCGCGCCGAAGCCGGCACGCCCTCCGGAGCGTTCTCGGAGCTGGACTTGAGCGCGGTGGTGGCCGACGTCGCCGAACTCTACGGCCCGCTGGCGGAGGACGAGGGTCTGGAGCTCGTCGCCGAGGTGGTCGAGGGCGTCCGGCTCAACGGCAACCGCGAGCTTCTGGGGCAGGCGCTGGTCAACCTCGTCGAGAATGCGCTGAAATACTACGAGCCCGTCGAGGGGAAGGCGGGGAAGATCACGGTGTCGCTGCGCAAGGCGGGTCCGCGCGTGCTGATCGAGGTGACCGACAACGGTCCGGGCATTCCGGCCGAAGATCGGACGCGGGTAGTCGAGCGCTTCGTGCGGCTGGAAAAGAGCCGGACCATGCCGGGCTCGGGGCTCGGGCTGTCTCTGGTTTCAGCGGTAACGCGGCTGCATGGGGGCGAGTTCCGGATCGAGGACAACGCGCCGGGCGTGCGTGCGGTGATCGAGTTGCCGGGGGTGGCGGGGTAGGAGCTTACCCCCTCAGTGATCCGTCTGCACCGACGTCTCGCCGACGCCGATGCCGGCGACCTTCCCGCCCTTGAGCACATACCCGATATACTGCGCCACGTTGGTGTAGCCGCCCGGGCGGTCGTTGCGGTAGGCGATCTTGTTGCCCGAGGCGGCGCCGAAGGTTGCCTTGAGGTCGGCCGTTGCGGCGCCAAGGCCGGGGATGCCGAAATCGGGGGAGGTAAGGTCGGCGGGGGCCGCGTCGCAGCCCTTCGCCGCGTTCCCGGCTTCGGCTGCGACCATCATCACGAACTCGTAGCCGCCAAGCGCGTTGGAGATGAACCACACATTGTTGCCGTCAGCGCCGTAGCAGAGCCAGTCGGCGCGCGACCCGCCTTCGCCGGAAGTCTGCAGCGTGCCACCGAACGCCTTCTGCACGTCCTTGAGCTTGGTGCGCTGCAAGGTGACCGCCAGCTTGCCAACGGTAATCTGCTTCACCGGCGTCTTCTCGAGGTTGGCCTTGGCGAAGTTGAAGGTGTTGCCGTGGATGGCGGCGCCCATGCCGCCCAGCTGGGCGGCGGAAGCGGGCGTGATGGCGACGGCGAGGGCGAGGCAGAGGGCGGCAATGCGCAGGTTCATGGGACGCTCATGGGAATGCGGGGCGGCCGGAATGTAGCGAAACACTTGCCGCTGGGAAGCCGCCAAATGCATGTCGTCCCTCAGTTTCCTTGCTCAGTTGCAAGCCCGCCGCTATCGGTTGGCGCATGACCGTCTCGCTCGAAACCCTGCTGCAGTCCGCGCCCTATCTCGATGGGCTGGCCGAACGTCATGCCGACTGGTTCGCCGCCAGCCGCGCCATCTCCCCGGATACGGCGTTGCAGACCGTGCTGCTGGGGGTGAAGCGGGCTGGCGAAAGTGCCGCCGACGAGGCTGAAATCAGCCGCGAGTTGCGGATCGCCAAGGGCCGCGTGGCGCTGCTTGCGGCAGTATCGGAGGTCGAGGGGCGCTGGACCACGGCGCAGTCGACCGCCGCGCTCTCCGACCTTGCCGATTTCGCGCTCGAGGCCGGGCTCGAAACGCTGATGCGGCTCGCGGCAGCGCGCGGGCAAGTGCGCAACAGCACCGCCGCCAGCTCGGGTCTCGCCGTGTTCGCACTCGGCAAGCATGGCGGCCGCGAGCTCAACTACTCGAGCGACATCGACATCGTCACCTTCTTCGACCCCGACAAGGTTGGCGCCGCCGAACCGGGCGAGGAGACGAAGCTGATGAGCCGCATCGTGCAGCGGCTCGCCAACCTGATGCAGGACCGCACCGAGCACGGCTACGTCTTCCGCACCGACCTGCGGCTTCGCCCCGATCCGGGCGCGACCCCCGTTGCGCTGCCGATCGACGCGGCGCTGAACTACTACGAAAGCCGCGGCCAGAACTGGGAGCGCGCCGCCTGGATCAAGGCCCGGCCCTGCGCCGGGGATCGAACGGTGGGCGAGGCGTTCATCAAGGAACTGGCGCCCTATATCTGGCGCAAGCACCTCGACTTCGCGACCATCGCCGACATCCAGGCGATGAAGCGCCAGATCAACATCGCCAAGAATGTCGGCGATGTCCGCGTCGAGGGCCACAACGTCAAGCTCGGGCTGGGCGGTATCCGCGAGATCGAGTTCTTCACCCAGACCCAGCAACTGATCGCCGGCGGTCGCGACCTGAGCTTGCGCGTTCGGCCCACCGCCGAGGCGCTCGCGGCGCTGGCCCGTGCCAACTGGATTTCGCCCGAGGCCGCCGACGACCTGACGCGCACCTACTGGTTCCTCCGCGCCGTCGAGAACCGGCTGCAGATGCTGCGCGACGAGCAGACCCAGACGATGCCCGAGAGCCAGGCGGACATCGGCGTGATCGCGGCGCTCATGGGGCAGGATCTGCCCGCATTTGAAGGCACTTACCGGGCGGCGTTGAATCTGGTTGTCGGCTACTACGCCGACCTGTTCGCCGAGGGCGAGACGCTCGGCAGTGGCACCGGCAGCCTCGTCTTTACCGGCACCGACGACGACCCCGAGACGCTCGAGACGCTGAGCGGCATGGGGTTCAAGCAGCCATCCCGGGCCATCGATACGGTGAAGAAATGGCATTATGGCAGCTACGCCGCGACCCGTACCTCTGCCGCCCGCGCGCACCTCACCGAACTGCTGCCGGCGCTACTCAAAACCATCTCCGAGGCCGGCAACCCCGACGATGCCCTACGCCGCTTTGACGATTTCCTGTCGCGCCTGCCGTCCGGCGTGCAGCTGTTCTCGCTGCTGCGCAACCACGAGAACCTCCGCAGCCTGCTCGTCGCGTTGATGGCATCGGCGCCGCGCATGGCCGACGCGGTGATCTATCGCGCCCATGTGATGGATTCGCTGATCGACCCGGCTTTCGCCGACATCGTGCGGCGCAAGGAAGCGCTGCTCGAGAAGATCGAGGACTTTTTCGCCGACGCGCGCGACTACCAGGATGTTATCGATCGGGCCCGCATCCTGGGGCAGGAGCAGCTGTTCCTGATTGCCGCCGGGCTACTGGCCGGCACGCTCGATGCGCGCCGGGCCGGGGAGCAGTTCACCACGCTGGCGGAGGCGCTGCTGCTGAAGCTGTTCGACGCGGTGCGGCACGAGTTCGAGAAGCGCCACGGCGTGGTGCCCGGTGCGCGGGTAGCGCTGCTGGCCTTCGGCAAGATGGCGAGCCGCGAGATGACGGCGCGCTCCGACCTCGACTTCATCATGCTCTACGATCTCGACGGGAGCGAGGAGTCGAACGGCGAAAAGCCTTTGGCGGCAAGCCAGTACTTCGCCCGGCTGACTCAACGCCTGATCGCCGCCGTCAGCGCCCCCACCTCCGAAGGCGTGCTCTACGAGGTCGACATGCGGCTCCGTCCCTCGGGCAATGCCGGCCCGCTGGCGACGCGGCTAGCGGGCTTCATCCAGTATCATCACGAGAGCGCCTGGACCTGGGAGCACATGGCCTTGAGCCGGGCCCGCGTCGTGCAGGCCGATGACGGGCTGGGCGAGGTGATCGACACGGCCATCGCCGAGATCCTCTCGCGCCCGCGCGATGTGCCCAAGACCATCGACGACGTGCTGACGATGCGGGCGCTGATGGCGAAGGAGCGGCCACGACGCCACGCCTTCGACCTGAAGCTCGCGCCGGGTGGGTTGATCGACCTCGAGTTCATTGCCCAATCGGCCCAGCTCGTCGCCCGCGAGGTGGTGGCCGCCCCGCAGGCCTTGGTCGACGAAGTGCTCCGCCGCCTCGGCGAGACGGGCCTCGTCCCTGCCGGCGAGCGGCTGGCCGAGATCCACACGCTCTACTCCACCGTCCTGCAGGTAATGAGCGCCGCCCTCGCCGACCCCTTCAAGGAAGAAGGCTGGACCGAAGCCTTCCGCGAACTCCTGGCCCAACGCACCAACACCCCCAACTTCGACCGATTGGCGAGCGATATCAGGGAGATGGAGGTAGAGGTGAGCGCGGCGGGAGAGGCTTGGTATGCTAAGGCAAGGGCGCTGGGTTGAACCAGCGATCCGGGTGGACTAAGTCTAGTGGACTAATTGGCTGGAGGTCATCGTGCCCGTAACTGTGAACATTCATGAGGCCAAGACGCACTTCTCAAGGCTTATCGAGCGCGCGGAGCATGGCGAGACTTTGATTATCGCCCGGGCCGGCAAGCCGGTCGCTAGGATCGTGCCGCTGGAGAAGCCGGTGGTCGACACTTCCCGGCGCATAGGTTTCATGGAAGGGGAGTTCAAGGTGCCAGAGGACTTCGACACCATGATGCAGGACGAAATCGAAGAGATGTTCTACGGCAAGAAGTGATGCCGCTCCTCGACACTCACCTTCTCCTGTGGGCTGCGACTCGGAGCACAAGACTTCCTCTGGCAGTCCGCGACACGATATTGAAGCCGGAAGCGGAGTTGATCTTCAGTGTGGCGAGCATCTGGGAGATCGCGATAAAGCAATCCCAGGGGCGAAGGGACTTTGATTTCGACACAGCAGATTTGCGCGCTGGCTTGTTGGGCACCGGGTACTCTGAACTACCGGTCCTCGGCATCCATGGCGTGGCGGTAGCGACCATTCCGATGCTTCATCGAGACCCGTTTGACAGAATGCTGCTGGCACAGGCGATGGTCGAAGGGCTGGAACTCTGTGGACCGTCGACACTCAGCTGGCGCAGTATCCAGGCCCGATCCGCGTGTTCTAGGCCGCCCGCGCCTCTTCCTCCATCAGCAGCGGCAACGACACGGCGACCGTCGTGCCAAGCCCCTGCCGGCTGTCGATCGCCAGCCTGCCGCCGCTGAGTTCGGCGATGGCGCGGCTGATGGCGACGCCGAGGCCCGCACCTTCGCGGTCGCGCGTCAGGGCTGCGTCGCCGAAGACGAAGGGCTGCGACAGCGATTCCAGTCGATCGGGGCTCATGCCGATGCCGGTGTCGGTGATTTCGAGAACCACGCCGTCATGGGCGGCGTAGGCGCCGAGGGTGACCTTGCCGCCGCGCGGGGTGAAACGGATAGCGTTTTCCACGAGGTTGGCAACCATGCGCTCGAGGGCGAAGCGATCGGCAGTGAGGATGGCGTCGCAGGCGCCACCGAGACCCATGGTGATGCCGGCGCGCTGGCCCTGGGTCGAGAAGCGGCGGAGGATGGTGATCAGCAGCTCGTCGGCGGTAAAGCGCTCACGCTTCAGCTCGCGGCGGCCGCCCTCGAGTTCGGCGAGCTCGAGGATATTGGCGAAGAAGCCGAGCAGTCGCTCGCCCGAACCCTTCACCGCCTCCACATAGTTGAGGTAGCGCCCATCGCCGAGCGGCCCGAACGGCTGCTGGCGCAGCATGTCGGCAAACCCGATGATGTGGTTGAGCGGCGTGCGGATGTCATGGCTCAGATGCGCGAGGAAGCTGGTCTTGGCGCGGCTCGCCGCCTCGGCCCGGATCTTTTCTTCGTGGAATCGACGGGCCAGCTGGCGCTGCTCCTCGCGGATCGATGTCAGCAACTGGTTGGTCCGACGGCTCTCGGTGACGTCCATGACGAGCGTGACGAAGCCACCGGCGGCGAGCGGACGCTCCTCGATGAGGAGGGTCGAGCCGTCTTCGCGGTGCAGCTCGAGCAGTCGGTTCTGCCAATCCTCGCGCACCGGCTGCATGGCGCCGCCGACGCTCAGCTGCTGGATGACCTCGTGATAGGCAGCGCCCGGCGGCAGCATGTGGGGCGGAACGCGCAGGCGCTCGGCGAAGCGTTCGTTGGCGGCAACCAGTCGGGCATCCGCGCTCCAGCAGGCCACGCCGAAGGGCAGGGTGGCGATCAGCGAATCGGTGTGGGACGCGACGGTGCCGGGCGCCCCGGAGGAGCGGAAGGCGGCGAGCGCGGCGCTGAGCCGATGCTTCAGGCCGCGCAGGCCCTGCATCGTTTGTGCCGACACAGGCGTGCGGAATCGTCCGCCGCCGGCGTCGGATTGCTCCGTCGACCGCATCAAGTTCTCCGTCTCATTATTGGGGGCGACCCGGGACCCACTGCCCTTGGACAGGACTTTGAATCTGCTTCGTGATTTGAAGCAATAGGGCTGCCCACGCGCTTGCGGCGCGCAGGCCGAAAAGCCGAGTCCCCAGAGTCACTTACGGGAGAAGAAAAATTCTTCTAACCGTAACGTCCTGTTAACCGGGCAGGCTACCCCGCGAGCGTCCGGTCGAGGATCTCCGCCGTGTTGCGGCTGAGGTTCCCGGCATCCTGGAGCGCCTGCATGGCCAACCGGGCAGCTTCGCGCCGCGTCGGCTCGAAGCTCTGCCAGATGCGGAAGGCCGTGAGCACCCGAGCCGCAACCTGCGGGTTACGGCCGTCCACGTCGGCGACGAACTGGGTGAGGAAGCGGAAGCCCTCGCCGTCGGCGCGGGCGAACTGCGTCGGGTTGTTCATGCCGAACACCGCCGCCAGCGACCGCAGGCGATTGGGGTTGTTGCGCGGGAAGTCCGGCGCCGCGAGGATCGCCTTCAGCCGGTCGACGGTGCCGGAGTCGGGCGACTGCGCGTTGAGCGACAGCCACTTGTCGAGCACCAGCGGATCGGCGGTGAAGCGGGTACGGAAATCGGCCAGCAGCGGCTCGGCATCGGCCGTCCAGGCGCCGACGATGGCGCCGAGCGCTGCCAGGCGGTCGGTCATGTTGAGCGCGCGGCTGTACTGCTCGCGCGCCAGGTTCGCCCCACCTTCGGCACCGGCATGCACCAGCAGCGACAGCGCCGTGTTCTTCATCGATCGCCGGCCAGCCTGCTGGAAATCAGGCGAATAGGCGAGGCCGCTGTCATTGGTGAGATAGACCCGCTCGAGCGACGGTCCGATGCGGCCGACGATGTCGCGGATCAGCGTGCCACGCACCACGTGGATGCGGTCCGGGTCGATGTCCTCGCCGATGGTGCGGGCAATCGTCAGCTCGTTGGGCAGGCTGAGGGCGTGCGCCTTGAAGGCTGGGTCGAGCTCCTTGGCGTTGAGCGTCTCCTCCAGCGCCTCGGCCAGCGCGCTGGCCTGCGGCGCGCTCCAGGGCGTGCCGCGCACCGCATCGATCATCAGCCGGCCAGCCACATCCTGCAGCGCCTGCCAGCGGTTGAACGGATCGGCATCGTGCCGCCCGAGGAACAACTGGTCGGTTTCGCTGATCGAAGAGTTGAGCTTCACCGGGGCGGAGAAGCCGCGGAACAGTGATGGCACCGGCCGGTTCGGCACGCCGGTGAAGGTGATGGTGGCGGAGGCCGTATCGACCACAAGGAGGTCGTCGCCGCGCAGCTCCGCACCCGAAACCCCGCTCCAGCCCATCGGCGAACCGTTGGGGCCGATCAGCCCGAACTTCACCGGCAGCACCATGGGCTGCTTGTCCGGCTGCCCCTGCGTCGGCTTGGTTTCCTGGCTGAGGGTCAGGGTGTAGGTCTGGCTAGCAGCGTCGTAGCTGTCGGAGACCGTGACCTCCGGCGTGCCGGCCTGCAGGTACCACTGCTGGAAATGCTGCAGGTCCTGCCCCGAGCTATCCTCGAACACCTTGATGAAGGCCTCGATGGTCGTCGCGTCGCCGTCATGGCGCTCGAAATAGAGGTCCATCCCCTTGCGGAAGCCGGCTTCGCCGAGCAGCGTCGCCAGCATGCGGACGATCTCGGCGCCCTTCTCGTAGATCGTCGTCGTGTAGAAGTTGTTGATTTCCTTGTAGTGATCCGGCCGCGGCGGATGCGCCAGCGGGCCGCCATCCTCGGGGAACTGCGCCTGCCGCAAGAGCCGCACATCCTCGATCCGGTTCACCGGGCGCGAGCGCTCGTCCATCGAGAATTCCTGGTCCCGATAGACCGTCAGCCCTTCCTTGAGGCAGAGCTGGAACCAGTCGCGGCAGGTGATGCGGTCGCCGGTCCAGTTGTGGAAATACTCGTGCGCGATGACGCTCTCGATCGAGGCGTAGTCGGCGTCGGTGGCCGATTCGGGCTTCGCGAACACCAGCTTGTCGTTGAAGATGTTGAGGCCCTTGTTCTCCATCGCGCCGAAGTTGAAGTCACTCACGGCGACGATGTTGAAGATGTCGAGGTCGTACTCGCGGCCGAAGCGGCGCTCGTCCCAGGCCATGGAGCGTTTCAGCGAATCCATGGCGTAGCCGCACTCGCCTTTCTTGCCGTGCTCGCAATAGATGCCGAGCGATACCTTGCGGCCGGAAGCGGTGGTGAAACTGTCGTGGATGGCGCCGAGATCGCCTGCCACCATGGCGAAGAGGTACGCGGGCTTGGGGAACGGATCCTCCCAGATGGCGAAGTGACGGCCGTCGCTGTGCTCGCCCGTTTCGACGCGATTGCCGTTCGACAGCAGCACCGGCGCCAGCGTCCTGTCGGCCGTCATCTTCACCCGGAACGGCGCCAGCACGTCCGGCCGGTCGTAGTACCAGGTGATGCGGCGGAACCCCTCCGGCTCGCACTGGGTGCACCATGTGCCACTCGAGCGGTAAAAGCCCATCAGCTTGAGGTTCTTTTCCGGCTCGACCTGCACTTCGGTTTCGAGCACGAAACGCTTGATCGGCGGTTCAAGCACGCACAGCGTCGTGGGCGTTTCCTCGTAGGCGGTGAGCGCCAGCGGCAGCCCGTCGATGGCGATCGACAGCAGCTTCAACTCTTCGCCATCGAGCACCAGCGGCGTCCCGGGCGGGGTGCCGGCGCGTGGCGAAATGGTCAGCAGCGTCCGCACGCGGCTGGTGTCGGGCGCAATTGCCACGTCCAGCTCGACCTTTTCGATGATGTAGGGGGTAGGGGCGTAGTCCTTGAGGTAGATCGTCTCGTCGTTCTCGCCGCGCATCAAAATCTCCGCAACTTCAACTCGTTGTTTTACTGTGGCACGGCGGCTACAGCCGAATCCAGCCGTTGCTGTATTCTGTGCGGCTGCCGACCGGGCAATTCCAGCGTCGCAGCACGCACCTCCGCCGCGCCATAAGCGTGTCGTGTGCGTAATCCAAAACGATAAAGAGAGTAAGCCCTGCCTGGGGACGAAGCGCTTGACCTCAACCGTGCTTGAGGTCGTAGGCGTCGGATAACCAGGCGGGAGCCAAGGAGCGTATTCAATGATCGGCCCGGTATTCAAGTGGTTCGAAACGCGGCTGGAGCCTTATCCGCTCGATGAGCCGGCACAGCCACCCAAGGGGCTGGTGGCCTTCTGCCTGCACTTTTGCCAGGGCGCCAAGCGGTGGCTGATCGCCATGGCGGTGCTCGGCGCTGGCGTGGCGCTGGGCGAGATCATGCTGTTCAGCTTCATGGGCTCGATCATCGACTGGCTCGGCACCGCCGACAGGGCGACGTTCCTCGCCGATGAGGGCTGGAAGCTGGCGTTGATGGCGGGCCTGCTGCTGCTGATCCTGCCGGCGCTGCAGATTGCCGACACCTTGATCATTCACCAGACGCTGATCGGCAACCTGCCGCAGCGCATCCGCTGGATGGCGCATCGCTACCTGCTGCGCCAGTCGATGAGCTACTTCCAGGACGAGTTCGCCGGCCGCATCGGCGCCAAGCTGATGCAGACGTCGCTGGCGGTGCGCGAAGTGGTGATGAAGCTGCTGGACGTCACGGTGTTCGTGGTCGTCTATTTCGCCGGCGCGGTGGTGCTAGCGGCGATGAGCGACCTGTGGCTGGCGCTGCCGTTCCTCGTCTGGCTCGCCGGCTATGTCGCGCTGCTCTGCTACTACGTGCCGCGGCTCGGCAAGGTGGCCGAGGCGCAGGCCGACGCGCGCTCGCTGATGACCGGCCGTATCGTCGACAGCTACACAAACATCGCGACGGTGAAGCTGTTCTCGCATTCGAACCGCGAGGAGGCCTACGCCCACGAGGCCATGGATCAGTTCATGGGCACCGTGCACAAGCAGATGCGGATGTTTTCGCTGCTGCAGATCGTCATCCCGCTGATGAACAACCTGCTGCTGTTCGCCGTGATGGCCGTCGGCATCACGCAATGGCTGAACGGTGCCATGACGCCCGGAGCGATCGCCGTGGCGACGGCACTCGTGCTGCGCTTCCAAGGCATGAGCCAGTGGGTGATGTGGGAGATGTCGCAGCTGTTCGAGAACATCGGCATCGTCCGCGACGGCATCAATTCGATCTCGCTGCCGCGTGTCGTGGCCGATCCTCCGGGCGCCAAGCCCCTCGGCCCGGTGAAGGGTGACATCGCCTTCGACAACGTGAACTTCCACTACGGCAAGCAGTCGGGCGTCATCGACAAGCTCAACCTGCGGATCAAACCGGGCGAAAAGATCGGCCTCGTCGGCCGTTCTGGGGCCGGCAAGTCGACGATCGTCAACCTGCTGCTGCGGTTCTATGACCGCGAAGGCGGCGTGATCTCGATCGATGGCAACGACATCGCCAAGGTGCAGCAGGAGTCGCTGCGCGAGCAGATCGGCGTGGTCACGCAGGATACCTCGCTGCTGCATCGCTCGGTGCGCGAGAACATCATGTACGGCCGCCCGGATGCGACCGAGGAAGAGATGCTGGCAGCCGCCAGGCTGGCGGAGGCCGATCTGTTCATCGATGGGCTGGTCGACTTCAAGGGGCGCAGGGGCTTTGACGCCCATGTCGGCGAACGCGGCGTGAAGCTCTCGGGCGGGCAGCGCCAACGCATCGCCATCGCGCGCGTGCTGCTCAAGAACGCCCCGATCCTCGTGCTGGACGAGGCGACCTCGGCGCTCGACTCCGAGGTCGAGGCAGCGATCCAGGGCCAGCTGACCCGACTGATGGAGGGCAAGACGGTGATCGCCATCGCCCACCGACTCTCCACCATCGCCGCCATGGACCGGCTCGTTGTGCTCGACAAGGGCAAGATAATCGAAGAGGGCACGCACGCCGAACTGATCCAGCAGGGCGGCACCTATGCCAGCCTCTGGAGCCGCCAGTCGGGTGGGTTCCTGCCCGACATCCTGGAGGAGGCGGCGGAGTGACAACCGCCGACGCCTCTCCTCCCTCCCCCTTGTGGGGAGGGTAGCGCAGCCAGTCGCGTAGCGGCTTGGCGTAGCTGGGGTGGGGGTAGGGCGGCGCGTGCTGCCCCCCACCCTTGATCCTTCCCCACGAGGGGGCGGGAGACGATGTGACCACGCCGTGCTCCACCGCCTAAGCCGTGCCGTGCCCACACCAACAACCACCCCAAGGAGGGACAAATGGAAACTCGTAACTTCCCGCGCCGCATCGCACCCGCTGCTCTCGGCCTGGCCAAAGAGAAACGAAAACAATCCCTTGTAGCCCTCACCTGACTCAATCCGTCAGACGGGCTCGGAACATGAGTTCAAGATGCTCAACCGAGTCATTGCCTGGTTCGACAGCCGCTACGCACCGGTAGCGCTGGCCAGCGACACGCAGCCCCCCAAGGGCGTCACCGCGTTCACCTTCTACTTCGTCAAGCAGTTCAGCACCGCTTTCATGCTGCGCATCGTGCTGGTCGCCGTTGGTTCGGTTGCCGATGCGATGATGCCGGTCTTCGTCGGCCTTGTGGTCGGAATGCTGGCCACCACGCCACCCGGCCAGATATTCGACCTGCACGGGCAGACCTTCGTCTGGATGATCGCCACCATCGCGGTGATCCGGCCGCTGACCTTCCTGCTCGACACGCTGGTGCGCAACCACTCGATCACGCCGAACCTCGTCGATATCGTCCGCTGGCAGAGCCACTGGCACGTGATCCGGCAGAGCTGGACCTACTTCCAGAACGACTTCGCCGGCCGCATCGCCAACAAGATCATGCAGGCGGGGGAATCGATCGAGACCTCGGTCAACATGACCATCGACGCGGTGTGGTACGCCGGCATCTTCGTCATCGTCGCGGTGGTGGTGATGGCGGGGCTCGACTGGGTGCTGCTGGTGCCGATCGCCATCTGGCTCATCCTCTATGGCGTGCTGTTCACCATCGTCATGCCGCTGATCGCCCGGCACTCCGAGGAGCTTTCGGAGGCCAAGTCGGTGATGACCGGCCGCATCGTCGACAGCTACACCAACATCCACACGCTGAAGACCTTCTCCACCGATGGCCACGAGGACAAATACGTCGCCGAGTCGGTGGAAGCGCATGCGGTCGAGTTCCGCAAGCTGATGCGTATCTTCACCTACATGTGGTCGACGCTGTTCCTGCTCAACGCCGGCCTCGTGATCTCGATCGCCTGGATCGCGCTTGCGAGCTGGAACAACGGCACGCTCAACGCCGCCGCGGTAGCGACGGCGATCCCGTTCGCGCTGCAGATCATGAACATGAGTGGCTGGATCCTCGATGTGGGCTCCAACATCTTCCGCCAGATCGGCACCACGCGGGACTCGATGGAAACCATCGCCGAGCCCATCGCCATGCTCGATCCGCCCACCGCCCCCAAACTCGTCGTCCGCGAAGGCGGCATCGAGTTCAAGGACGTGAGCTTCAACTACTGGCGCGGCAAGGAAGGCACCGTGATGGAGGGGTTCAACCTCACCATCAAGCCAGGCGAGAAGGTAGGGCTGGTCGGCCGGTCCGGCGCCGGCAAGTCGACCATGGTCAACCTGATGCTGCGCCTGTTCGACGTGGAAGCGGGTTCCATCCTGATCGACGGGCAGGATGTGCGGAAGGTGACGCAGGAGAGCGTTCGTGCCGCCATCGGCCTCGTCAGCCAGGACACCTCGCTGCTGCACCGCTCGGTGCGCGAGAACATCAAGTACGGCCGCCAGACTGCGACCGACGAGGAGATGATCCGCGCCGCCGAGCAGTCGAAGGTGGCGGATGTGATCGCGGGGCTGGTCGACCCCAAGGGCAACCGCGGCTACGACGCCCATGTGGGCGAACGCGGCGTCAAGCTCTCGGGCGGCCAGCGGCAGCGCGTAGCCATCGCCCGCGTGCTGCTCAAGAACGCCCCTATCCTGGTTCTCGACGAAGCCACCTCCGCCCTCGATTCCGAGGTCGAGGCGGCGATCCAGGAGCAGCTGGTGTCGCTGATGCAGGGCAAGACGGTGATCGCCATCGCCCACCGCCTCTCGACCATCGCCGCAATGGACCGGCTGGTGGTGCTGGAAAAGGGCCAGATCGTCGAGGAGGGCACCCACGCCGAACTGCTGGCTCGAGGCGGCCACTACGCCGCGCTGTGGGAACGCCAGTCCGGCGGCTTCCTCGACGTGAAAGCCGAAGCGGCTGCGGCGGAGTGATTAGAGGGTGGGGAGCCCAAAGGCTCCCCACCCTCGTAGAAGCGCCGTTCTTCTCCTTGTGGACGCAAGCAGGAGCAACAGCGCCGCGCGCGCACCAAAGGAGGCGCCGCACGCCTGACTGTCTGCCCGATGGAGTGATGCCATGCGGATGCAGATCAAGTTCGGGATACGCACTAATACCCGGTTTGGGTGCAAAATTTGGGATGGCGCGACGTACCTAGCTCACTCGTTCGATGATTTCACATTCCCTTTGCTTGGATCCAAGCTATTGAGGTCCGCGCCCCATGAAGCTCCTCGAGCCCATCCACCATTTCTTTGAACGCTGGACCGACCCGTTCGGCCGCACAGGCGACCTGCAACCGCCTGCGGTCACGTGGAAGTTCTTCTGGTTCTACATCCGGCAGGCGAAGCTGGCATTTGCGAGCCTCCTCATCCTCGGTGGCCTGGTGGCGCTGGTCGAGGGCGCGCTGTTCTACTACATCGGTCGCCTCGTCGACATTCTCGACGTCTCGAGCCAGTCGGACGGCTGGGGCGGGCTGATTGCCGGCTATGGCAACGAACTCGTCTGGATGCTGGTGGTGACGCTGGTGTTCCGCTCGATCATCACCTGGCTCTCGGCCACGGTGGAAGAGCAGACCGTCAACCTCGGCTTCTACAACCTCGTGCGCTGGCAGGCCTACGCCCACGTCATCCGGCAGAACCTCAGCTTTTTCCAGAACGATTTCGCCGGCTCGATCGCCAGCAAGGTGTGGCAGTCAGGTGGCGCCATCGGCGACTTCATGGTGTCGCTGCTGCAGGTGGTGTGGTTCATCGCCATCTACACCATCACCACCATCGTCCTCGTTGGCCAGCTCGACTGGCGGCTGTCGGTGGCCGTGATCGCCTGGGTGGTGGCGTTCTCGTTCCTCGCCTGGACCTACGTGCCGCGCATGCGGAAATTTTCGTCTGCTGCAGCTGAGCAGGCCTCAGGACTGTCTGGCCGCATCGTCGACAGCTTTTCCAACATCCAGACGCTGAAACTGTTCGGTTCGGCAGAGGCCGACGACAAGTTCGTGCGCTCCGGTTTCGACAGTTTCATCGCCGCGATGACGAAGCTGGCCCGCACCCTGGTCGGCGTTCGTACCTGGATGGGGCTGCTCTCGGGCGTCGCCATTGCCGGCATCGCGGGGCTGTCGGTGCATCTTTGGACGGAGGGCGTCGTGACGGTCGGCGGCGTCGCCTTCACCACCGGCCTGATCCTCCGGCTCTACAACCTGCTCGGCCGGCTGATGAAGCAACTCAACGGCCTGATGCGCAACTACGGCACCGCGCAAAACTCCGCCGAACTGATCGCCCGGCCGCTCGGCCTCCTCGACGCGCCCGATGCAAAGCCGCTGGTGGTGACGAAGGCCGCGATCCATTTCGATCATGTCCGCTTCCACTACGACAAGGTCACTCCGGTGATCGACGGCCTCGACCTCAAGCTTGCGCCTGGCGAGCGTGTCGGGCTCATCGGCCGCTCCGGCGCCGGCAAGTCGACGCTGGTCAACCTGCTGCTGCGCTTCTACGACCTGCGCGGCGGACGCATCACCATCGACGGGCAGGACATCGCGCAGGTGACGCAGGAGTCGCTGCGCCGCCAGATCGGTGTCGTTACGCAGGATACGGCGCTGCTGCACCGCTCGATCCGCGCTAACCTCGTTTACGGCCGCCCCGACGCTACCGACGACGAGATGGCGAGCGCCGCCGCGAGCGCCGAGGCCGACGAGTTCATCGCCGAACTGGTCGACCAGAAGGGCAGGGCTGGCTACGACGCCTTTGTCGGCGAGCGCGGGGTAAAACTCTCGGGTGGCCAGCGCCAACGCGTCGCCATCGCCCGCGTATTGATCAAGGATGCGCCTGTCCTGGTGCTCGACGAGGCGACCTCGGCCCTCGACAGCGAAGTCGAGGCCGCCATCCAGTCGCAACTGAAGACCCTGATGCAGGGCAAGACCGTGCTGGCGATCGCCCACCGGCTCTCGACCATTGCCGAGATGGACCGGCTGATCGTGCTCGAGCGGGGCCGGATCGTCGAGGAAGGCACCCACGCCGAACTGCTGGCGCTCGGCGGCCACTATGCCAGCCTGTGGGCGCGGCAGTCCGGTGGCTTCCTCGACCCCAAGTCGGCCGAGTAGCGCCCTTAAACCGCGCAGTAGATCGAATAGAGCGTCTGCAGCACGGCTTCGACTTCCGGGCTGGCGAGGCGGTAGTGGATCGACTGGCCTTCGCGCCGCGTCTTCACCAGTCCCAGGGCGCGGAGCTTCGACAGGTGCTGCGACAGCGGGCTCTGGTTAAGCCCGACGCGCTCGGCCAGTTCGCCGACCGTCAGTTCCTCGTTGAGCAGGTGGCAGAGGATCATCAACCGGCTCTGGTTCGCCATCGCAGCGAGCAGGCTGGCGGCTGCGTCGGATCTTTGCGCGAGAAGCTGCGGTTCCATCTTGATCATATTAGAACATTCGAATATAAAAGCGCAATAGGCGGACGAGACCGATCAATAACACCGCCGGGAGAAAACGCCATGTTCACCGCCAATGTAGGAACTCCGGATCGCATCATTCGCCTGGTTATCGGCGCCATCCTGATCGCGCTGCCCTTCCTTGGTATCGCGGGCATTGCGGGCACCTGGCTCGTCTGGGCCGCGCCGATCGTCGGCCTGATTCTCGCCGCCACTGCCTTCCTCTCGTTCTGCCCAATCTATCGCGTGCTCGGCCTCTCGACCCGGCCGAAGCAGCAGCACTGAGATCGACCCTCTCCGCTCGTCTCCGCCTTGGCAGCGACGGAACCCGTCGCTACAACGCCGGCACCAACGATCGGAGAGAGTCATGGCCAAGGCCACTGGACTGGATACTGCTGCGAGCTCGTACAGCGAGTTGAGCCTCGCCGGCCAGTTCCAGCTCACCTCGCCCAAGCTGAAGCTCAAGGCACCGATTGCGCTCCCGGGCGATGTCCACGCCGCGCTGCTCGAGGCTGGGGAGATCCCCGACCCGTACTTCGCCGATAACGAGACGCGCGTCATGTGGGTGCACGACACCCCGTGGACGATGGAGCGGAAGTTCACCGCCACCCCGGCCGATATCGACGGCTACCTGACGCTGACGCTCGAGAATGTCGACACCATCGCCACGGTGTTCCTCAACGGCGAGGCGATTGCCGAAACGCAGAACCAGTTCATCCGCTACGACCTCGACGTCACCGGCAAGGTGAAGGCCGGCACCAACACGCTGCGTCTCGAATTCGCGGTGACCAAGGATGTCGCCAAGGCGCGCGCCGACGCCCATCCGTTCCCGATCCCGTTCACCTACAACTACCTTTCGAACGGCCTCCCCGGGGTGCACCTCAACTTCGTGCGCAAGACCGCCTGCCACGCAGGCTGGGACTGGGGCATCTGCCTGATGCCCACCGGCGTCTATGGCAAGATGGCCATCCGCAAGTCGCGCCTCGCCCGGCAGGAGAGCGTCACCGTCGAGCAGGCGCACGGCAAGAAGTCGGTCGAACTCGCGATAACGACTCGCGTATTCGCCTTTGCTGAAGGTTCGGTTGAACTCACCCACGAGATCGACGGCCAGAAGCTCGCCGACAAGGTCGTGGTCCGGCCGGGCGAAAACACCTTTGTCCACAACGTCACGGTGAAAAACCCAAAACTCTGGTGGCCGAGCGGGCATGGCGAGCAGCCGCTCTACGAACTTTGGACCACGCTCGACGGCGAGCGCACCACCCGCAAGCTCGGCCTGCGGAAGCTCGAATGGATCGTCGAGCCCGACGACATCGACCACAGCTTCAAGTGCCGCGTGAACGGCCGCGACATCTCGATGTTCGGCGCCAACTGGATCCCCGCCGACGCCATTCCCTCGCGCATCACCCCGACGGTCGTCCGCGACCTGCTGGAAAGCGCCAGGGCGGTCAACATGAACATGCTGCGCATCTGGGGCGGCGGGCAGTACGAGCCCGACTATTTCTACGAGATGTGCGACGAGCTCGGCCTGCTGATCTGGCACGATTTCATGTTCGCCTGCATGAGCTACCCGTCGGATCGCGCCTTCCTCGCCGACGTCCGCACCGAAATCACCCAGCAGGTCCGCCGCCTGCAGCACCATGCCTCGATCGCGCTGTGGTGCGGCGACAACGAGGTGATCGGCTCGCTGCACTGGTACCCCGAGACCAAGGCGGCGCCCGAGCGCTACGTCGCCAACTACGATCGCCTGAACTCCATGCTCGGCAACATCGCCGAGGACGAGGACCCCGGCCGCCGCTTCTGGCCGAGTTCGCCCTCCATGGGCTACCTCGACTTCTCCGACGGCTGGCAGATGGATACACGCGGCGACACGCACTACTGGAGCGTCTGGCACTCGGCTAAGGATTTCTCCGCCTACCGCGACGTCAACCCGCGCTTCGCCTCGGAGTTCGGCTTCCAGAGCTTCACCTCGATGAACGTCATCGAGACGTTCACCGAACCGAAGGACCGCAACCCGTCCTCGCCGGTGATGGAGAGCCACCAGCGGAACACCGGCGGCAATGCCCGCATCCTCGAAACGATGACGCGCTATTTCCGCTTCCCGTCGAACTTCGAGCAGATGGTGTTCCTGTCCCAGATCCAGCAGGGTCTCGCGATCAAGACCGCCATCGAATACTGGCGCTCCACCAAGCCGCGCTGCATGGGCACGCTCTACTGGCAGATCAACGACACCTACCCGGTGGCGAGCTGGTCGAGCCTCGACTATGGCGGGCAGTGGAAGCTGCTGCAGTACATGGCAAAGCGCTTTGACAATCCCATCACCGTCGTAGCCGTGCCCGATGGCGACCAGTTGATCCTCAAGGCCATCAACGACACCGCCAGCAAGACGGCGATCGAACTTGAAGTGCAGGCCGTGGATGCGGACGGTGGCGCGCGCATCATCGCTACCGCGACGGTGAAGACCAATCCGGACAAGGCCATCGTTGCGACCCGCATCGCGCTCGAAGACCTCGGTCCCAACGAGTTCCTGTTCTTCTCCTGGACCGGCGAGGATGGCGAGCTGCTAGGCGAGAACGACTACTTCCCGAAGCCCTACAAGGCCTACGAGATCGGCGAGCCCAGCGTGACCGCCGTCTGGTCGTCAGGCGATACCGGTCCAGTGCTGACCCTCACTGCCGACAAGCCGTCCGTGTTCGTCACGGCCACGGTGGACGTGCCCGGCTACTTCTCCGACAACGCCGTCACCCTGCTGCCGGGCCGCGAGTGTCGGCTCAGCTTCACGCCGCGCCACGGCGCTAACGTCACAAAGGACGCGCTCGCTGCAGGCCTGAAGCTCAGTCACCTGCGCGAGACCTACTGAGTTCGCTGTAACACTTTCGTTGTCGGGGAACGGTTCCACCGCCCCGCGGCATTGACAGGGGAGGGCGGCGCACCTTTGGTGAAACCGCCGCCGCTCCCCTCGCGGCTCCGGACCAGACATGACGACCACGATCGCGCCCATCGAGGAGCGCCGCAATCTCGGCATCGGCATCCTGCTGTTCGCGCAGCTGTTTTTCGCCACGCTCGATACCTCGGCCAAGTACCTGAGCTTCATCGGCCTGCCGCTCACCGAGATCGTTTTCGTCCGCTACGCCGTCCACGTGGCGCTCGCCCTCGCGCTGTTCCTGCCGGTGCTGAAGGGCGCGCTGTTCATCACCCGCAACTGGAAACTCGAACTGCTGCGCGGCCTGTTCCTGCTCGGTGTGACCGCCGCCAATTTCGGAGCGCAGCGCTACCTGCCGCTCACGGTCACCGGCGCCCTGATGTTCACCATGCCGCTGATGGTGACGGCGCTCTCCGGCCCGTTGCTCGGCGAAAAGATCGGCTGGCGCCGCTGGATGGCGGTCGGCATCGGCTTCATCGGTATCCTGATCATCGTCCGCCCCGGCACCGAGACATTCCAGCCCGCCTCGCTGATTGCGCTGGCAGGAGCGCTCTCGGCCGCGTTCTATTCGATCACCACGCGAAAACTGGCCGGCGTCGATTCCGCCTCCACCCAGCAGGTCTATGCCGGCCTTATCGCCCTCGCCTGCGTCACGCCGTTCGCGTTCAACGGCTGGGTCTGGCCGACCGAGGGGGCGGGGTGGTTCGCCTTCATCGCGGCGGGCGTCGCCGGCATGATCGCGCACCAGATGAACACCATCGCCCACCGTTTCGCCCCGCCCTCGGCGCTGGCGCCTTTCAGCTATACCGGGCTGATCCTGCTCGCCCTCGCCAGCTGGATCATCTTCAACGAGCCGCCGGATGCCTGGTTCTACCTCGGCGCGCCGATCATCATCGGCTCGGGCATCTATATCTGGCTGCGGGAGCGGAAGATGAGTCGCCCGATCACCGTCGAACCGGTGGAGGACTGAGCGGTGGCGAGCGCTCTCAAACCGGTGGAGGACCGGCGGCTGCTCGGCATCGGCATGATGATCGCCGCGCTGTTCTGCTACACGGTGATCGACAGCTTCGCCAAGCTGCTGAGCGCCTCCGGCATGCCGACGATGGAGGTGGTGTTCATCCGCTATCTCGGCCAGTTCGTGCTGGTGCTGGCGATCTTTTTGCCCCGCGAAGGCAAGGCGCTGGTGACGACCCGCAGTTGGAAGCTGGAGGTGGCGCGTGGTCTCTGCCTGCTGGGGTCAACCGTCTTCAACTTCATGGCCATCACCTTCCTGCCGCTGACGGTGACCTCGGCCATCTCCTTCACCATGCCGCTGATCCTCTGCGCACTCTCCATCCCGCTGCTCGGCGAGACCGTCGGCTGGCGTCGCTGGCTGGCCATCGGCGTTGGCTTTGTCGGGGTGCTGGTGATCGTGCAGCCTGGCACCGAGGCGTTCCAGCCCGCAGTAATCCTGTCGCTGATCACCGCTATGTTCAGCGCGCTCTACAACCTCTTGACCCGCAAGCTGGCGGGCGTCGATACCACGACCACCCAGCAGTTCTTCGCCGCCGGCGTTGCCACCGTGTGCATCGCGCCGTTCTCGTTCGGCGACTGGACCTGGCCGCAGGAGATTGTCGGCTGGACCGCCTTTGTCGGCATCGGCGTGGCGGCGCTGATCGGGCACCTGCTCGTCACCACGGCGCACCGCTACGCCCCAGCCTCGGTTCTGGCGCCGTTCGGCTACATGCAGATCATCTTCATGACCGGCTCGAGCTGGTTCGTCTTCAACCAGCCACCCACCGTCTGGCTGTTCGTCGGTGCCCCCATCGTCATGGCCTCCGGCTTCTACATCTGGCTCCGCGAACGCCAGCTGTCGAAAAGCGTGATCCGCGAAGTGGCCGTCGAGGACTAGAAGCCGTTGAACAGCATGTCATATGCGAGTTTGACCTGATCGTAGTACCGGTCGAGGTTGTCGATCCGCGTACGAAGTTCGTGTCGATCGACAGCGATCATGTATTGTGTAACGATCACATAGGCGTGGTCGCTTACTACGACCGTTGGGTTTAGCCGCGGGTGTCGCATCGGCGCCTCGTCCGATAACATCAATGGTACCACCACGCGCGTGTCGAACGAGCCTAGCAACTCAGTTTGGACGTCCAGCACCAGTTCACCGTCCGCCAAGCGGAACACGTCGAGCCGCGACATTAGAACGAGCGGTACTTGCGCAACGGCAGGCCATGCCTGGCCACGTACTCGTTGTTGCTCTTGACGACGTCAGGGTACTCTTCGGAGAACTGCTTCGCGGCCTTCATTCCGGCCACCGCTCGGGCTATTCCTGCCTCGGCCGCCTGCGATACGTCGATTTCCATGGACCGTGCTTCCTCTACGAGGCCGACGTCCAAGGACACCTTTATCGAGCGGCGCATTCCGGTCATTTCCTATCTCCGCTTTTGGAACTTGGTGCCCCGAGGATCGGGTGTCAAGCGTGCGAGGAAGGAACACCCCGTCACCCGCTTCGTTCTCCATCACGCCCGGACTGTCGATACGCTCTGCCCGACGGTTGCTTTCCGACCAAGACTCTTGGAGACTCGGAAAAAACCAGGGGTGGACTCCGTATGCCGTCGATCAAACTGGTGGATGCCAAGCTCCCGGAGTTTGGTGTCCCCAAGACACGCCCCGAGCTCGACAGCTCGGTTTATGCCCAGCGTTTCGCCGCGCTGTCGCGGGCCCGCAGGGCAGCCGGACTCGACGCGCTGATCGTCTATTCCGACCGCGAGCACTCGGCCAACCTGAGCTATATCACCGGCTTCGATCCGCGCTTCGAGGAAGCGCTGCTGGTGATCGTGCCCGACACGACGCCGACGCTGCTGGCGGGGCCGGAAAACCTCGGCCGCGCCGCCGCATCGATGATCAATGTCGAGGCCCGGCTCTATCCACCGTTCGGCCTCTTGGGCCAGGACCGCTCCAAGACCCCGTCGCTCGAGGAAGTGCTGCGCAATGCCGGCATCCGGCCGAACCATCGGGTCGGGGTGCTGGGCTGGAAATATTTCGGCCCCTATGAGGCGGCGAAGCCCGAGTCCTGGCTCGAGACGCCGAGCTATATCGTCGATGTGCTGCGGCGCATCGTCGGAGCCGATGGGCGCGTGGTCAATGCCAACGCGCTGATGATGCATCCCGTCACCGGGCTCCGCGCGGTCAACGAGATCGTGCAGATCGCCCAGTTCGAGTTCGGCGCCGTGGCCTGCTCCGAAGCCGTGAAGGCGCTGATCCGTTCGGTGAAGCCGGGCATGACGGGCTATGACGCGGCGCAGACGATGCGTCTCGGTGTGCTGCCGCACTCATGCCACACCATGTTCTCGTCGGGCGAAAACCTGGTGGGGCTGAACAGCCCATCGAACACCGTGCTGAAAGCCGGCGACCCGATGACCACCGCAGTGGGCTACCTCGGTGGCCTGTCGAGCCGGATGGGCTGGCTGGCCGAAGACGAATCCGGCCTGCCCGAGGGCGTGCGTGATTACGTCGAAAGGCTGGCTGGTCCGTACTTCGCCTGCGTCGCCGAGTGGTACGAGACGATCGGCATCGGCGTGACGGGCGGCGAACTCGACGCCATCGCGCGCAAGCATCTCGATACGCCGTTCTTCAACCTGGTTCTCAATCCAGGCCACCTGATCCACCTCGACGAGTGGATGAACACCCAGGTCTACCCCGGTTCGCGCGAGCCGTTCGTTTCGCACCAGATGGTGCAGGTCGACATCATCCCCGCCGCCGGACCGCCCTACTACGGCGCCAATATCGAGGACGGGATCGCGCTGCTCGACAAGGCTGGGCGCGATCAGCTCAAGGCCGAGTTCCCCGACGTGTGGGCACGAACGGAGGCGCGGCGGGCCTTCATGGCCGATGTGCTCGGCATCAGGCTGAAGCCCGAAGTTCTGCCGATGTCGAACCTCGCCGCAGCGATGCCGCCGTTCTGGCAGAGCCCTGACCGGATCGTTGCGCGAGCGTGATGCGAAGCGTTCGCACCGCTTGCCAATTTGACCGTCAAGTCTTATCTCTTCGAGCATCGACATTTGGCTGAAATGCCGTATGCCACCGCTTCCGGTCAGGCGCACGCTTTGAAATACCAAACATCGACTGACCGGACAGGCTGATCCCACATCGCTCTGTCCACAACACAATGCGAAGAGGGACTACCCGATGGAAAAGGGCACCGTCAAATTCTACAACGATCAGAAGGGCTATGGGTTCATCCAGCCCGATAGCGGCGCCAAGGACGTGTTCGTCCACGCCACTGCGCTGCAGCGCTCCGGCATGGCCGGTCTCGCTGAGGGCCAGAAGGTCTCCTTCGAGACTGGCGAAGACCGTCGCACCGGCAAGGTTGCGGTCACCGAAATCGCGCCCGCCTGATCTGATCGACAGGGACAAGTTTTGAACCGGGCGCTCCGCGAGGGGCGCCCGGTTTGCTTTCAGGCAGCCCCCGGGTCCGGATCGGGGGGCTTTGCCATATCCTTGGGGGCCAACGGGGTCTGGCGGGCGCCGCCGGCCTCGCCCCAGGTGATCAGCCGGGCACTGCGATGGCCGGTGAGATAGATCCACATCCAGCTCACCGCCACCGAGATGCGGTTCTTCAGCCCGATCAGGAAGTAGATGTGGGCGAGGCCCCAGACCCACCAGCCGACCCAGCCGGTGAGCTGCACCCAGCCGAAATCGATCACCGCTGCGCTGCGGCCGATGGTGGCGATGTCGCCCAGGTGCCGGTAGCGGAACGGCGGCACCGGCTTTCCAGCCAGTTGCGCCTCTATCGCCCGGCCCGCCTGCCGGCCACCCTGCTTTGCGGCGTCGCCGATGCCCGGCACCGGTTTGCCGTTCGGCCCGAGGACGCTGACGGTGTCGCCGATGGCGTAGATGTTCGGATAGCCCGGCACGGTGAGGTCTGGGTTCACCTTGATGCGTCCGGCGCGATCGGCCTCGACCTCGAGCCATTTTGCGGCCGGGGAGGCGAGTACGCCCGCGGCCCAGACGATGGTTCCAGCGCGCAGCACCTTGTCGCCGTAGGCAACCGAGTCCGCCGTGATGTTGGTCACCGCATCGCCGAGATGTACCTCGACGCCCAGGCGTTCAAGCGCCGATTTCGTGTACTCCGACAGGCTCTCGCGGAAGTTGAGCAGGACGCGCGGCCCCGCTTCGATCAGCACCACCCGAGCCTCCTCCGGATGGATGGTGCGGAAATCGTCGCGCAACGTCAGGCGGGCGAGTTCGATCACGGCGCCCGCCAGCTCCACGCCGGTCGGGCCGGCCCCGATGATGGCGAAGGTCAGGAGGGCCTTCCGCTTCTCGGGATCGGTTTGCCGCTCGGCCGCCTCGAAGGCGAGCAGCAGCCGGCGGCGCATCGCGGTCGCATCCTCGAGCGTCTTCAGGCCGGGAGCGTAAGGCGCCCATTCGTCGTGGCCGAAATAGGCGTGCGCCGCGCCGGTGGCGATGATCAGGCTGTCATAGGCAATCCGGGCGCCATCCTCGAGCTCCACCAGTTGGGCGGTCTTGTCGATGCCCGTGACGTTGCCGAGCACTGTGGTCACTTCGGGCCGGTGGCGGACCAGCATGCGGATCGGCCAGGCGATCTCGGATGGGGAGAGCGATGTGGTCGCCACCTGGTAGAGCAGCGGCTGGAACAGGTGGTGGTTGCGGCGATCGATGATCGTGATGTCGACGCCGGTGCCTTTGAGTTGCTCGATGGCGGCAATGCCGCCGAAGCCGCCGCCAATGATGACGACGCGATGTTTGTGGGCCCCGGTGGTCATCGTGCTACCTCGCTATGCGCCCCGCGGGGGATGTAAGGACCTCGGCCGGCAATCACAATGCCAGGTGTCGCACCGCTCTCATGCCTCCCAGGCCGGGCGGGAACCGGAGGGGGGCCTGCAGGTGCATGCATGGGGCAGGCCCCCTCCGGCGGCGCTTTCGCGCCTGCACCGCCTCCCGCGAAGGATACGGGGGCGGAACCGTGGTTGTTCAGGCGACGCTGTCGAAGTCGCGCCGTGCGGCCTCGATATGCCGCTGGTTCTCGAGGGCAAACGCGCCGAGCGCCACGAAGCTCCGCGCAAAGTCATGCCCAAGGTCAGTCAGCTCATAATCGACGCGCGGCGGGATGGTTGCAAAGGCGACCCGGATGGCGAAACCGTGGCGCTGCAGGGAGCGCAGCGTCGAGGTCAGTTGCTTCTGCGAGATACCGTCCATCGCGCGGGCGATCTCGTTGAAGCGCATGCGGTTGTCGTGCAGCGTGGCGATCACGTCGATCGTCCAGCGGGCGCCGGCGAGGTCGAGCAGATCGTGCACGAGTTCAGACTGATGCGGTGCCATCGGGGCCTCCATCGATAATTGGGTAGCCTTCGAGCAGCACGCGCCCCGCCAGACGCCCATAGGCTTGCGCTACCGCGTGCCGCACCACTTCGATGCTGTCGAACCCCTGCCAGCTCGACACCCGCCGCAGGATGGCGGTGACGTAGAGCCGGCCGAGCTTGGGCAGGCGGCGCTGTTCCATCATCACGAGGCGCAGCACCTTGGTTGCCGCGGGATCAGCCAGGCTGGTCTCGATCTGCTGGTCGACGGAGCCATTGCCGAGCGGCACGAGCGGCAGGCAATGCTCGGCGACCACGCTGGCGACGAGCCCGAGCTTCGAGCCGAAATGATAGAGCACGGCCGATTTGCCGACGCCCGAGAGCCTCGCCACGTCCTCGAGACGGCCCTGGTCGTAGCCATGCTTGAAGAACACTTCGAGCGCCGCTGCGATGATCTCATCACGCCGCCCCGCCTGGCGGCGGAAGTTGGGAACGCGGCGCGGCGCGGGCGATTTTGTGCCGGTCATCAGGGTCAGCACGGGACCGGTGACGAAGTTGCGAGCCCGGACAGGTTGTGGCGCATCTTGCAGAGCGCGGACTTCATGGTTTCGCGCTCGGTCTCGGAGAGACCGACAGTGGCGGCTTCGTACATAGCGAGCCCGACTTCGCGGGCCTTCTGGAACATCAGCTCGCCGTCGGGGGTCAGCCGGGCGAGCTTGGCGCGGCTGTCCTTGGGGTCGGGGAAGCGGTTGATCAGCCCGCGCTTCTCAAGGCGGTCGAGGATGCCGGACATGGTCATCGGGTCGGCGTCGATGGCGTCGGCAAGGGCGCGCTGGGTGATGTTGTCCCTCAGCGCGATCTGCGCCAGCGCCTTCCACTGCGGCAACGTGATGCCGTGGGTCTTCGCTTCTTCCTCGAAGCGGCGCTTCAGCAGGCGAGCTACCTCGTGGATGAGGTAGCTCAGCGGCGCATGGTGTTTGAAATCAGGGTCGCTGGATGTCATAAGCGTACATATAATATGTGTACTTACCAAGTCAACGCGGTAGATCGGTAGAATTCTAACGATCCCTGCAGGGCTGGCATGAGCCGGTCACGGCCGATGTGGGCGGTGTTTACATCTGCTCTCCCGAATCCATGCACCTGCTGCAATTGTGACGCCACGTCCCGCCCCCCTTGGTTCTGCCCGGCGTGCATTGTATAGGCGTGGCCATGCGAGAGGATAACCTGACCGAGACCCTGCGGGAGGCAGATCAACGCACCTGGCCAATAAGGCTGCGTGCCGGGTTCGATTGGGTTTCAAACCCAGCGTGTTATCATGGCGCGCAAAAGAAGACCTTGGCGCTGCAGCCCTGAGCGTTCGCCGGCAGGAGATCAGGCGCCTGCACTACTGCGACGCTACACTCCTGTAGAGCCTGGCGCTCGGCTTCAGGTCGGTTGCGCATCAACCAGGGCGGCCGATGATCCCGTTGCGGGCATCGACGAGCGTCAGGAACTTGTCGATCGGAACTGCCGGCGACACCAGATAGCCCTGCCCATCGTCGACGCCGGCCGCCTTGAGCCACGCCATCTGCTCGGGCTTTTCGATGCCCTCGGCGACCAGCGTCATCTGCAGTTCATGGGCAACCTTCACGAGCATTTCGACGATGACCCTGGCGGAGTGGTCGATCAGGATGGAGTCCACAAAGAACTTGTCGATCTTGAGGATTTGGGCGCCAAGACTCTTTACCGTGGAAAGCCCGCTATGGCCGGTGCCCGCGTCGTCGATGGCGATCTTGAAGCCTTTTGCGCGCAGGGCCAGAACCAGCGTGGCAGCCCTCACCGGATCCGAGAGTTCCTGGCGTTCGGTCAGTTCGAGGATGATCTGACTGGGACGCACGCCCGCGGTTCGCACCAGCGCCTCCACCGACTGCGAAAAGCCGTCCGCGAGAAAATGGCCAGGCGCAATGTTGAAGGCCACCGAGAATTCCGGATCGCGGTCGATCAGCGGCCGCAGTTCGCGTAGCGCGAGGGTCATCAGATCATGCGTCAGCCGCGCGATGCGATCGGATTGCTCGACCAGGGTTATGAAGCGTGATGGCGGAACGGTTTCGCCATTCTGGCGATGCCAGCGGACCAGCACTTCGCAGCCGACGATCCTGCCGGACGCCAGCGAGAATACCGGCTGCATGTAGGGAACGAACTCGCCGGCAGCGAGCGCATCATCGAGTTCCCGCAGGGGTGACTTCGGCAGGGTGAGAAGGCGGGCGAGCAGCAGGCCAAAAATCAGCCCAAGTACGGCACCCGACGCGACGAAATAGATGATGGAATCCCGATTCCATGTATCGAAGGAGGCCGCCTCCACCCGCAGTTGCGGGGACAGGGGGTAGCGGTCCGAGTTGCTGGTGAAGGTCGAAGTCTGCGGCTCACCCAGCCCGCTCTCGGAAGTATTGCCATACCCTGCGACTACATCGCCATTGGTGAGGGAAAGCGTCATGGTCGCGCCTTCGCGCAGCCCCGGGGGAAGGGCGCCAAACAGCAGCGAGTCGGTACTGAGGACTGCAGTCAGCGCGAGGTCTGGTAACACTTTCCACGACACGCCCACCGCCACCGACGACACCTGATCGATGCGGGACAGTTCGATGCTGGCGACTCGCGACGGCACCGACCGGTCAGCAAGCGGCGACGGTGAATCGAAGCTCTGGGTCTCGGGAAATGCCGAGCATGTCACCATTCCTGCCGCGTCGATGACCCGGATGTCCTTGATGGTGGAGCGGACATAGACCTGCCGCCGCATGGAGCCCAGCGAAACGGCATCGCACCCCGCCGCACCGGCCTCGACCAGCTCGCCCAGGGCGATGAAGGCAAAGTCGATCTCGTGCTCGCTGCGCGCCAGCACCAGCCGGTTGAGTTCGTCCAGTTGTCGGCGGTTCTCGGCGGCTATGCTCGCCGAGCCGATGAAGTATCCCGCTGCGGAAAACAGGCCGATGCATGCAATGCACACCACGGTCCAGACTGCGACTATCCTACCGCGCCCCATCGGGTCCCCGTCGAAATCGGTCAAGCTTTTCGAAAGAGCCCAGCCACGATGTGGCGACTGATCGAGGACCGCGTTCCCTGCTGTTACCAGTATAGGGTCCGGGCGTTACCCGGAGATCAACATCGGGGGGCGCTGAACTGTACGACCAGCCGCCAATTGATCACGCCTTTGTTAGGTGTCGCCGCCCCGTTGCCTACGGCAGTTTTGAAGTGTCTGGCTGCGCGTCATGCGCTTAATGCAACTCTGACGCCGCGTCCGGCCCCTTGGTTCTGCCCGGCTTGCATTGTATAGGCGTGGCCATGCGAGAGGATAACCTGACCGAGACCCTGCGGGAGAGCCGCCGCTTTTCCGTGGCGCCGATGATGGACTGGACGCGTACCATCAGAATTACATAGGGTTGCCAATAGTTTAGACATGCTGTCGCGTCTCCAGTTGTAAGACTGTTGTAACGCGGGGGGTGGCAGCGCAGGCCGACGGCGAGACGATCGCGGCGTTCCGCGAGTTG
>CAIMLX010000161.1 GCA_903842455.1 uncultured Hyphomicrobiales bacterium | reverse complement strand
GTGGCCAGGTGCTCGCGAAGCCCGGCTCGTTGAAGACCCACAAGAAGTTCAACGCCGAGGTCTACATCCTCAAGAAGGAGGAGGGCGGCCGCCACAAGCCGTTCTTCACCAACTACCGCCCGCAGTTCTACTTCCGTACGACTGACGTGACCGGTATCGTGACGCTGCCGGAAGGCACCGAGATGGTTATGCCGGGCGACAACGTGAACATCACCGTTGCCCTGATCGTGCCGATCGCCATGGAAGAGAAGCTCCGCTTCGCTATCCGTGAGGGTGGCCGCACCGTCGGTTCGGGCGTCGTCGCCAAGATCGTAAAGTAAGTTCGCATCAAGACGCGGCGCGCCGCTCAGGTAGAGCGCGCCGCGTTCCTTTTTCGCCCCAGGAAGCCAAGATGAACGGTCAGAACATTCGCATCCGGCTCAAAGCCTTCGATCACCGGGTGCTCGATATCTCGACCCGCGAGATCGTGAACACGGCCAAGCGGACGGGCGCGCAGGTGCGCGGGCCGATCCCGCTGCCCACGCGAATTGAGAAATTTACGGTCAACCGCTCGCCGCACATCGACAAGAAGTCGCGCGAGCAGTTTGAAATCCGGACGCACAAGCGTCTGCTCGACATCGTCGACCCGACCCCGCAGACGGTTGACGCCCTCATGAAGCTTGATCTCGCCGCCGGCGTCGACGTCGAAATCAAGCTCTGAAGACTGAATTTCGCGCTGATCGCCTAAAGGGTCCTCTTGCAACAATGACCCGGTCAGCCGCCAAAGAAAGAAGGTACAACCAATGCGTTCTGGTTTGATCGCACAGAAGGTGGGGATGACCCGACTGTTCATGGATGACGGCACGCACGTCCCCGTGACTGTCCTCAGCCTCGAGAACTGCCAGGTGGTTGGTCAGCGCACGCAGGAGAAGGACGGTTATACCGCTCTTCAGCTGGGCGCCGGCACCGTTAAGGCCAAGAACATCACCAAGGCAGATCGCGGCCAGTTCGCCATTGCCAAGGTTGAACCGAAGCGTCAGCTAACAGAGTTTCGTGTCGATCCTGCGAACCTCATCGAAGTCGGCGCCACCATGCAGGCGGACCATTTCGTCGAAGGTCAGCTGGTCGACGTGACCGGCACCTCGATCGGCAAGGGCTTCGCCGGCGCCATGAAGCGCTGGAACTTCGGCGGCCTGCGTGCCACGCACGGTGTGTCGGTGTCCCACCGCTCGCACGGTTCGACTGGCCAGCGCCAGGATCCGGGCAAGGTGTTCAAGGGCAAGAAGATGGCCGGCCACATGGGCGACCGTCGCATCACCACCCAGAACCTGAAGGTCGTGCGCACCGATGTGGAGCGCGGGCTGATCATGGTCGAGGGCGCGGTTCCGGGTGCCAAGGGCGGCTGGATCCAGATCAAGGACGCGGTCAAGAAGGCCGCTCACAAGGACGTCGTTGTCCCCGGCAAGTTCAAGCCGGCAGCAGCAGTGGCCGAGGGGACGAACTAATGGAACTCCAGGTCACCACTCTGGATGGCAAGGCCGACGGTTCGGTCACCCTGAAGGACGACATCTTCGGTCTGGAAGTCCGTCAGGACATCCTGCACCGCATGGTTCGCTACCAGCAGCTCAAGGCGATGTCCGGCACCCACAAGGTGAAGCACCGCTCCGAGATTGCCTACACGTCCAAGAAGTCGATCAAGCAGAAGGGCTCGGGCGGCGCTCGTCACGGCGCCCGTCACGCTCCGCAGTTCCGCGGCGGCGGTCGTGCCTTCGGTCCCGAAGTGCGCAGCCACGCCATCGACCTGCCCAAGAAGGTCCGCGCGCTTGCCCTCAAGCATGCCCTGTCGGCCAAGGCCAACGCGGGTGAGCTGGTGGTCGTGTCGAACGTCACCCTCATGGAGCCCAAGACTGCTGCCCTCGTGAAGCAGTTCGGGGCCCTCAGCTGGTCGAACGCGCTGATCATCGACGGTTCGGAAGTCGACAAGAACTTCGCGCATGCGGCGCGCAACATTCCGCATATCGACGTGCTGCCGGTGCAGGGGATCAATGTCGCCGACATTCTCCGTCGCCACACGCTCGTCCTGACCAAGGCGGCGCTTGAAGCGCTGGAGGCGCGGTTCGCATGAGCAAGTTCAGCAACTACGACGTGATCCGTAACCCGGTCGTCACCGAGAAGTCGACGATGGCTTCCGAACACAGCCAGGTCGTTTTCGACGTCGCCATCGACGCCACCAAGCCGCAGATCAAGGAAGCCGTCGAGGCTCTCTTCTCGGTGAAGGTCAAGGCAGTGAACACCCTGGTCCGCAAGGGCAAGGTGAAGCGCTTCCGGCAGGAACTCGGCACCCGCAAGGATGTCAAGAAAGCCATCGTGACCCTCGTCGACGGTCAGACCATCGACATTTCGACCGGCATCTGAGGGGAGAGACAATCATGGGTTTGAAGACTTACAATCCGACCTCTCCTGGCCGTCGCCAGCTCATCACGACCGATCGGTCGGAGCTGTGGACGGGCAAGCCGGTCAAGACGCTGACCGAAGGTCTGAACAAGAAGGGCGGCCGCAACAATGCTGGTCGTACCACTGCGTACCACCGTGGTGGCGGGCACAAGCGCTCGTACCGTATGGTCGATTTCCGCCGCGTTCGTTTCGACGAAGTGGCAGTCGTCGAGCGGCTCGAGTACGATCCGAACCGTACGGCCTGGATCGCCCTGATCAAGTACCCGGACGGCCGGCTCGCCTACATTATCGCCCCCCAGCGCATCGGCGCCGGCGATAAGGTGATCTCCTCGATGAATACCGTCGACGTGAAGCCGGGCAATGCCATGCCGCTCGAGCGCATGCCGGTCGGTACGATCGTCCACAACGTCGAGATGAAGCCCCGCAAGGGCGGCCAGATCGCTCGTTCTGCCGGTACCTACGCCCAGTACGTTGGTCGTGACTCCGGTTGGGCCATCCTGCGCCTCAACTCGGGTGAGCAGCGCCGTGTGCACGGCACCTGCCTTGCCACCGTTGGCGCCGTGTCCAACCAGGACCATGGCAACACCTCGATCGGCAAAGCCGGTCGCTCCCGCTGGCTCGGCCGTCGTCCGGTCAACCGCGGCGTGACCATGAACCCCGTCGATCACCCGCATGGTGGTGGTGAAGGCCGGACGTCCGGTGGCCGTCACCCGGTTTCCCCGTGGGGCAAGCCGACCAAGGGCAAGAGGACTCGCAGCAACAAGTCGACGGACAAGTTCATCGTCCGCTCGCGTCACCTCAAGAAGGGCCGCTAAGCCATGTCGCGTTCAGTCTGGAAAGGCCCGTTCGTCGATGGCTATCTGCTCAAGAAGGCAGAGACGTCCCGTGCGAGCGGTCGCAGTGAAGTCATCAAGATCTGGAGCCGTCGCTCCACGATCCTGCCGCAGTTCGTCGGCCTCACCTTCGGCGTTCACAACGGCCACAAGCATGTGCCGGTGAACGTCAACGAAGAGATGATCGGCCACAAGTTTGGCGAGTTCGCCCCGACCCGTACCTACTACGGGCACGCGGCCGACAAGAAAGCCAAGAGGAAGTAAGATGAGCAAGCCGAAGACTCTGCGCGCTCTGAAGGACAACGAAGCCAAGGCGGTTCTCCGCATGCTTCGTACCTCGAGCCAGAAGCTCAACCTCGTGGCTGCTATGATCCGCGGCAAGAAGGTCGACAAGGCGCTCGCCGAACTCGAATTCTCGCGCAAGCGCGTGTCGGGTGCGGTCAAGAAGACGCTCGAAAGCGCCATTGCCAATGCCGAGAACAATCACGGCCTCGACCCGGACAGCCTGGTCGTTGCAGAATGCTACGTCGGTGATGGCCTGGTGATGAAGCGGTTCATGGCTCGCGGTCGCGGCCACGCCGCTCGCCTCGAGCACACGTTCTCGAACCTCACCGTCGTGGTTCGCCAGGTCGAGGAGACCGTATAATGGGTCAGAAGATCAACCCGATCGGCCTCCGCCTCGGGATCAACCGCACCTGGGACAGCCGCTGGTTTGCCAACAAGGCGGACTACGGCACGCTGCTCCAGGAAGACCTGAAGATCCGCACCACGCTGATGGATGACCTGAAGCAGGCGGCGGTGTCCAAGATCGTCATCGAGCGTCCGCACCGCAAGTGCCGCGTGTCGATCCACACTGCCCGTCCGGGCATCGTGATCGGCAAGAAGGGCGCTGACATCGACAAGATCCGCGCCAAGGTGAAGCAGTTCACCGACAGCGAAGTGCACATCAACATCGTCGAAGTGCGCAAGCCGGAGACCGATGCGACCCTCGTGGCCCAGGGCATTGCCCAGCAGCTCGAGCGCCGCGTGGCGTTCCGTCGTGCCATGAAGCGCGCCGTGCAGACGGCGATCCGCATGGGCGCCGGCGGCATCCGCGTCAACGTTGGTGGCCGCCTCGGTGGTGCCGACATCGCGCGTACCGAGTGGTACCGCGAAGGCCGCGTGCCGCTGCATACGCTCCGTGCAGATATCGACTACGGTACCGCTGAAGCCAAGACGACCTATGGCATCATCGGCATCAAGGTCTGGATCTTCAAGGGCGAAGTCCTCGAGCACGATCCCTCGGCGCATGAGCGTCGCGCTACCGAAGGTAGTGGTGACGGGCAGGGCGCTCCGCGCCGTGACCGCGAGGATCGTGATGACCGCCGTGGCCGTCGCGACCGCGATCGCGACAGCGCGAACTAAGAAGGCGTAGAGCAAAATGCTGCAACCAAAGCGCACCAAGTTCCGCAAGGCGCACAAGGGCCGCATCCATGGCAATGCCAAGGGTGGCACCGAACTCGCCTTCGGTCAGTACGGCCTGAAGTCCCAGGAACCCGAGCGCGTTACCGCTCGCCAGATCGAGGCGGCCCGCCGCGCGATCACCCGCGAGATGAAGCGCGCCGGCCGCGTCTGGATCCGTATCTTCCCGGACCTGCCGGTTTCCAAGAAGCCGACCGAAGTCCGAATGGGTAAGGGTAAAGGCTCGGTGGAATACTGGGCGGCCAAGGTGAAGCCCGGCCGTATCCTGTTCGAGATCGACGGCGTCCCTGATGACGTCGCCAAGGAAGCCCTGCGTCTCGGCGCCATGAAGCTTCCGATCATCACGCGGGTCGTCACCCGCATTGCGGATTGATAGCCATGGCACGTGCACCAAAAAAGACCACCGAGGCCAAGGGCAGTGGCCACACCGCAGATCTCCGGGCCAATACCCCGGACGAACTGAAGGACCAGCTGCTCGGCCTCAAGAAAGAGCAGTTCAACCTCCGCTTCCAGCGCGCTACCCAGCAGCTGGAAAAGCCGGGTCGGGTCCGTGAAGTCCGCCGCGAAATCGCGCGGGTAAAGACCATCCTCGGCCAAAAGTCGGCGGCGAAGTAAGGAAACCAAGATGCCCAAGCGCGTACTGCAGGGGACCGTGGTCTCCGACACCAATGAAAAGACTGTGGTGGTGCGGGTCGACCGTGCGTTCACCCACCCGGTGATGAAGAAGACCGTGCGCCGGTCCAAGAAGTACCACGCTCACGACGAGGCCAACGTGGCCAAGGTCGGCGACGTGGTATGGATCGAAGAGTCCGCGCCGATCAGCAAGAACAAGCGCTGGGTTCTCAAGCCCTCGGCGTAACCGGAATTTAGGGCTCGCCTTGTAGGCAGACCCCGAAACTAAGAAGGCATCAAGCCATGATCCAGATGCAGTCCAATCTCGACGTAGCCGATAATTCGGGCGCGCGTCGCGTCATGTGCATCAAGGTGCTCGGCGGTTCGCACCGCAAGTACGCCTCGGTCGGCGATATCATCGTCGTGTCGGTGAAGGACGCAATCCCCCGCGGTCGCGTCAAGAAGGGCCAGGTGATGAAGGCCGTCGTCGTGCGCACCTCGTTCCCGGTTCGCCGCACCGATGGCACCGTTATCCGGTTCGACCGCAACGCCGCCGTGCTGATCAACAATCAGTCCGAGCCGATCGGCACCCGTATCTTCGGGCCAGTGCCGCGCGAGCTCCGCTCCAAGAACCACATGAAGATCATTTCGCTCGCCCCGGAGGTGTTGTGATGGCATCAAAGATCAAGAAGGGCGACAAGGTCGTCATTCTGGCCGGCAAGGACAAGGGTAAGACCGGACAGGTCACCCAGGTATTCCCGGAAGCGACCAAGGCCACCGTGCAGGGTCTCAACCTCGTCCGTCGCCACACCAAGCAGACTGCTAGCCAGGATGCCGGCATCTTCTCGAAGGAAGCGCCGATCCACCTGAGCAATCTCGCCGTGGCCGACGCCAATGGCAAGCCGACGCGCGTCGGCTTCAAGATCAACGACGACGGCACCAAGGTGCGCGTCGCAAAGTCGACCGGGGACACGATCGATGGCTGACACCGCCTATATCCCGCGTCTCCGTACCCAGTACGAAGAGACCATCAAGCCTGAGCTGATCAAGCAGTTCGGCTACAAGAACGTCATGATGGCGCCCAAGCTCGACAAGGTCGTGCTGAACATGGGTGTCGGCGAGGCGGTCGCTGATACCAAGAAGGTGCGCGCTGCTGCGGCCGATCTCGAGCGGATCGCCGGCCAGAAGGTCGTGATCACTCACGCCCGCACCTCGATCGCCGGCTTCAAGGTCCGCGAGGACATGCCGCTGGGCGTGAAGGTCACTCTGCGCAAGCAGCGCATGTACGAGTTCATCGATCGCCTGGTCAACGTCGCGCTGCCGCGCGTTCGTGACTTCCGCGGGCTGAACCCGAACTCGTTCGATGGTCGTGGCAACTTCGCCATGGGCATCAAGGAACACATCATCTTCCCCGAGATCAACTTCGACCAGATCGATCAGTCCTGGGGTATGGATATCATCGTGTGCACCACCGCGCGGACCGACGACGAGGCGCGCGCCCTGCTCAAGGCTTTCAATTTCCCCTTCCGGCAGTAACGGAAGAAAGGACCGGACATGGCAAAGACCAGCTCCATCGAGAAGAACAACAAGCGCAAGCGCCTTACCAAGCAGCTCGCTCCCAAGCGCGCCAAGCTCAAGGCAACTGTGATGGACCAGAGCCTGCCGCTCGAGCAGCGCTTTTCGGCCCAGCTCAAGCTCGCAGCGCTGCCGCGCAACTCGGCCGAAAGCCGCGTGCACAACCGCTGCGAACTGACCGGCCGCCCGCGTGGCTACTACCGCAAGCTCAAGCTCAGCCGTATCGCGCTGCGCCAGCTCGGCAGCCTTGGGCTGATCCCGGGCATGGTCAAGTCGAGCTGGTAAGGAGAGAACATCATGGCAATCTCTGATCCGATCGGCGACATGCTGACCCGTATCCGCAACGCGCAGATGCGCCGTCGCGATACCGTCACCACCCCGGCTTCGACCCTGCGCGGTCGCGTGCTGGACGTGCTGCAGTCCGAAGGCTTCATCCGCGGCTACTCGGAGTCCGCGATGGACAACGGCGTGCTGCAGTACGACATCGAACTGAAGTATTCCGACAGCCAGCCGGTGATCCGCACCATCGAGCGCGTCTCGCGCCCGGGCCGTCGCGTCTATGCTTCGGTCAAGAACATCCCATCGGTCGCGAATGGCCTTGGCGTGTCGATCCTGTCGACTCCCAAGGGCGTGATGGCCGACCACGAAGCGAAGGCCCAGAATCTGGGTGGCGAGGTACTCTGCCGCGTCTTCTAAGGCCGCAAGGCCTGCCGAAGTCGTCGGTGTGACGATTACTCAAAGGAACTGAACAAGAATGTCCCGTACAGGCAAAAAGCCGATCGCACCGGTCAGTGGCGTCACCGTCACGATCAACGATCGCACGGTCACCGCAAAGGGACCAAAGGGCGAGCAGTCGCTGACGCTCATGGATATCGTGAACGCCAAGCAGACCGACGCCGGCATCGTTATCGAGCCCGTCGACGAGACCACTCTGGCTCGCGCTGCCTGGGGGACGACCCGTGCCCTGATCAACAACCTCGTCGTCGGCGTCAGCGCCGGCTTCGAGAAGAAGCTGCAGATCCAGGGCGTCGGTTACCGCGCCGCCATGCAGGGCAAGGATCTCAAGCTCTCCCTCGGCTTCTCGCACGAAGTGGTGTTCCAGACTCCGGCTGGCATCACCATTGCTGCGCCGACGCAGACTGAAGTCGTTGTCACCGGCATCGACAAGCAGCAGGTTGGGCAGGTTGCGGCCGACATTCGCAGCTGGCGTCCCCCGGAGCCCTACAAGGGCAAGGGCGTGCGCTATGTGGGCGAATACATCGCCCGCAAAGATGGCAAGAAGAAGTAAGGAAGCGCCAAGATGGAAGCTAAGCTCAAGGGAGCGGATCGCCGCAAGGCGCGCGTCCGCAAGGCGCTCAAGGCCAACAATACCGGCCGTCCGCGTCTTTCCGTGCACCGCACGGGCAAGAATATCTATGCCCAGATCATCGACGACGCCTCGGGCCGCACGCTCGCCCAGGCTTCGACGATCGACAAGGACGTCAAGGCCTCGGTCAAGAACGGCTCGACCGCGGAGGCTGCGGCCACTGTCGGCAAGCTGGTCGCCGAGCGCGGCCTCGCCGCCAAGGTCTCTGCGGTCGTGTTCGATCGCGGCGCCTATATCTACCACGGCCGTGTGAAGGCCCTGGGTGACGCGGCTCGCGAAGCCGGCCTCCAGTTCTGATCGCGCGGAAGGAAATATCATGAGAGACGTTCAAGAGCGCGACAGCGAGTTTGTGGATCGCCTGGTCCACATCAACCGCGTTGCCAAAGTGGTGAAGGGTGGCCGTCGTTTCGGCTTTGCCGCCCTCGTCGTCGTCGGTGACCAGAAGGGCCGCGTTGGCTTCGGTCATGGCAAGGCGCGTGAAGTGCCTGAGGCCATCCGCAAGGCCACCGAGCAGGCGAAGCGCCAGATGATCCGCGTGCCGCTGCGGGATGCCCGCACGCTGCACCACGACGTCGTGGGTCACCACGGCGCCGGCAAGGTCATCCTCCGCGCTGCCGTCCCCGGCACCGGCATCATCGCCGGCGGCCCGATGCGCGCCGTGTTCGAGACGCTTGGCGTCAACGACATCGTCGCCAAGTCGCAGGGCACCGCCAATCCGTACAACATGGTGCGGGCCACTTTCGATGCGCTCAAGCGCGTCGACAGCCCCCGTTCGGTTGCCGCCCGTCGCGGCCTGAAGGTCTCCGACCTGCAGGCTCGCCGTGGCGAGACCGCCGAAGCCTGATCTGGAGTAACTGGAAATGGCCGACAAGACCGTAACCGTCGAACAGATCGCCAGCCCGACGCGTCGTCCGCAGGACCAGCGCGCCACCCTCATCGGTTTGGGGCTGAACAAGATCCGCGCGACCTCGACCCTCAAGGATACTCCTGAGGTTCGTGGCATGATCAACAAGATCCCGCACCTGGTGCGCGTGATCGACGCCAAGTAAGGACGAGAAACAATGACTCGTTTGAACGAACTCCGGGACAACCCGGGCGCCAACAAGAAGCGCGTGCGCGTCGGTCGTGGTATCGGCTCGGGCGTCGGCAAGACCGGTGGCCGCGGTGGCAAGGGCCAGACAGCGCGCTCCGGCGTTGCCATCAACGGCTTCGAAGGCGGCCAGATGCCGCTCCACATGCGTATGCCGAAGCGCGGCTTCAATGTGCCGAACCCGTCGCACTTCAACCAGCTGCGCATCGACCGCGTCCAGGCATATATCGACTCTGGGAAGCTGCCGATCACCGGCGTGATCGATGCCAAGGCGCTCGTCGCCGCTGGCGTCATCCGTCGCGAGCTCGACGGCGTCCGCCTGATCGGCAATGCCGGCTTCACGGCCCAGAAGGTGACCTTCAAGGTTGCCCACGCGTCCAAAGGCGCTCTGGCTGCTATTGAAGCGGCGGGCGGCAAGGTCGATATGCCTCAGGCAGCAGAACCCAAGGCTGACGCTTAACCCGCGCCCGCCGACTACCGCGGGGTCATCTTCGGTCCCGCGACAATCTTTGGAACTGGAGCGAAAGCCCGCTAAACCGGGACTTTCGCTTTGGTTCGATAGGGAGCGAGCATGGCGTCCGCAGCCGAACAGCTGGCCAGAAACCTCAATTTCTCGACCTTTGCCAAGGCGAAGGTCCTGCAGCAGCGTATCCTCTTCACGGTGCTCGCGCTGCTGGTCTACCGGCTGGGTACCTATATCCCGGTGCCCGGTATCGACCCCGATGCCTACGCGCAGAGCTTCGAGAACGCGTCGCAGGGCATCGCCGGCATGTTCGACGTGTTCGCTGGCGGCGCTGTGCAGCGCATGGCGATCTTCGCGCTGAACCTCATTCCCTACATTACCGCGTCCATCGTCGTTCAGGTGGTTTCGTCCGCGTCGCCGCGGCTCGAGGCACTGAAGAAGGAAGGCGAGTCCGGCCGCCGCAAGCTCAACCAGTACACCCGCTATCTGGCGGTGCTGTTCTGCACCGTGCAGGCCTACGGCATTGCCCGCGGCCTCGAAGGCAGCCAGGGCGTGGTTCTGAACCCGGGAATCTTCTTCCAGGTATCGACCGTCATCACGCTGGTTGGCGGCACGATGTTCCTGATGTGGCTGGGTGAGCAGATCACCTCGCGCGGCGTCGGCAACGGCATTTCGCTGATCATTTTCGCCGGTATCGTGGCCAACCTGCCGGGTACCGTGGTGGAAACCCTCGAGCTGACCCGCCAGGGCAGCATCCCGGCAATCTGGGGGTTCGGCATTCCCCTGCTGGCGATCATCGTCATCGCCGTCATCGTCTTCTTCGAACGCGCCCAGCGCCGGCTGCTGATCCAGTATCCGAAGCGCCAGGTCGGCAACAAGATGTTCCAGGGCGACACCTCGCACCTGCCGCTCAAGCTGAACACGGCCGGCGTTATCCCGGTGATCTTCGGCTCTTCGCTGCTGCTGCTGCCGGCCACCATTGCGTCGTTCGCGGCGCAGGGCGACGCACCGCAGTGGCTGCAGGTGACGGCCGCCGTGCTCGGCCGCGGCCAGCCGCTCTACATCCTGCTGTTCGCCGCGTTGATCATCTTCTTCGCATTCTTCTACACCTCGATCGTGTTCAACCCGACCGACACCGCGGACAACCTGAAGCGCTCAGGCGGCTTCATTCCGGGCATCCGCCCGGGCGAGCGGACGGCGCAGTACATCGACTTCGTGCTGACGCGCATCACGGTCATCGGCGCCCTCTACCTCACGGTGGTGGCCCTCATTCCGGAACTGATCCATAGCCAGCTCAATGTCAGCCAGTTCATCGGTGGCACCTCGCTGCTGATCATGGTGACAGTGACGCTCGATACGGTGAGCCAGATCCAGAGCCATCTGATCGCCCAGCAATACGAAGGTCTGGTGAAGCGGTCGCGTCTGGGGGGACGTCGTAACAAATGAGGTTGATCCTTCTGGGCCCGCCGGGTGCGGGCAAGGGTACGCAGGCCGAGATCCTGGTCGCTGCCTACGGCATCCCGCAGTTGTCGACCGGCAACATCCTTCGCGCTGCGATCGTCGCGAAAACTCCGATGGGCCTTGCGGCCAAGGAGATCATGGATCGCGGTGACCTCGTTTCGGACGATATCGTCAACGGCATCGTCTCCGAGCGGCTCGACCACGAGGACTGTAAGCCCGGCTTCATCCTCGATGGCTTCCCGCGGACCATTCCGCAGGCCGGCGCGCTCGACAAGATGCTGGCCGACAAGGGCATGGGGCTCGATGCCGTCATCGAGATCACGGCCGATCCCGATGTCCTCGTGGCGCGCGTCATCAATCGCGCCAAGGAAAGCAATCGCGCCGACGACAACCCCGATGTCATCCGGAATCGGTTGTCTGTCTATTCGGAACAGACTGCGCCGCTGGTCGAGTTCTACCGCGGCAAGGGCCTGCTGAAGTCGGTCGACGGCATGCAGCCTGTTGAAGAGGTTACGGCGGCGATCCGCCGCGCCGTGCATAACTAGTATGTAACGGGGCAGGGTATGGCCGGTTGACTCCGGTTGCCCATGCCTCTATGAACCGCGCCAGTCTCATGGATTATTGGGCTGGATTCGGTTCCTCGGTTGAGTTGAGGGCCAGGAATCCGGTCCCTTGTCGTTATAACGGGCGGTTCTTTACCGCCGACCCAAAGGAGAGCGGACGTGGCTCGTATTGCTGGCGTCAACATCCCAACCAACAAGCGCGTTGTCATCGCGCTGCAGTATATCCACGGCATTGGCCCGAAGTTCGCGACGGATATCACCACCAAGGTGGGCATCCCGGTCGAGCGTCGCGTCAACGAGCTGACGGATGCTGAGGTTATTCAGATCCGTGAGGCGATCGACCGCGACTATACCGTGGAGGGTGACCTCCGCCGTAACGTGGCGATGAACATCAAGCGGCTCATGGACCTCGGTAACTACCGTGGCCTGCGTCACCGCAAGGGTCTGCCGGTCCGTGGCCAGCGCACTCACACCAATGCCCGCACCCGCAAGGGTCCGGCCAAGCCGATCGCCGGCAAGAAGAAGTAATTCGGGGCGCGGAGCACTTCTCCGCCGTCCTGATGTAGCTGCTGGAACTACGGCAGCGTCGATATCGAACTGAGGAAGTCAATTGGCAAAGCCTGAAGTCGCGCGCGTCAAGCGCAAGGAACGCAAGAACATCACCAACGGTGTGGCGCACGTGAATGCGTCGTTCAACAACACCATGGTCACCATCACCGACGTCCAGGGCAACACGATCTCGTGGTCGAGCTCGGGCGTGATGGGTTTCAAGGGGTCGCGCAAGTCGACCCCGTACGCCGCGCAGGTTGCGGCTGAAGACGCGGCCAAGAAGGCCCAGGAACACGGCATGAAGACCCTTGAGGTCGAGGTCCGTGGTCCCGGTTCGGGTCGCGAGTCGGCGCTCCGTGCGCTGCAGGCTGCTGGCTTCAACGTCACCAGCATTCGCGATGTCACCTCGATCCCGCACAACGGTTGCCGGCCGCGCAAGCGTCGCCGCGTCTAGCCCTCGTCACGGTTGATCTCCCGGCGCGCGCACTCGCGCCGGGATAGGTACATTGCTTTAAACAGGCGGTTAGGCGGACCGCCCATTTGAAAGGACACCACCGTGACCATCCAGCGGAACTGGCAGGAACTCATCAAGCCGACCAAACTGGACATCGTTTCGGACAACAGCAACCATCGCCAGGCTTCGGTGGTCGCCGAGCCGCTTGAGCGCGGCTATGGCCTCACGCTGGGTAACGCGCTGCGGCGCGTTCTGCTGTCTTCGCTCCAGGGCGCTGCCGTCACTGCTATCCAGATTGACGGTATCCTGCACGAGTTCTCCTCGTTGCCGGGCGTTCGCGAAGACATCACCGATCTGGTGCTCAACGTCAAGGAAATCGCCGTCAAGATGGGCGGCGAAGGCCCCAAGCGCCTGACGCTGACCAAGCAGGGCCCCGGCGCTGTCATGGCTGGCGACATCAAGGTGTCGGGTGACATCGAGGTGCTGAACCCCGAACTCGTCATCTGCCATCTCGACGATGGTGCCGAGATCAACATGGAGTTCACGGTCAACACCGGCAAGGGTTACGTCCCGGCCGATCGCAACCGTCCTGATGATGCACCGATCGGCTACATCCCGGTCGATGCGCTGTTCTCCCCGGTCCGTCGCGTCTCCTACAAGGTCGACGCCACCCGCGCCGGCGAGAGCCTCGACAAGGACAAGCTGACGCTGACCGTCGAAACCAATGGCGCCATCTCGCCGGAAGACGCCGTGGCTTATGCCGCGCGGATCCTGCAGGACCAGCTGTCGGTGTTCGTCAACTTCGAAGAGCCTACCAAGGAAAAGGCCCAGGACTCCGTCCCGGAACTCGCCTTCAACCCGGCGCTGCTCAAGAAGGTCGACGAGCTCGAGCTGTCGGTCCGTTCGGCGAACTGCCTGAAGAACGACAACATCGTCTACATCGGCGATCTCATCCAGAAGACCGAAGCCGAGATGCTCCGCACCCCGAACTTCGGCCGCAAGTCGCTCAACGAGATCAAGGAAGTTCTCGCCCAGATGGGTCTCCATCTTGGCATGGATGTGCCGAACTGGCCGCCAGAGAACATCGACGATCTGGCCAAGCGCTACGAAGATCACTATTAAGTCGGCCGAAAGCCACTAACCGCCCGTCGTGAGACGCCCGGGCCTTAGGGAGTAATAAAATGCGCCACGGTAATACCAACCGTAAGCTCAACCGGACCTCGGCCCACCGCAAGGCCATGTTCGCCAACATGTCTGCCTCGCTGATCAAGCACGAGCAGATCGTCACGACCTTGCCCAAGGCCAAGGAACTGCGGCCCATCGTCGAAAAGCTGATCACGCTGGGCAAGCGCGGCGACCTGCACGCCCGTCGTCAGGCCATCGCCCAGATGCGCGACGAGACCCAGGTGCAGAAGCTCTTCTCCACCGTTGGCCCGCGCTACAAGGAACGTCAGGGTGGCTACACCCGCATCCTCAAGGCCGGTTTCCGCTACGGCGACAACGCCCCGATGGCGGTCATCGAACTGGTCGATCGCGACGTCGATGCCAAGGGCCTCGATTCAGGTCCGGTCGAGATCCGTGAAGACGAAGGCGCCGACGCGTAAGCGAGAGGCGTCGCCCAATAAATGTGACAAAGGCGGTCCTTGTGGCCGCCTTTTCGTTTTCATTGCGAACATAGTCGGCTACGCCTCTGGGTGAGAGCTGTAACAGGGGGACTACGACATGGCCGACAAGGGTCTCATCCTCGTCACCGGCGCGACCGGCTTCGTGGGCAAATGGACGGTGATCCTGCTGCTCAAGGCTGGCTATAACGTTCGGGGCACCATTCGCTCGCTCGGCCGGGCGGCCGAGGTGAAGGCGGGCGTGGCCACGCAGACCGGTGAAGAGGCGCTGAAGCGCCTGGAGCTGTACGAAGCCGACCTGCTCGACGACAAGGGGTGGCACGAGGCGATGAGTGGCGTCTCCGCCGTCATGCATGTCGCCGCCGCCATCCGCGGCGACGAGCCGAAAGACCAGAGCCTCGTCATCCGTCCCGCCGTCGAGGGCACCGAGCGCGTGCTGCGTTTTGCTGACCAGGCCGGGGTCAAGCGCGTCATCATGACCTCGTCGGTCGCCACCGTGGGCTACGGCCACGGCACCACGCTCGGCGGCAAGCGAACCTTCGACGAGACCTTCTTCACCCGCTTCGAGAACCTGAAATACACCTGGGCCTACTGCGTCGGCAAAACCACCGCCGAGCGCAACGCCTGGGCCTATGCCAAGGCGCACGGCATGGAACTCACCACCATCCACCCAGGCGCCATCGTCGGCCCGGCCGTCGATGGTGACCCCTCGATCTCCATCGGCCTCGCTACGGGCCTGCTCGAGGGCAAGATCCCGGCGATGCCGAACAACGGCTTCGCCGTCGTCGATGTGCGGGACGTCGCGGCCCTGCACGTCGCCGCGCTCGAAAACCCCGCATCCATCGGCGAGCGCTACCTCGCGACCGCCGAGTACGTGCGGTTCCACAGCGTCGCCGACATCCTGCGCGAACACTATCCGGACTGGCAGATTACCGAGAAGCGGGCGCCCGACTGGATCATCAAGCTGATCGCGCGCTTCGGCGGCCCGGCCCGCCAGATCATCGACGATATCGGCAACGAGAAGCACTACGACACCACCAAGAGCGTCGCGCTGCTCGGCCGCCCCTACATCTCCGGCCGCGACGCCATCCTCGCCTCCGCCGAAAGCGCCATCCGCCTCGGGCTGATCCAGAAGCCGGTTCCGAAGCGCTGACGCCGTCCGGGATGCAGTGAGGCGCCAAGGCCGCCGGTGATCCTCCCCTGCGAAGCGGGGGAGGGGAACCATGCGGAGCATGGTGGAGGGGGCGGCACCGGCAGAACGGCAGGTCAGCGGCCTACCGCGCCAGCCCCCACTCGCGATACAGCCGCTGCAACTCCCGCATCGAGCTCAGCTCCACCAGCGGCAGCCCGGTCTGCCGCAGCCGCTCCCGGTCCCGTTGACGGTGCGTCGGCTGCACCAGCAGGATCCAGCGCACCATCTCCCACTTGATGCTGTCCTTGTCGCCGGCCAGCGATCCGGCCCGGCTGTTCTTCTGGAACAGCGTCCGCCACACGTAGCGCCCGAAGTTGGCCCACCGGCCACCGCCGAGCATGATCAGCCCGGTCGCCCGGGCGAACCGCTGCGGCATCAACCGCGAGTAGTTGCCATCCATCACCCAGCGTTCATGGGCGATGGCGGCGTCGTGCAGCGCTGCAAACTCCGCGTCCGGCCGTTCCACCCAGTTTGTTCCCGGCAGGTGCCGGAACAGGTCGACATGAAACGCCTCGGCGCCGAGCTTGCTGGCCAGCGCCACGCACAGCGTCGATTTCCCCGAGTTCGACGGCCCGCAGATCATGATCCGCGGCCCCAGCGCTGCTAGTGGCAGAAACTCCCCCATCTCCCCCTCCATTCCCATAGCCAGAGACGAAAAAGGGCCACCCCGCAGGATGGCCCCGATCAGTTAACTGCGCCGGATCACTCCGCCGGCTGCATGTCCTTGCCCGTATACACGTCCTCGACCGAGTACTGGTCACGGCGGTCGAAGCCGTTGAACGGCGTCAGCGAAGCCTGGGTATAGGCACCCATCAGGCCGAACTCCACCCAGTCGTCTTCGTCCACGTCCGACGGCAGGGTAAAGGTCTGGGGCAGCACGTCGTAGCTGTCGCAGGTCGGGCCCCACACGGTGAAGTCCGAGAAGTCGCCGTCATTATCGTGGATACGCGGACCGCGCCACACCCGGCTCGGCGGCGTGAAGTGCATGAACTTCACCTCCATCAGCGACCCGTAGGCGCCGTCGTTCAGGTACACCGACTGCCCGCCGCGCTGATGCTTCACCCGCAGCAGCAGCGACGTCGACGAAGTGACGAGCGCCCGGCCCGGCTCGATGATCAGCTCCGGCTTGTGGCCGCCGAAATTGTCCTTAACCGCCTGCTCGATGGTCTCGAAATAGTAGTCCATCGGCGGGGCTTCCGACGTCGGATACGGGGCAGGGTAGCCGCCACCGATGTTCAGCCGCTTGAGCGTGATCCCGCTCTCCTCGGCGATCTTCGCGGCCGCCGCGATATGCCGCTCGTAGGCGTATACGTCCTCGCACTGCGACCCCACATGGAAGCAGAGCGACGGCGTGAAGCCCATCTGGTCGACCAGCCGCACGATCTCGGCCGCACCGTCCTGCATCACGCCGAACTTGATCCCGAAATCGTAACTCTTCAGCGCCTTGCCGGCCTTGAAGCGCGTCGTCACCTCGATGTCGCGCGAGGGCGTCACCACCGCGGCGAGCTGGTCGAGCTGCTGCGGGTGGTCGATGGTGAACGAGCGGACGCCGAACTCGTTGTAGGCGCGCTCGATCTCGCGCTTGTTCTTGATCGGGTTGTTGTAGTGCATCGCGGCGCCGGGCGCATGGTCGCGCACCAGTTCCATCTCGGTATTGCTGGCGACGTCGAAGGCCTTGAGCCCCTCTTCGTGCAGCTGCTTGATGATGTGCGGCGACGGGTTGCACTTGACCGCATAGGTCAGGAGCCCGTCGAACCCCTTCTTGAACACCTTCGTGGCCCGGTGCAGCTCCTTTTTCGAGTACAGGAAGCTCGGAAAATCCGGTTCGACCTGGGCGATAAGCTGCGAGGTGTTGGCGTAGACCGTGGTTGGCTCAGACATTGGCGGCTAACCTTTCTAGGGGTCTTGGAGGGGTAGAAGGCGGGAGGCGCTCCGAAAAACGAGCGCTGCGTATAGGGGCTGGCGACCCCGCGCGCAACGTCATATTTCTCCGATTACCAAACTGTAAGCCCAGCACCCAAAAGGCACGAGATTCGCGGCGCTTTTCGGGTGCCTGCCATAGGTATGGTCAGGGATTCCGAAGCTATGTCGACAAGCAAATTCTGGTTGGCTGCCGCAGGTTCCGCAGCCGTGATCGCCGGGGCGCTGTACCTGGCCCCGATGTTCGTTCGCCCGGACGCGCCCCCTGTCGCTGCGCAGGCCCAGGAAGCGGCCGCCGAGACCCGGCAGGTGCCGGCTACCCGCACCGAGATGCAGATGAGCTTTGCGCCGGTGGTGAAGTCGGTCACGCCCTCCGTGGTCAACGTCTACGCCACCACCATCAGCCAGCGCGCCACCTCGCCGTTCCGCGACGACCCGTTCTTCCAGCGCTTTTTCGGCCGCGGTTCGCCGTTCTCGGAGCGCCGCCAGCAGGAATCGCAGTCGCTCGGCTCGGGCGTCATCGTCGATGCGGGTGGCGTCATCCTCACCAACCACCACGTCATCGCCGGCGCCAACGACATCCGGGTCTCCACCACCGACGGCCAGGAATACCCGGTCGATCTCATCCTCGATGATCCCAAGACCGACCTTGCCGTGCTGCGGGTGAAGGACCCCAAGGGCGTCACTTTCCCCGCGCTCGATTTCGCCGATTCCGATACGCTCGAAGTGGGCGACCTCGTCCTCGCCATCGGCAACCCGTTCGGCGTCGGCCAGACCGTCACCTCAGGCATCGTCTCGGCGCTCGCCCGCACCGGGGTCGAAAGCGACAACTACGAGTTCTTCATCCAGACCGACGCCGCCATCAACCCCGGCAATTCGGGCGGCGCCCTAGTCGATCTCAACGGCCGCCTCATCGGCATCAACACCGCCATCGTCTCGCGCTCCGGAGGCTCGGTCGGCATCGGCTTCGCCATACCCGCCAACATGGCCAAGCTCGTCGCCGAAACCGGCATCGCCGGCGGCGCGCTCGTTCGCCCCTGGTTCGGCGCCCGCCTGCAGGCCGTCACCGCCGATCTCGCCGACAGCCTCGGCCTCGGTCGCCCGCGCGGTGCCCTGATCGCCGAGATCGCCCGGGGCGGTCCCGCGGATCAGTCCGGCTTCCGCGATGGTGATGTGATCCTCGCCGTCGATGGCTTCGACATCGAGCAGCCAAGTGCCTTCGACTTCCGCCTCGCCACCAAGGCCATCGGCGCCACCGCCGCCGTCCGCTTCTTCCGCGATGGCCGCACCGAGGACAAGACGATCACCCTGAGCGCGCCGCCCGATGCAGGCCAGCCCGTCACCGTCACCGGCAACACCCGCTTCTCCGGCACCACTGCCGAGACGGTGACCCCAGCCGTAGCGCAGGAACTCGGCCTGCCGTTCGACGCCATCGGAGTCCTCGTCCGCGCCGTCGAGCCCGGCTCGCCCGCCGACGACATGGGTCTGCGCGTGGGCGACCTGATCGTCAGCCTCAACGGCAACCGCACCGACACCGCCGAGGCCTTCGCCAGGGCCGCTGCCGGCCGACCCGGCCTCTGGCGTGTCGTGCTGCAACGCGGTGGCCGGACCATCCGCGCTGAGGTAAGTGGTTGAGGATGGATTCCCTGTTCGATGATGCCGCCCCGCGCCCGCTCGCCGAGGCGCTGCGCCCCCAGCACCTGAGCGACGTCATCGGGCAGGACCACCTGCTCGGCCCTTCCGGCCCGATCGGCCGCATGGTGGCGGCCGGCCGCGTCTCGTCCTTCATCCTCTGGGGCCCGCCGGGCGTCGGCAAGACCACCATCGCCCGGCTGGTCGCCAAGGAAGTCGGCCTCGACTTCGTCCAGCTGAGTGCGGTGCTCTCCGGCGTCGCCGACCTCAGGAAAGTCATCGCCGACGCCAAGGCGCTGCGCGCCGGGGCAGGGCGACAGACAGTGATGTTCGTCGACGAGCTGCACCGCTTCAACCGCAACACCCAGGATGCGCTGCTGCCACACGTCGAGGACGGCACCATCATCCTGATCGGCGCCACCACCGAGAACCCAAGCTTCTCGATGGTCGCGGCGCTGCTGTCGCGCGCCAAGGTCTACACCCTCCGCCGTTTCGAGAAGCCCGACCTCGCCATCCTTGCCGAGCGCGCCGAAGCCCACGTCGGCAAGACCCTGCCCATCAGCGACGACGCCCGCGACGCCATGCTCGAGATGGCCGACGGTGACGGCCGCTACCTCATCGGCCTCGCCGAGGAACTCTTCGCCCTCCCCGAGGGCACCAGCCTCGACGTCGCCGGCCTCGCCGAAACCGTCCAGAAGCGCGCGCCCGTCTACGACAAGGGGCAGGAGGAGCATTACAACATGCTCAGCTGCTTCCACAAAAGCCTCCGCGGCTCCGATGTGCAGGCCGCCATGTACTGGGCGCAGCGCATGCTGGTCGGCGGCGAGGACCCCGGCACCATCTTCCGCCGCCTCGCCTGCGCCGCCTCCGAGGATGTCGGCATGGCCGATCCGCAAGCCCTTGTGCAGGTCATCACCGCCTGGAACGCCTTCGAGCGCACCGGCCTGCCGGAAGGTGAGCTCTTCATGGCGCAGGCCATCGCCTACGTCGCCACCGCCCCGAAATCCAACGCCGCCCACGTCGCCTTCGCCAGCGCCAAGGCGCTCGCCATGCAGACCGGTTCCCTGGCTCCGCCAAAGCACATCCTCAACGCCCCGACCAAGCTGATGAAGGAACTCGGCTACAACAAGGGCTACCGCTACGACCACGACTGGCCCGACGCCTTCTCCGGCCAGGAGTTCTTCCCCGACCAGATGGCCGGAGACCGCCGCCCCGAGTTCTACAAGCCGAACGAACGCGGCTTCGAACGCGAAGTCATCAAGCGCCTCGACTACTGGGCCACCCGCCGCAACCAGCGCCGCGCCGAGGAAGAGGGCAAGGACTGACGGCGGAGGGTAAGTTTCCCGCGCCTTTAAACGAACCACTAGTCACGTCCGAGCTTCGCCCGTATTACACGACCATGAACCCTTATCTCCTCGTCGGCCTCGGCGGCGCGCTTGGCGCCATTGCGCGCTACAGCGTCGGCACCGCCGTCCCCGCGTCCGCCAGCGGCTTCCCGCTCGCGACCACCCTCATCAACGTCACCGGCTCGCTGGCCATGGGCGTGCTCATTGGCGTGCTCGCCAAGACCACCCCGCAGTACCAGAACGAGATTCGTCTCTTCGTTGCGGTCGGCATCTTCGGCGGCTTCACCACCTTCTCGAGCTTCTCGCTCGACGCCATCACGCTGATTGAGCGCGGTGATTTCCTGCTCGCCACGGCCTACATCGTGGGGTCGGTTGTCCTCAGCCTTGCCGGCCTGTGGCTTGGCATGTCGGCCATCCGGGTGCTGGCATGAGCGGCGTCCGTCAGCAATACGTCGCCCGCGACGAGGATGGCATGCGGCTCGACCGCTGGTTCCAGACGCATTTCCCGCAGGTCACCTTCGGCCACCTGCAAAAGCTGCTGCGCTCGGGCCAGATCCGCGTAGATTCCGGCCGCGTCCAGTCCAGCACCCGCCTCGTAACCGGCCAGCTGGTCCGCATTCCGCCGCTCGATGCCGCCCCGCCGCGCGACCCCGAAGCGATCAACTCCCGCGACGCCGATGCCCTGCGCGAAGTCATCCTCTACGAGGACGACGAACTCTATGTCTTCAACAAGCCCCATGGCCTCGCCAGCCAGGGCGGCAGCGGCGTCAAGCGCAGCGTCGATTCGATGCTCAAGAGCCTCCTCAACAAGAAGGGCGAGTCGCCACGGCTCGTCCACCGGCTAGACCGCGATACCTCGGGCTGCCTCGTCGTCGCCAAGACCAAGGCATCCGCCGCGCATTTCGGCGACATGTTCTCCTCGCACCAGACGCGCAAGATCTACTGGGCCGTCGTCTTCGGCAACCCGCAGCCCAAGCAGGGTTCCATCTCGTGCTTCCTCGCCAAGCAGCCGATGGGCGAGGGCGAGCAGATGATGGTCGTGCCGCACGGCACCCCCGGCGCCGTGCACTCCAAGTCCTACTACTCGACCACCGACACCGCCGCCCGCCGCTTCGCCTGGGTCACGCTCAAGCCCGTCACCGGCCGCACCCACCAGCTGCGCGTCCACATGGCGCAGCTGAACAACCCTATTATGGGCGACCCGCGCTACTTCAACATCGCCAACTACACGGTGCCCGACGAGATCTCCAAGGGCCTCCACCTCCATGCCCGCCGCATCGCGCTGCCGCTGCGCTCCGGGCATATCCTCGATATCTCCGCCCCGCTGCCGCCGCACATGCAGGCGACCTTCGACGTTCTGGGCTTCGATGCCGACCGCTTCGACGTGCAGGACATCGACCCGGAAGAATGACCGCCATGCGCCTCATCATGTTCGATATGGATGGCACGCTGATCGACACCCAGGCGCTCATCTCCGAGCACATGGGCGCGGCGTTCGCCTCCCTCGGCCTGCCGCCTCCATCGCCAGCGGCGGTACGCGACATCATCGGCCTGTCGCTGCCGGTTGCCGTCGGTAAGCTTGCGAACACCGATGACGTCGCTCTCGTCGAAGGCCTCGTCGGCCAGTACAAGGCGTTCTACAAGGCGGCGCTCGAGCACGACATGGACCGCGAGCCGCTCTATCCGGGCGCCCGCGATGCGCTCGAGCGGCTGAAGCACGCGCCCGACACGATCCTCGGCGTCGCCACCGGCAAGGGCCTATCCGGCGTCACCCGCATCCTCGGCAACCACGGCCTCGCCGGCCACTTCGTCACCCTGCAGACGCCCGACCACAACCCGAGCAAGCCGCACCCCGGCATGCTGCTCCGCGCCATGGCCGAAACCGGCATCGATCCTGCCTCTACCGTGATGGTCGGCGACACCACATATGACATGGAACTGGCCCGCTCGGCAGGCTGCCGTTCCGTCGGCGTCAGCTGGGGCTACCATGCGACGACCGATCTGCTGGCCGCCGGGGCAGGGGCACTGATCGATAATTATTCGGAGCTGGACGCCGCCATCGCCCGCGTCCTCGAATAGAAGGTACTCAGTCCGTTGCGCGAGTTTCTCGAAGACGCCCACCAGCACCGCGACGATGGCTACGGCCGGGCCCAGCGCCAGCTGAAGGAAAACCTCCCCCGCCGCTTCTACAAGGAAGTCGGCGTCGGCTCCGTCGGCGACGGTTTTGCCGTCACCCTCGACGGCAAGACCCCGCGCACTCCCGGCCAGAAGCCGGTGATCGTCCCGCACCGCCCGATCGCCGAAACCATGGCGGCCGAGTGGGCGAGGCAGGGGGAGATGATCGACCCCGAGCACATGCCCACGGTCCGCCTGATCAACTCGGCCATCGAGGCCGGCGACGACCGCGTCCCGGCGTTGCGCGCCGAAGTGGTGAAATACGCCGCCAACGACCTGCTGCTCTACCGCGCCGACAGCCCGCAAAGCCTCGTCGACGAACAGGAAAAGCACTGGGACGCCGCGCTGGTGAAGCTCGCCCGCCATTTCGGCATCGGCTTCCAGCCTACCGTCGGCATCATCCACCAGCCCCAGCCGAAGCCCACGCTCGACCGCCTCACCGGTGCAGTGGCCGATATTGGCCTCATCGAATCCGTCGCCATGGTCTCCCTCGTCGGCATCACCGGCTCTGGCCTCCTCGTCATCGCCCACCGCGAGCGCCTGCTGACCCCCGACGAAGTCTGGGCCGCCGCCCACGTCGACGAAGACCACAACATCCGCCTCTGGGGCGCCGTCGACGAAGCCACCACCCGCCGCGCGAAGAAGCGCGTCGACTACGAGGCGGCTCTCAGGGTGCTCGAAGCCATTCGTGCCTGATGACATCGGCGGGCGGGCACACTAAAACCCGCCCCCATGACCGCCAGCTCGACACCCCCCGCCGATCGCTCCCCGTTCGCCTTCACCCTCACCGCCACCGATGGGATGGCCCGCGCCGGGCGTATCGACACCTGGCGCGGTGAGGTCAACACCCCCGCCTTCATGCCGGTGGGCACCGTCGGCACGGTCAAGGCCATGTACCCCGAGCAGGTGCGTGACACCGGGGCCGATATCCTGCTGGGTAACACCTACCACCTGATGCTTCGCCCCGGCGCCGAGCGCGTCGCGGCGCTGGGCGGCCTGCATGACTTCATGGACTGGCAGCGCCCCATCCTCACCGATTCCGGCGGCTTCCAGGTCATGTCGCTGGCCAAGCTGCGCAAGCTCAACGAGCACGGCGTCACCTTCCGCAGCCACATCGACGGCGCCGCCTACGAGCTCACCCCCGAGCGCTCGATCGAAATCCAGACCCTGCTCGACAGCGACATCATCATGCAGCTCGACGAGTGCATCCCGCTCCCCTCCGAGTACAAGGAGATGGAGCGTGCCATGGAGCTGTCGCTGCGTTGGGCCGACCGCAGCAAGACCGCCTTCGGCAACCAGCCGGCCCGCTCGCTCCACGGCATCGTGCAGGGTGGCGACAACGCCGAGCTCCGCGCCCGCTCCGCCGCGGGCCTCAAGTCCATCGGCTTTTCCGGCTACTCGATCGGCGGCCTTGCCGTCGGCGAGCCGCAGGAGGTGATGTTCCGGGTCCTCGGCGAGATCACGCCCGAGCTCCCCACCGACAAGCCGCGCTATCTGATGGGCGTCGGCAAGCCCGACGACATCCTCGGCGGCATCGAGCGAGGCGTCGACATGTTCGATTGCGTCCATCCCACCCGCGCCGGCCGCCACGGCCACGCCAATTCCCGCTTCGGCGTCATCAACCTGAAGAACGCCCGGCATAAGGACGACCCGCGTCCCCTCGACGAAGAGTCGCCCAACCCCAACTGCCGCCGCTTCAGCCGCGCCTATCTGCACCACCTGATCCGCACCGAGGAAATGCTGGGCGCCATGATCCTCAGCCAGATCAACCTGCACTACTACCAGCAGCTCTGCATCGGCGCCCGCCACGCGATCGAGGCTGGCACCTTCGCCGATTATGCGGCACGAACCCGGGCAATGTGGGCGGCCGGCGATATCCCGGCCCCGTAATTTGGAGACCAGCGTCATGGCCAGCCCGAAAAAGTCCCTGCTCAATCCGCTGATGAAGTCTCGCAAGCGTCTCGACGAGACCACCATGCGCGAGCTGTTCGCGGCCGATCCCGACCGCTTCAACACCTTCTCGGCCCACGCCGGCGACCTGCTGCTCGACTATTCCAAGAACCGCATCGACGAAAAGGCCATGGCCGCGCTGTTCGAGCTCGCCCGCTTCGCCGGCGTCGAGGAGCGCCGCGACGCCATGTGGGCCGGCGAGCATATCAACGTCACCGAGGATCGCGCCGTCCAGCACATGGCGTTGCGCTATTTCGGCGATCAGCCGGTCGTGGTCGACGGCAAGGACGTGATGCCCGACGTCCGCGCCGTGCTCGCCGCCATGCGGGCCTTCTCCGATCAGGTTCGCGATGGCACCATCAAGGGCGCCACCGGCGAAACCTTCACCGATGTCGTCAACATCGGCATCGGCGGCTCCGACCTCGGGCCCGCCATGGTCACCCTCGCGCTCGCCCCCTACACGCGCCCCGACCTCCGCGTCCACTACGTCTCCAACGTCGATGGCGCCCACATCCACGACACGCTCCGGGGCCTCGACCCCAAGCGCACCATGTTCATCGTCGCGTCGAAGACCTTCACCACCGACGAGACGATGACCAATGCCGCCACCGGCCGCGCGTGGATCGCGAGTGCGCTGGGCGAAGCCGCCGTCTCCGACCATTTCGCGGCGCTCTCCACCAACCTCAAGGCCTGCGCCGATTTCGGCATCAAGTCCGACCGCATCTTCGGCTTCTGGGACTGGGTCGGCGGCCGCTACTCGGTATGGTCCGCCATCGGCCTGCCGGTCGCCATCGCCGTCGGCTACGAGAACTTCGAGGCGTTCCTGCGCGGCGCCTACGAGATGGACCAGCACTTCCTCAACACGAAGCTGGAAAACAACCTGCCGGTCATCATGGCCTTGCTCGGCGTCTGGTACCGCAACGCCTGGGGTTTCGCGACGCACGCTGTCCTCCCCTATGACCAGCGCCTCTCCCGCTTCGCCGCATATCTGCAGCAGCAGGACATGGAGAGCAACGGCAAGTCGGTGAACCTCTCCGGCAAGCCGGTCGACTACCCCACCGGTCCCATCGTCTGGGGCGAGCCCGGCACCAACGGCCAGCACGCCTTCTACCAGTTGATCCACCAGGGCACCTCGGTCATCCCGGTCGATTTCCTCGTCGCCGCCCAGCCGCATGAAGCGCTGCCGCCGCATCACGACAAGCTCGTCGCCAACGTCCTCGCCCAGGCCGAAGCGCTGATGCTCGGCAAGACGAAGGACGAGGTCGTCGCCGAACTCACCGCCCAGGGTCTCGACAAGAAGAAGATCAAGTCGCTCACCCCGCACAAGATGTTCCCCGGCAACCGCCCGAGCAACGTCCTCATGTACCCCAAGCTGACCCCCGAACGCCTCGGCAGCCTCGTCGCGCTCTATGAGCACAAGGTTTTCGTTCAGGGTGCCATCTGGGGCGTCAACAGCTTCGACCAGTGGGGCGTCGAGCTCGGCAAGCAGCTCGCCAAGGCCATCCTGCCCGAAGTGCAGGGCGAAAAACCCGCCGCCGGCCACGACAGCTCCACCGTCGGCCTCGTCAACGCTTATCTGAAGCTGAAAGGCTGACGCCGACTTAGGGGATAGGGCGCCCAGCTCTCGGTGATCCTCCACCGCGCAGCGGGGGAGGATCACGCAAAGCGTGGTGGAGGGGGCAGCACAGGCAACACGCCTAATCCGCCGTTCCGAAGTCCAGCACTGCCTCGAACCCGTCGCCAAAACCCTCGGCCGGCGAGTTCAGCCGCAGCGTCCCGCCCGTCTGCGCCATGATCGTTGCCACCACAGCCAGCCCGAGCCCGGTGCCGCTGGCCCGCGTCGTGCCGCGCGAAAACCGCTCCGTCAGTCGCGCCATCACTTCGGGCGCCACCACCGGCCCATGGTTGCGCACCCTGATGCCCGCCCCGGGCCCTGCCTCGACAAACACCGTCCCATCGGCCGCGCCATGGATCAGGGCGTTCTGGATCAGGTTGCGCACCGCGATCGCGAACGCATCGGGGTTGATCTTCTGGATCAGCCGCACCTCGCCATGCCGCTGGAACCGCACACGCCCGGCGGTGCTCGATTGTGCGCCAAAGTCGCGGATTACCAGCTCCAGCACCGGGTCAAGATCAATCGCCGTCTCCGATCGGGCGAACCCCGCCTCGAGCCGCGACAGCTGCAGCAGCTTCTCCGACAGCTCCGAGAGCCCGCGCAGCGAGTTTTCGATCTCCCTGAGCCGTGGCGCCGAGGCATGGTCACCCAGCTCCCGCGCCAGCCGCTGCGTCTGCGCCAGCGCGCCGGCAATCGGCGTGCGCAGCTCGTGCGCGCTGCTTGCCGCAAACGTCCGCTCCGCCTCCATTGCCGCCCGCAGCCGCCCGAGCAGGCCCTCGATCTCCCGCGCGATCGGCGCCAGTTCAACCGGCTGGTCGTCGTCGTTGAGCGGCGACAGGTTCGCCCCGCTGCGCAGCGCCACGTCCCGGCTCAGCCGCTGCACCGGCATCATCGCGATCCGCACCGCCTGCCAGATGCCGAGCCCCACCAGAGGCAGCAATGCCGCCAGCGGCCACAACAGGCCCGCCACAGCCCCCCACAGCGCCTCGCGGCGAGCATTGGTGGTCTCGAGCACGAGGATGCCTGTGCCGTTGCGCCGGTCGGTGGATTTGAACGCCCGCTGCCCGTCGACGAACAGGAAGCCGTTGGCCGCGGTCAGGGCAGGGAGCGCCGCTGGGGCATCGTCGGCGCGCACCCGGATGTTTCCGTCTTCGTCGAACACCAGGTAGGTGAACGATTCGATCGCCAGCGGCGGCTGTCCCGGAACCGTGGCGCCCTCGGTGCGCCTGCCGCGCCCGCGATTGTCCTCACGCAGCAGCCGCGGCACGGGCCCACGGATCCGGCCGTTGTCGTCGACCTCACGATTGGCGAGCGGCAGCAGCCGGATGGCGCTCTGCCGCAGCGTCTCGTCGAACGCGTCTTCGAGCTTGCTGCGCAGCACCGCCGTCGAAATCACCGCGCCGCCCAGCCAGAACACCAGCATCCCGGCGCTCAGCCACACCGCCAGCTGCAGCGCGATCGACCTCCGCCTCATGTCTCGATCCTGTAGCCGAGCCCGCGCACCGTGGTGATGATGCTCGCCCCCAATTTCTTGCGCAGGCGGCTCACATAGACCTCCACCGCGTTGCCATCGATCTCGGCCCCGAAGGGATAGAGCGAGTCTTCGATTTCGGATTTGGTCACGATGCCGCCGCGCCGGCCCAGCAGCCGTTCCAGCACCGCCCACTCGCGCGCCGTCACGCTGATCGGCTTGCCGCCGATCGTCACGGCCTTGGTCGCGAGGTTGACGCTCGCCTCGCCCACCAGCAGCTGCGGCGCCGAAATCCCGGCATAGCGCCGCGCCACTGCGGCCACCCGCGCGCTCATTTCGTCGAGGTCGAACGGCTTGATCAGGTAGTCGTCGGCGCCCGCATTCAGCCCCTCGATCCGCACCGCGATCTGGTCCTGCGCCGTGGTGATGATCACCGGCACCGGGTTGCCGGCCTTCCGCAACGACTTCAGCAGGTCGAGCCCGCGCCCGTCCGGCAGGTTGAGGTCGAGCAGGATCAGGCCGTACGATACGGTATCGAGCGCCGCCCGCGCTTCGTCGAGCCGCTGCATCCAGTCGACGCCATGTCCGTCGGCAGCCACCTGGTCGCGGATCGCCTCGCCCAGCACATAGTCATCCTCGATCAGCAGAATGCGCACAAAAGGCCCCTTTGCCCGAGGGTTCTAGCCCACCAACCTGTCGCGAGGCTTACGAAAAATCCGCTGCCCCGCAAGGTCGCCGACGAGCCGGGTGCGTGTCAGCGCCGGACCCGGCGGTCGAGACCGCGACGCGTGCGCTGGATGACTTGGCGAGCGAGGTCCCGGATCGACAGCGTGTCGGCGCCCCCGAGGTTCGCCGTCGGCCGACGAAGCAGCAGGCGGCGCGTACTGCCGCGCCAGATGCGCCCTGCAGTATACGCCAGGAGCCTCGGATACGTCATCGCATCGACGGCAGCAGCCCCGGACAGCATTTGTCCGCTCTCGTCGAACCGCGTCTGGGGACTAAAGGGTCGCGACTGGCCCGTTCCGTCCGTCAATGCCAGCAGCCGCTCGATTTGGTGGCGCGCCACATTGCGCTCGAACAGCGGCATCCGCGCCCGCAAGTGCCGGCTGAAGATTGCGGAGACCGTCGGCCAGTTGGAAGAGATTTCGCGAACCGGCAGCGTGCCGGTACCGACAACCGGGGCGTTCGAATAGCCGTTGTCACCGTGACGGCGATAGGAGGCCACGGTGGAAGAAAAGCACACCGAACCACCCACGGCGTGTCCGATCAGAGCCAGATAGGTGTCGGCCGCGTACCGCCCGACCTCGCCCTCTTCGGGCATGATCAGTTCCACCACCGACCTTCGCAGGACCATCGTGGAAGTGGGGTTCCAGAACCAGGCCCCGGGCACCGTCTCTGCCGGGTTGAACAGCATTGCCGTCCCGGGCGCCTTCGGAGCCCCCGGACGGGCGAACGCCTTGTCGCTGGTCAGCGGCACGGCCGCGTCGTCTTTCATCCAGGTGTGGTTGTCGAGGGTGGAGGCGACCCGCGTCCCCTCGGTGTCGATCACCGCGAGGGCGCCCGAGGTCAACGCCACCGGATCGACGCTGTTCAGGTGCCACGCGATATGGTGGTCGAGCGCGTGCTCGTCGAGATAGTCGTCCGCATCGAGCATCGCCACGAACTGCCCCGACCCAAGCGACACTCCTGTGGCGACGGCACGCAACTGCCCCTGGGCGGTCGTATGCCGCTCGTAGGTGAACCGTGGCCCCAGGCTCTCGACCAGGGCGCGCCCCTCGGCAAACGACAGGTCCGTCGACGCATCGTCGACAACGATGCAGCGCCAGTTCGGATAGGTTTGCCGAGCCACCGAATCGAGGCACTGCCGGACAAACCGCCGATAGTTGTGCAGTGTCACCACCACGTCGACCAGCGGCAACTGTTCACCCGGAGATGCGGCCGCAACCGGTTCGGACCGGGGCGAAGGAAACAGCCTCAAAAGCAGCGCCATGCGCTCCCGGGTTAGCGTCGAGGCCTGCAGGCGGGCCGCGCTTCGCGCCGCTTCGGTCAGTTCCGGCAGCCTGCGTATCGCCTCGGCCACGGCTGCCGAGATCGCCTCCGCGGTCCAGTCCTCGAATGCAACAGTGCCGGGCCTGTCCTTTGCAATGACTGATGGGGCAACAATCGGCACGCCCAGAAATGCCGCTTCCTCGGCGACGCCGGAACCGCGCGTCGCGTAGTGCTGAGGCGAATAGGGCAGCACGACGAGATCGAGGGTGCGCAGGGTACCGTCATAGTCCTCCAGACCGTCGGGCTGCAGTTCGAGCGCAAACCGACCGCCATCGCGCTTGGCCAGCCTTTCCAGCGCGTCGCGATCGGTTGTCGGGGCATAGCGTGCGGAGCCTGCTACAAGCCAGCGAGCCGCGAGGCCCTGCTGCTCGATGGCCCCAGCGATCGCGGCGATGTAGCCCGAGCCCTTCTGCGGCTGGATGTCGCCCACGACGCCGAGCAGTGGCGCCGACGCAACCGCGCCAGTGGGAAGCGGCGACATTGGGGCGCGCAATGCGACAAACGGAAGGACCGAAAAGTCACCCGCGCCCAGGCGACGGCATTCTGCCGCGATGACTTGGGTAGAAGCGAGAAAGGTCACCCGGTCGCCGAACAGGCGCCGCAGCCGGTCATAGGCGGCAATGGCGATGTCGGTCGAGTTCATTGCTGTCGAAAACTCATCGTCGGTAGGGCCGTAGAGCAGCCAGACGAGCAGACTCGGTCGACGCTCCTCCGGCAACCCGGCGGCCCAGGCGGCTACACCGTTCATCGTATAGGCAGTGGGATAAGTGAGCACGAGCACGTCGTCACGGCTTATGCCGCGGAGCGGCTTGGCCAAGGTGTCACGGAACGCAGTCTGCCGGAGGCGCAACTGCGTCGCGAGCGGCAAGTCACGGTCACTGGCAACCGAATAGTACTCGCCGCTGAACACCCGCTTTGCCTCAAAGCCGTCTAGGCTATCGGATGGCCAGTCCTCGTGCGCAAGGATCTGGACGTCATAGCCATTCTCGTGCGCCGCCGCGCCCCAACCGGATGCGAGTGCGCGGTGGTGCCCCGCCGAATTGCGAAGCGGCGGATCGATAATGAATGCTGTCGACATGCCGCGCCCTCGCGTGCTTCGTTCAGTATTACGGGATTGCCCGTTCCCCCGTCACGCCGGGCTGGCCTGATGAAGCGCGCGCAGCTTGTCGCGGAAGCTCGGCAGCCACGCATTGGCGTTCGCCATTGCGTGCGCATCGCGTTCGATCACACGGCTCAGCCAGTCCAGCAGGCGGCGACGGTGGGGTATGGCCTTTGCGAGCGCCAGCGCGTGCAGTTCTTCCGGATCGACTGGCCAGTCGAGGCACTGAGCGACACCCGCTTCGACTGCCGCCGGCGTCGGCGCAACCACCCGGACCTGGCGGGAATCCCAAAGCTCATGCCGACCGCCGGTTGACGGTGTGGTTATCACCGGCAGGCCGCAAAGCATGTACTCGGCCGAAGCGTAGTTGCCACCTTCCACCTGCGAGAGCATCAGGCCGCACTGCGCCTGTGTCAGCACCGCGGCGACCCCGTTGGCAGAGAGCGAGGTCATGGTGTTCGTTTCGCGGTCGTAGTTGCTGTAAGCGAGATCACGGTACCCCTTCACCAGCTCAAGGCTCTCTGCCCCAGGGAAGATGTAGGTCACGAGCGCCAGACGCTCGACGCCCCACGCCAGTTCGTGCCGCTTGAAGGCAGCGGAGTTGGCACTGAAAGCCGCGCTGTAGCGCTTGGTCGCGTTCTTGTCGGGCCGGAAGATCGTTTCGTCGAGAAACGCGTTCTTGTGGCAGTGCATGACATCGATACCCATGCTCGCAAGCAGCTCGGCATCGCTGTGCCGGGGAACGAGCCACAGCATCGTGGCCTCCGGACAGATATGCCGGGTCTTGGTCCAGATGCGGGCATATTCCTCGCGCGTGGCGGTCACGTCCCACTGGGTCGGCATCACCACGTGAAATGGACGTCCACCGGCCCGCTCGCGGCAATGCGCAAGGCCATGGAAAAAATCCCAGCCTACCGGCACCACAAAGACGAAAGGATCGGAAAACAGCTCATGAAAGAAGAACGATGGCATGAACGGACGTGCCCCCCGGACGCTCAAGGGCCACAGAAACGGGCAGTCGTCAACGCCATCGGATAGCGCCTTCCTCAACTCCCTTGGCCAGTGCCGCAGCAGGCTGCAGAACGCTGGTTCAGCCCGGATGACGGGGCGCACGGTCCCGCCAACCTGTCGCGAGGCTTACGAAAAATCCTCTACCCCGCAAGGTCGCCGACAGCTTCGAATGGTTAGTTGCACTCACATCGCAGCGACACCGCAGCGAAAGAGCCGGCCTGCCCAAGCCGGCCAGCACAGAGGAAGACTACAATGACCATGTCGCCCCGCCTGCTTCTTGCCACCGGCTTCGCCGGGCTCATGAGCCTGACGCTGCTCGCCCCGACCGTTTTCGCCCAGGATGTGGGCGCCCCCGCCGATGCGCCCCCGATGGCCCAGGCCGACGACAATGGTGGCCAGCGTCCCGCCGGTGCCAGGGGTGAGCGTCGCGGCGAGCATCGCGCTGAACATCGCGCCGACAAGCGTGGTGGCATTGCCGGCCTGATCTGCAGCACCGACGGCGCTACCCGCCTCGAGACCCGGCTAGGCGATCTCGCCACCCAGCTGAAGCTCACCAACGAGCAGCAGCCGCTGTTCGATGACTACAAGGCCGCCGCGCTGACCGCGCAGACCAGCTTCGCCGAAGCCTGTGCCATGGTGCAGCCCGCCGCCACCGGCACCGGACCGGATGCTTTGACCATGATGAAGAACCGCCAGATCCGCCAGACCGCCTCGCTTGAAGCGCTCAATGCCGTGCTGCCGAGTTTCGAGGCGCTCTACGACAGCCTCGACGACACCCAGAAGGCGGCATTGCTGCCGCTGGCCGGCCAGCACCGCGGCCTGCGCGGCGATGACCGTGGTGACGACCGCGCCAGCCGCCGCGACGATCGCGGTGACGAGCGTGGCCGTGGCAAGGGCCGTCACGATGGCCGTCACAGCATGATCGACCTGTCCACCGAACCCACCTCGGCGGTGACCGCCGGCTAACCCGGCGCCACCACGACGCCCGGCCCCGCGTTTCTCCCGGCGGGGCCGGCACTTTTGTATCCGCGGCGCCGTTGACGCCGCCGTAAACCCGGCGCAAAACGCCGAAATGACCATTACCACCGACGACGAACTCGAGGCCCTCAAGGCCATTGGCCGGGTCTGCGCCATCGCCCGCGACAAGGCCGCCGATGCGCTCCGCCCCGGCATCACAACCGCCGAGCTCGATGCCATCGTCCGCGCGGTCCTCGACGAACACGGCGCCCGCTCGGCACCCGAAATCACCTACGGGTTTCCCGGTGCTTCCTGCATCTCGGTCAACGAAGTCGTGGCCCACGGCATCCCGGGCGGCCGCGTCATCGCCGCGGGCGACCTCGTCAACATCGACGTCTCGGCCGAGCTGAGCGGCGTCTTCGCCGACACCGGCGCGTCTTTCGTCGTGCCCACCGCCGATCCGAAGCTCGCCGCGCTCTGCCGCGACGGCAAGCGCGCCATGTGGGAGGGCATCCGCGCGGTCAAGTCCGGCGGCGCCTTCGCCGATATCGGCAACGCCATCGGCGCCTTTGCGAAGAAGCACCGCTATACCCTCATCGAGAACCTCGCGAGCCACGGCGTCGGCAACTCGCTGCACGACGAACCAGGCGAAATTTCCACCTGGCCCGATCGCAAGGAGCGCCGCCGCATCACCGATGGCCTCGTCTTCACCGTCGAGCCCTTCCTGTCGCTGGGCGCCCGCTACGCGATCGATGCCGAGCCTGAGGACGGCTTCACCCTTTGGGCCGACCCTGCAGCGCCGACCGTGCAGTTCGAGCACACCATCGTCGCCACCAGGCGCGGCGCCCTGGTCGTCACGACCGCCTGAGGGGGTGAAGCGATACGCCGCGGACAGGTGAGAGGCTCGTCTGCCGTTTCGTTGGCCAGGGCGGGAAACTGGCAAAATCGCCCTGTTCCTCTTCTCCATCGCGGCCAGTTGGCACGCGGGCGCATCGCTTCGTTCGTCTAACGTCGCCAACCGCGACCGGTTGCGATTTCGTTACAATTGCCCCCATCGCGCTTCCGCCCCAATTGAGCCGTTGCCCAGCCATACTGGCGACCTAGCGTGAAATGCTCCTGAAGACCCGACGGGAGCCACCCGATGTCTGGCAAGCGACGAGAGCCGACCATCCAACTTCCCGTAGCCGCCGGTCCTGTCGGCGAGATCACCGCCGCCTTCGAGCGCCAGAAGCTCCGCTTCCTCGCGCGCCATGCGGCCCGATGCCCGTATCTGCTCGTACAGTTGCAGCCCGACCTGCCGGGTCGCCGCCTTACGCTGATCGTCAGCTATTCATTCTCTGCCGATCGGGCGTGGCAGCAGGCCGAGACTCATATACCCATCGCCAGCCTCCAGGCCGATATCGGCCCCGAGCCGTGTTTCGCCGAAGCGTTTGCGTGCCTTGACGACGGGATCGGTGCGGCACGCATCGCCCGGCTGTTCTCGCCGCTGACCGGTGCGGAACGCACCGCGGCGGGGCGCTGAACCGCAACCTTCTGCCACGCGGCACGGTTGCCCCCTCGCAACATGAAAGGGAGCGGACATGCGAACCTGCTGGTTCATCGTCATTTACAGTATGGGACAGTGGTGGGTCGACTGCGAAGGCAAGGCCTACGGCCCGTTCACGACCCGCGACGAGGCTCAGATCGAGGCGGTCCGCATCGCCATTACCTATGGGGACGCGGACCGCCGGTCCGAAGTCTTTGTCAGCGACGAGGGCGGCTCCCCGCGCCGCATCTGGGCTGCTCCCCGTCGCGCTGCCTGAAACGAAAGAGGCGGACCCTGGGGTCCGCCTCGGCTGTTCAGTTGATGAACAGGAAGATGATGATGATCAGCCAGATCGGGATCCCCAGCATCCACAGTCCAAGTGCGCGAAACATGGTGCGTTCTCCTTAGTAGCGCCGGAACATTTCGGGGAACGCAGTCCCCTTGTCGCGATGGTTGCCGCCCTTCTGGGCCGCCCAGAAGGCTGCCGCAGCGCTGACCAGCAGCGAAGCCGCCGTTAGGAAGGCCGCGAGCACACCGGTCCGCCGGGCATCCTCGGCAACCTGCTCGGCCTCGGCCTTGGCGTTGTCGATCGCGGTCATCACCTCACCGACCCGGGCATTGGCCTGGTCAGCCGGCATGCCTGTCGTCTGCGACACCAGCTGCCCCAGATATGCGCGGTCGGCCTCGGAGACAGAACCTTCGAGGGCGCCCTGCGCCACGATCCGTCCGGCCTCTGCCCGCTGCGCCGAAGTGTCGGTGCCCGGAGCCACGGGAGCCGCATCGGCACCCGGCCGGAACAGCGTATCGACAAAGTAGGCGCTCGGATCCATTGCCGCGGCATCGTCCGCAACGTTGGACGCGGCCGTCGTCAGCGTCGATGCCGCCGAACCGACAGCATTCGCGACCGCCGAAACGCCGCCCGCCGCGATGATTGCACCGACTACCAGGCCACCGGCCCAGACGATCAGTCCATGCGCACCATCACGCACGTCCGACTCATGCTCGGTCGCATCGTGGTGCCGCTTGCGAAGCCGACCCGTGAGGTAGGAACCCGCCATGAAGGCCGACACCTGCACCCAGAGCAGCCAGCTTGCCGCCGCAATCGCTACCCAGATCGGCAGCACGTTTTCGCCGGCCCGGAAGTTGATGAAGCTCAGCCCCAGCGCCGACCCGAAGGTGAGCAACACCAGCGAGATCGCCGAAGCCAGCACGATACCCGCAATGATCGCGGGCCAGTCTACATATGACGTCTTGTCGTCCGCCTCTGGCGAGACGACGACGTCCATTTGCGCAAGATCGCTCATAACCGACGACCTCAACGCAGACCGAAGAAGGACAGGATGGCCAGGACCACTACAACCAGGCCGACGAGATAAATGACGCCGTTCATTCGACACTCCTTTGACGCGTTTGGTTCACAAAGAAGTGTCGCTGCGGCGAAATGGTTGCGCGCGGGAAGTACTTATTCGTCGCTTCGGCGCGCCTTGAGCCGCGAGGCGGTGGCGTCGATCTCCTCGAGCCTGTGCCTGCCTCGCTCCACCTGCGCCGCGATCAGTTCGCGCAGCTTGTGCAGTTCCTTGACGTCCAGCCGCTCTGCTCCGATCAGCCTGTTATCCGCGTGCTTCACGTGCAGGATCAGCTCGTCGAGCTTCGCCTGAACCGCCTCGCCGTCGCGGTTCTGCGTGTGCTGCAGGACGAACACCATGAGGAAGGTGATGACCGTGGTCGCCGTGTTCACCACCAGTTGCCACGTCTCGGAAAACCCGAAGAACGGCCCCGACACGCCCCAGGCGACGATCAGCCCGCAGGCCGCGACGAACGTCACTGCCTTCCCCGATCCCTGCGAGATGGCGTTGGAAACCTTGTCGAATAGGCTCATGGCGTCTCCTGCCTTGCACAATGCTGCCCAAAACTGGCGCCGCGGTCGGGGGAACGGTTCCAGTGGTACGCCCGGATGGATTCGAACCATCGACCATCCGATTAAAAGTCGGATGCTCTACCACTGAGCTACGGGCGCCCGAACGGCCGGTTGCGGCCTTGGTGGAACGGCGCGGAACATAGGGATTGTGCCCCGCCTGTCAATCGCAATCGCGGGCGGGGCAGGCCGCCGAAGGCCCCGCGTCAGTTCAGCAGCGGCAGCGGCGCGCCGGCATAGGGCAGGGCCTGGCAGGGAATGCCCTGCAGGTCCAGCCGCTTGCACAGGTCGAGCGCCGATGCCTTGTCGGTAATGGGTCCGGCGATGATCAGCTTGTTGGGCGTGCCGTCGGCTTCCGCCAGCACCGGCTTGAGCCCCATCAGCATGGTGCCCGCATCGGCCAGCATCGCCTGCCACGCCGGCTCCGCTTCGTCTGCCGCCACCGGAAAGCCGAGGCCCACGCCCATCGCCGAGCCGCTGGGCTCCAGTTCGTCCGGCATTGCCGCCGCCAGCGGCATTGCCTTGAACTTCACGTCCGGCGACCCCGGCGTCAGCGGAACCTGTCGCACTTCCACCGTGCCCCCGTCGACCTCGAAGGTGATGGGCGCTTCGATTGAGCCCGTCGCGGTCGGATCGACGCGCTGGATGTTGGCGCTCGCCAGTTGTTGCTCCACCAGCTTGGGGATGCTCGCTTCGAGTGCGCCGACCCGCTTGGTCACCAGACTGGTCGAATCCTCGTTCATGTTGAAACGCGCCAGCAGTTCGCTCGCCTCGCGCTTCGAGCGCGCCGTTTCGTCCTGCAGCGCCGCCACTTGGGCGCGCAACTGGTTCATCGTCGCGCCCTCGATCCGCGAGGCGTGCAGCGACGCCATGATGCCCGCCGGCACCAGGCCGCTCAGGTTTGCACTCAGCACCGCAATGCCCCAGACGACTAGGGCGGTGATGCCCCACTTGGTGACGTCGGAGGAGCGGAACTGGTCGGCGGCCTTCACTTGCGGGGTCTCCATCGGCCACGAATCGGCAACGCAGTTTACCACTGGCTAACCGCGTTATCGGATTCCCAACATCTTGGTGCCATAAACGCAGGGGAAACCGCGATTCCGCGACGCGTGGGCGCGAAGCGAGCGCCGGAATGCTTCAGGTGCCAGGGGCCACCATCAATGACTGATCTGCTGTCGATCATCCTTGCCGCCGGCGAAGGCACCCGGATGCGATCGGCACTCCCGAAGGTCCTCCACCAGGTCGGCGGCCTGCCCATGGTCGGCCACGCCGTCCGCACCGCCGTCGCCGCTGGCAGCACCTCGCTTGCCGTGGTCATCGGCCCCGGCCACGACGCGGTGCAACAGATGGTGGCCGGCATCGCCCCCAGCGCCAGCTTCGCTACCCAGCATGAGCGCAAGGGCACCGGCCATGCGGTCCGCCAGGCCGAAGCGGTCTACAAGGATGCCGCCGGCCACGTCATCGTGCTCTATGCCGATACGCCGCTGGTCTCGAAGGCGACGCTCTCGGGCATCGCCGAGCGGCTCGATGCCGGCGCCGACATCGTCGTCGTCGGCTTCCGCCCCGTCGATACCACCGGCTATGGCCGCTTGCTCACCGAGAACGGCCGCCTCCTCGCCATCCGCGAGCACAAGGATGCCACCGAGGCCGAACGCCAGGTCGGCCTCTGCAATTCCGGCATCATGGGTTTTCGCGCCGCTACCCTGCGCTCGGTGATCGATCGCATCGGCAATGCCAACCTCAAGGGCGAATTCTACCTCACTGACGCCGTCGAGCTCGCCAATGCCGACGGCCGCCGCGTCGAGTTCGTCGAGGCCGACGCCAACGAGGTCATCGGCGTCGATGATCGCCGCAAGCTCGCCCAGGCCGAAGCGCAGTTCCAGCAGCTCCGCCGCGACGATTTCATGCGCGCTGGCGTCACCCTGCGCGACCCCGACAGCGTCTACTTCAGCTACGACACCGAGATCGGCCGCGACGTCACCATCTTCCCCAACGTCGTCTTCGGCCCTGGCGTGAAGATCGGCGATGGCGTCGAGATCCGCGCCTTCTGCGACATCGAGGATGCTGTGATCGGGCAGGGCGCCAGCATTGGCCCGTTCGCCCGCATCCGTGGCGGCGCCACCCTGGGCGAGAACGTCCACCTCGGCAACTTCGTCGAGGTCAAGAAATCAACGCTCGGCGACGGCGTGAAGGCCGGCCACCTGAGCTATCTCGGCGATGCCGAGATCGGCGCCCGCACCAATATCGGCGCTGGCACCATCACCTCCAACTACGATGGCGTGAACAAGTCGAAGACCGTCATCGGCGAGGACGTGTTCATCGGCTCCCACACCTCGCTGGTCGCCCCGGTCACGGTGGGCGACCGCGCCTACACGGCATCAGGCAGCACCATCAACCAGGACGTCGAGCCCGAAGCGCTGGCCATCAGCCGCGCCCGGCAGGAAAACAAGCCCGGCTACGCGCCAAAACTCCGCGCCCGCGCCGAAGCCATCAAACGCGCGAAAGCTGGGAAGTAGACATGCAAATCTTGGCGGGGTGTCTTGTGGCACAGTCTGGCCGTCGCGCCTCCTCCCCCTCGGTGGGGGAGCATAGCGAAGCTGGTCGCAAAGCGGCCTAGCGAAGCTGAGGAGAGGGGGTCTCGCAACCCGCGCACACCCCCTCTCCTCAGTTCCGCTAGGCGGCCAAGCCGCCAAGCTCCACTATCCTCTCCCGCCAGGGGCGAGGAGGCGCGGTTGCAACGCCGCGCTCGAAACTCACGAGGGTAAACATGTGCGGCATCGTCGGAATCATCGGCATTGAACCCGTCGCGCCCCGGCTGGTCGACGCCCTGAAGCGTCTCGAGTACCGCGGCTACGACAGCGCCGGCGTCGCGACGCTCGAGTCCGGCCAGATCAGCCGCCGCCGCGCCGAAGGCAAGCTCGGCAACCTCCGCGCCAAGCTCGATTTCGAGCCGCTCGGCGGCAATATCGGCATCGGCCATACCCGCTGGGCCACCCACGGCGCCCCCACCGAGGGCAACGCCCACCCGCACGCCACCGACAAGGTCGCCGTCGTCCACAACGGCATCATCGAGAATTTCCGCGAGTTGCTGGAAGACCTGGCCAAGGACGGCTACCTCCCGAAAACCCAGACCGACACCGAATCCGTCGCCCTCTGGGTCACCCGCGAACTCGATCGCGGCCTCGATCCCGAGCTGGCGGTCGCCCGCACCCTGAAATCGCTGCGCGGCGCCTTCGCGCTCGCCTTCATGTTCAAGGGCCAGGATGCGCTGCTCATCGCCGCCCGCCGCGGCGCGCCGCTCGCCATCGGCTATGGCGCAACCGAAATGTACCTCGGCTCCGACGCCATGGCGCTCGCCCCCTTCACTTCGCGGCTGAGCTACCTGCTCGATGGCGACTGGGCGGTGATGACCAAGGATGGCGTCACCATCCGCGACGGCGAGGATGCCATCGTCAAGCGCGAGATGCTGGTCTCCAACGCTTCGGCGCTGCTGGTCGACAAGGGCAACCACCGCCATTTCATGGCCAAGGAGATCTACGAGCAGCCCGAAACCATCTCGCACACCCTCAGCCATTACGTGGATATGGGTGCCGAAAAGGTGGCGCTGCGTGAAGAGCTGCCCTTCGATTTCAAGTCGCTGACCCGCCTCACCATCTCCGCCTGCGGCACCGCCTACTATGCCGGCCTGGTCGCGAAATACTGGTTCGAGCGCTACGCCCGCCTGCCGGTCGATGTCGATGTGGCGAGCGAGTTCCGCTACCGCGAGCCGCCGCTGTCGCCGGGCGGCGCCAGCCTCTTCATCTCGCAGTCCGGTGAGACCGCCGACACCCTCGCCGCGCTCCGCTACTGCGCCCGCGAAGGCCAGTACATCACGGCGCTGCTGAACTCGCCTGAGTCCACCATCGCGCGGGAAAGCCAGGTAGTGTTCCCGACCCTTTGCGGTCCCGAAATCGGCGTCGCCTCCACCAAGGCCTTCACCGCCCAGCTGACGGCGCTTGCCTCGCTCGCTGTAGCCGCTGCCGTTGCCCGCGGCACGCTGGCTGAGGGGCAGGAGGAGGAACTGGTCCGCGCCCTCGTCGAACTCCCCTCCGCTATCTCGCAGGCGCTCGGCACCGAAGCCGAGATCGAACGCATCGCCAAGGGGCTGAGCAAGGCCAAGGACGTGCTCTATCTCGGCCGCGGCCAGATGTTCCCCATCGCCATGGAAGGCGCCCTGAAACTCAAGGAAATCAGCTACATCCACGCCGAGGGCTATGCCGCCGGCGAGCTGAAGCACGGTCCCATCGCGCTCGTCGACGAGCAGATGCCGGTCATCGTCGTCGCCCCGTCCGACGATCTGATGGAAAAGACCCTCTCCAACATGCAGGAAGTCGCAGCCCGCGGCGGCAAGATCATCCTCATCACCGACGAAGAGGGCGCGGCGACCGTCGGCCACGGCGTCGCCGAGATCATCGTGCTCCCCAAGGTCTCGAGCTTCGTCGCCCCGATCCTCGCCACCATCCCGGTGCAGCTGCTCGCCTACCACACCGCCACCTTCATGGGCACGGACGTCGACCAGCCGCGTAACCTCGCCAAGAGCGTGACCGTTGAATAAGCCGTTCTTCGAGGGTCCGCCCGAACTCAACGTCTTCGGCGAGCCGCTGAGGCCGTGCTCCATGAGCCCGCTCACCGCCTTCTACCGCACCGGCCATTGCATCACCGGCCCCGACGGCCAGGCGCGACACACCGTCTGCATCGAAGCCACCGACGCCTTTCTCGCCTTCTCGAAATCGAAGGGCAACGACCTCTCCACCCCGATGCCCGAATACGCCTTCCCCGGCCTCAAGGCAGGCGATCATTGGTGCCTCCTCGCCCCCCGCTGGATCGAAGCCCTTGAAGCCGGCATGGCCCCGCGCGTGGTGCTCGCCGCCACCCATCAGAGCGTCCTCCGCTATGTCGAAATCGACGTCCTCCGGCGATACTCCGTCGACTGACGAAGAACTGGCAGAAGTTTCTGGCCTACGCGCGCACTAACCCGCACGAATGAGTGGCAAAGCCAGGTCTTTGCGGAACAGATAAAGCAGCGTTCGCAGCGCTTCGCCTTCCGGACCGGTCAGTCCCGGGTTACGCGTCAGGGCCGCCTTGGCGTCCGCATGCGCCCACTCGAGCAGATGCCGGTGCACGTCCGGCACCGCCAAATGATACCCCGGCATGCCCGACTGTCGCGTCCCCAGCACGTCGCCCTGGCCCCTAAGCTCCAGATCTTTCTCGGCAATTTCGAACCCGTCCTCAGTCTTCCGGATCGTCTCCAGTCGCGCCGTCGCCGTCTCCGACAGCGGCTCCTTGTAGAGCAGCAGGCACGCCGACCGCTGGCTGCCGCGCCCGACGCGCCCCCGCAACTGATGCAGCTGCGCCAGCCCGAACCGCTCGGCATGCTCGATGATCATGATCGAGGCATTGGGCACATCCACCCCCACCTCGATCACCGTCGTCGCCACCAGAACCTTTGCGTCGTTCCGGCTAAACCGTTCCATCGCATCAGCTTTTGCCGCCGCCGACATCTTGCCGTGCACCAGCACCACCTGGTCGCCGAACACCTTCTTCAGTTCGGCAAACCGCTCCTCTGCCGCCATCACCTCGAGGTGCTCGCTCTCCTCCACCAGCGGGCAGACCCAGAACGCCTGCGCCCCCTCGGCAATCCGCGCCTGCAACCGCTGCACCACCCGACCATACTCGCCGATGGAAAGTACAGCCGTATCAATCGGTTGCCGTCCACGCGGCTTGTCGCGGATGATCGACACGGCCATGTCGCCAAAGTGCGTCAGCACCAGCGTCCGCGGGATCGGCGTCGCTGTCATCACCAGCAGGTCGGCATGTAACCCCTTCTCCGACAACGCCAATCTCTGGTGCACCCCGAACCGGTGCTGCTCGTCCACCACCGTCAGCCCCAGGTTGTGAAACTCCACCCCGCTCTGGAACAGCGCATGCGTCCCCACCGCAATGGTGCTCTCCCCGGACTTCAGCCGCTCCAGCGCCGCCCGCCGATCCGCCGCCGGCATCTTCCCGGTCAGCAGTTCGATCCCGAGGCCCGCCTTCACGCAGATCGGCGCAAGGGACCTAAAGTGCTGATTTGCCAGCAGTTCCGTCGGCGCCATCATCACCGACTGGGCGCCGCTCTCGGCCACCGCCGCCATCGCCATCAGGGCCACCACGGTCTTGCCGGCCCCCACGTCACCCTGCACCAGCCGCGACATCCGCTCAGGCGCGGCGAGATCGGCGAGAATGTCCTCGACCGCCAGCCGCTGTCCCTCAGTGAGCGTATAAGGCAGGGCGGCCGTCACCGCCCCGGTGATCAACCCGTTGAAAGTCCGCGCTATTCCGCGAGGCGCGACCAGTTGCGAGCGGACGATCAGCAGCGCCAGCTGCCCTGCCAGGTACTCGTCATAGGCGAGCCGCATCCGCGCCGGCGACCAGAGCTGCGCATCGTCCGGTGTCTCCGGCTCATGCGCGAGGTGCATCGCCTTGAAAAAGCTCGGCCATTTGAAGTTGGCGAGCGTCTCCGGCGTCCCCCATTCCGGCAGCTCCGGCAGCGTCCCGAGCACCTGCCGGGTGAGCTTGGTCAGCGCCCGGGAGCTCAGTCCCTGCGTCAGCGGATAGACCGGCTCCACCAGCGGCATCTCGTCGAACTTGTCGGCCTCGACGACGTAGTCGGGGTGCGTGATCTGCTTATCGCCGTTGAAAAAACCAATGGTCCCAGAGACATACCGGTCCTCCCCGACCGGCAGCAGCTTTTCCACCCAACCGCCCTGCGCCCGAAAGTAGACAAGCTGGATTTCCCCGGTCTGGTCATGCGCGAACACTCGGTGCGGCACGCCCGGCCGCCCCCGCGGCGGCGGCAAATGCCGGTCGATATGCAGCTTCAGCGTCGCCACCTGGTTGTGGAACGTCCCGGCAATGCCATCCATCCGCCGCCGGTCCACCACCCCGGTCGGCATGTGCATCAACAGGTCGAGCGCAATGGCCTCCTGTCCCTCCGGCGCCCCGAAGAACCGCGTCAGCAGGGCGGAAAGCTGCGGACCAACCCCCTTGATGGAGTGGAGCGAACGAAACAGTGGATCGAGGGCAGGGGGGCGGGACATAGCAACAACGTATTGGATTCCATGGGCTCGTGACAGGCCGGGGAGAACCGCGTATCAGAGGCAACCATTCCCCGAGACGACCCGCTCATGGCCCCTGAAAAAGCAGCCGGTGAAGAACTGTCTATGCGGCTGCGCCGCCTGCGCTACCGTGCCTGGCACCGCGGCACCCGCGAAATGGACCTGATGCTCGGGCCCTACGCCGATGCCCGGCTGCCGACCATGTCGCCAGCGGAGCTCGATCGCTTCGAGGCACTCCTCGAGGAAATGGATACCGACCTCCTCGACTGGCTGATGGGCAGCCTGCCGATGCCGCCTGACGCCGACAGGGACCTCCTTGCCGACCTCCTGGCCTTCAAGACCGCGTCATGACCGACATCAAGCCTGACCGCACTATCTCCAATGTCCCCGATGGCATGCAGCCGGTAGTGCTCGCACGCCTCGTCGAGAACCGCCTGAAAGGCAATGCGGATCAACCGGTTGCCGCCGTCTTCGTCGCGCGCGACGGCCGCCGAATGCAGCGCATGTCGGAGATCCTCGAGCAGTTGATGCCCGGTCATCCGGTGCTCCAACTCCCCGCCTGGGACTGCCTGCCATACGACCGCGTCTCGCCCAACGGCGTCACTATCGCCGCCCGCATGACGACGCTCTCGGCGATTGCCTCGGGCGCCGTGAAAGGCGCCATCGTCCTCACCACGGTCAACGCGCTGGTGCAGAAGCTGCCGCCGCTCGACGTCGTGCGCGGCATGAGCTTTTCGGCAGCCGCCGGGCAGGTCGTCGACAGCGACAAGCTGATCGCCTGGGCCTCCGGCAACGGCTACCTCCGCGTGCCCACGGTGCGTGAGCAGGGCGAATATGCCGTGCGCGGCGGCCTTGTGGACCTTTATCCCGCAGGGCAGGAAGCCCCGCTCCGTTTCGATTTCTTCGGTCGCCAGCTCGAGTCCATCCGCACCTTCGACGCCGATACCCAGCGCACCACGGGCAACCTCAAGCGCATGGCGCTCGCTCCGATGAGCGAGGTGCTGCTCACCGAAGACGGTATCAGGCGCTTCCGCCAGCGCTACACCGCTACCTTCGGCGGAAACACGGTGGACGATCCGCTCTACGCCGCCGTCAGCGCAGGCCAGCGCTACCCCGGCGTCGAGCACTGGCTGGCGTTCTTCTACGAGCGCCTCGACCACCTCACCGCTTATACCGACGAGGCTCCCTTCGTTTTCGACGAGCAGGCCAAGGAAGCCTACGCGGACCGCCAGACCCAGATCACCGACTACTACGAGGCTCGCGAATAGGCCCGGCACGAGAAAAACACCGGCGGCGCCGCTCCCTACAAGCCGGTAAAGCCCGATCTGCTCTACGAGATGGAGCAGCCGCTCTACGCCCTGGCCCCCAAGGGCGGCGTGCTGCAGCTGTCGCCCTTCCTCGCGCCCGACGGCAAAAAGAGCGACGATGCCGGCGGCCGGCTGACCCATAGCTTCGCCGCCGAGCGGCAGGCGCAGGACGTCAACCTGTTCACCGCCGTGGTCAACCTGCTGAAGGCCGAACAGAAGAAGAAACGCCGCACCATTATTGCCTGCTGGTCCGAAGGCTCGCGCGACCGCATGGTCCAGGTGCTGAAGGATCACGGCCTCGAGCACCCCCGCCTTGCCGAGAACTGGCTCGACGCCGAGACCACCTCAGCCGACACGACTGCCATCGTCGTGCTCGGCCTCGAGACCGGCTTTGCCACCGACGATATGCTGGTGCTGGCCGAGCAGGACATTCTCGGCGAGCGCCTGCTGCGCCCCAAGAAGCGCAAGAAAGCCTCCGACGCGCTCACCGAAGCCGCCAGCCTCGCTGCCGGTGACCTGGTCGTGCACGTCGATCACGGCATCGGCCGCTTTCTCGGGCTGAAGACGATCGATGTCTCCGGCGCCCCGCACGACTGCGTCGAGATCGAATATGCGCAGAACACCAAGCTCTACCTGCCGGTCGAGAACATCGAGCTTCTCACCCGCTACGGCACCGATGTCGGCGAACTCGACAAGCTCGGCGGCGTAGCCTGGCAGGCCAAGAAGAGCCGGCTGAAGAAGCGCATCCGCGAGATGGCGGACCAGCTGATCAAGATTGCTGCGCTGCGCGCGCTCACACTAGTGCCGCCGATCGACATCCAGCCCGGCCTCTACGAGGAGTTCGCCGCCCGCTTCCCCTACGAAGAGACCGAGGACCAGCTCGTCGCCATCAACGCCGTGTTCGAGGACTTGTCGTCTGGCAAGGTCATGGACCGGCTCGTCTGCGGCGACGTCGGCTTTGGCAAGACCGAGGTGGCCCTCCGCGCCGCCTTCGCCGTCGCCATGTCAGGCCGCCAGGTGGCGGTGGTCGTGCCGACGACGCTGCTGTCGCGCCAGCACTACCGCAACTTCCGCGATCGTTTCGCCGGTCTGCCGCTGCGGGTGGCGCAGGCCTCCCGCCTCGTCTCGGCGCAGCAGCTCAAGGGAGCCAAGGAAGAGCTGAAGAACGGCAAACTCGACATCGTCATCGGCACGCACGCCTTGCTCAGCAAGTCGGTCGAGTTCAAGGACCTCGGCCTGCTGATCATCGACGAGGAGCAGCACTTCGGCGTTGGCCACAAGGAGCGGCTGAAGGAACTGAAGGGCAACGTCCATGTGCTGACGCTCACGGCCACACCGATTCCGCGCACTTTGCAGCTCGCCCTGACCGGCGTTCGCGATCTCAGCCTGCTGGCGACGCCGCCGGTCGATCGCCTCGCCATACGCACCTTCATCTCGCCCTTCGATCCGCTCAGCGTCCGCGAGGCGCTGCTGCGCGAAAAGTATCGCGGCGGGCAGGCGTTCTATGTCGTGCCCAAGATCAAGGATCAGCCCGACATCGCGGAGTTCCTGCGCCAGCAGGTGCCCGAGGTGTCGTTCGTTGTCGCCAACGGCCAGATGCCGCCAACCGAACTCGACGACATCATGAACAATTTCTACGACGGCAAGTTCGACGTGCTGGTGGCGACCACCATCGTCGAATCCGGCCTCGACATCCCGAACGCCAACACGCTGGTGGTGCACCGCGCCGACAATTTCGGGCTCGCCCAGCTCTACCAGATCCGCGGCCGCATCGGCCGGGCCAAGCAGCGCGCCTATGCGCTCTTCACCATCCCGCCCGACCGCAAGCTCAACGACACGGCCGAACGGCGCCTGAGCGTTCTGCAGTCGCTCGAAAGCCTGGGAGCGGGTTTTCAGCTCGCCAGCCACGATCTCGATATTCGCGGCGCCGGCAACTTGCTGGGTGACGAGCAGTCGGGCCACATTCGCGAGGTCGGGTTCGAACTCTACCAGGCGATGCTTGAAGAGGCCGTCGCAGCGCTACGCAACGGTGACACCGATTTCGAGGAAAAGGGCGAGTGGAGCCCCACCATCTCGCTCGGCATGCCGGTGGCGATTCCCGAGCACTATGTGCCGGATTTGCAGGTGCGTATGCAGCTGTACCGCCAGCTCGGCGACCTCACCGACATGCGCGATATCGACGAGGCCGGCGCGGGACTCATCGATCGTTTCGGACCGCTGCCGCCCGAGGTCGAAGCGCTGCTCAAGACCATTCTGGTCAAGGCGCTCTGCCGGCAGGCCAATGTCGAAAAGGTCGATGCCGGCTCCAAGGGTGCGATCATCACGCTGCGCAACAACGAGTTCCCCAATCCTGCAGGGCTCGTCCGGCTGATCTCCGATCGGCAGATGCAGGTGCGTGTACGACCAGATCAGAAACTCGTGTTTGCCCGAGATTGGCCAACTCCTGATGCGAGGCTGAAGGGAACGGCGGCGATTCTGTCCCGGATGGCCCGGATTGCCGGGGAAACGGGCGCGGTGGCAACACTTGCGGGATAAGTCTTCCGGAATGAAGGAGCGTCATGTTATTGCCCGATTTCGTGCCTTCAAGAACGCGGAAATTCAGGGTGGCCGGGGAGCCACCGACTGGTAGAAACCACAAGGATACTCGATGACCCTCAAGAAGCTCGTTGTTGCCGGCCTTGCGGTCGCCGCGCTGATGCTGCCGAACATGTCGGTGCTCGCGCAGGACAACGCCACTCCGGCGGCCCCTGCTGAGGGTGCAGCTACGCCTGCCGCTCCGGCAGCTGCTGCGACACCCGCTACGAACTGGCTAAAGGTTTGTGATCCGCTTGCCGACGGCAAGAAGGCCTGCATCATGCGGCAGGTCATCGTCGCCAACGGTCAGTTCCTCGGCTCGTTCCTGCTGCGCGACGACCCGGGCCAGGAGAGCCGCCTGCTCGCCGTCGCGGCGGTACCGCTTGGCGTCCTGCTGCCCTTCGGCCTTACCTGGCAGATCGATGGCGGCAAGCCGATCCGCGTCCCCTTCATGCTGTGCGACCCGACATCGTGCGCCACCCAGCTGGTGATCAACGAGGCTTACGTAAACAGCCTCAAGAAGGGCGGCACGCTGAAGCTCACCGCCAAGAACCGGCAGAACAAGGATCTGGTGATCGACATCACGCTCGCCGGCTTCACGTCCGTCTATGACGGCGAGGCGGCGATGACCTTCGAGGAATTCAACAACCAGACCACCGGCCCGTCGGCGCTCGAGCAGCAGTTGCAGGACCGCGCCGAGGAGCTTCGCAAGCAGCTCGACGCTGGCGAGACGCCCGCCGAAGGCACTACGCCCGCGCCTGCCGCGCAGTAGGGCACGGTGAGCCGGAACTGAAAAGGGCGCCCTCGGGCGCCCTTTGTTTCTTTAGGGCCCTATCGAACGCCCATCCCGACCGAGAACGCCTGCGTCCTCAGTTGGGGGCTCAGTTTCAACGCCCAGAGGCCGCCCGCCCGCATTGCTTGCGCAGGCAGCATGCTTGTGAGAAGCGAGCGGAACAGCGTATCGACCATCGTGCCTGTCCGGCTGAGATCGGCAGCGCGGCGCCGTGAATAGTTCTCGCTGGCCCGCACCGCCCAGCCGGGTGCTGCCAAATCGACATCCGCAAGGGACGCGGACAGGTCGGCGACATCGCGCAGTCCCAGGTTCAGCCCCTGCGCCCCGATCGGGGGGAACGCATGGGCCGCCTCGCCCACCAGAACCACGCCATCGCGACCCGCCTCGTCGACGCTCAACGTCGACAGCAGGAACATATGCGCCGGGGTGAGCAGCTTGATGTCGCCGAACAGTCGCTGCGACTTCTCGATGAAGGTTGGTCGCAGCCGCTCGGGACCCCCAGCCTGGGCGGCCTTCAGCACGTCCCGGTCGTCGATCCAGACGAGGTTTGCCCGCTGGCCTCCAGCGGGTACAAGTGTGAAGGGACCGTGCGGGTAGTGGAACTCCACCGACGCTCCCCCGAGCGGCCGGCCCAGTTCCAGGTCGCAGACCAGCGCGGCTTCGGTGAATCCGTTCTCCCGGGCGCGAACCCCCCCCTCCACGCGTACCCGTGACTTCTTGCCATCCGAGCCGACGAGCAATGGCGCACTGAGGCTGCTGCCGTCCGCCAGTTCCACCCGCCAGACGCCGCCGACGTTCTCGATGGCGGTGACGACCTGCTCGATGCTTTGAAGGTTGGTGAGGTTTGACCGGGCCGCCTCAAAACTCTCGAGGAGCTTCACGTTCGAGAAGTTCCAGCCGAACGCATCGAGGCCCGCCTCCTTGCTGTCGAACAGGGTTTCCGGGGCGCGGATCAATCGGCTGGTCGCGTCGATGATGCGTATCTGCGTCAGCGGGTGACCGATACTCGAAGGGCTGGCGATCAGGCCGGCCGACCGCAGATAGTCCACAGTCGGCAGCATCAGCGCCGAGGTCCTGCGATCGGGCGGGCCTTTCGGCGCGAGGTGCACCGTCCGGAGGCCCGACTTCGCCACGGCGATGGCTGCGGCAATCCCGGCAAGCCCGCCGCCGACGACGATGGCCTGCGGGGCGCTCATCGTGCCACCGCCATCCGCCTGTCGCGGCCGCTTGGGATGATCATGCCGCCGGCATAGGAGCCGGCAAACAGGGCGACCAGGAAGATCAGCAGGTCCGGAGGCCAGAAGGCGATCAACGAGAGGGCGGGCCCCGGGCAAATGCCTGACATCCCCCAGCCGATGCCGAAAAGTACGGCGCCCACGACCAGGGGGGAGTCGATGCGTTTGAACTCTGGCTCGTTGAACGCCAGGTCGAAAAGCGGTGCCTTCTGCTTGCGGCCGATGCGGACCGCCACGAACATCACCCCGATCGCGGCTACGATCACGAACGCCAGGCTCGGGTCCCAGCCGCCGGCAGGGATTGCGCCAAAGTCCAGGAAGCGCAGCACCTTCAACGGATCGACCATCTGCGAGACGTAGAGCCCGGCGCCGAACAGCAGGCCGCTCAGGGCGGCGGTGGCGAGGTAGGGCAGGCGAGTGGTCTGGCTCATCACACCACCCCTGTCACGGCGACGGTGACGATGGCGACGGAAAAGAAAATCCCGACCGCCACGAAGCTGCGCAGCGACAGCCGGGCGATGCCGCACACGCCATGCCCCGACGTGCAGCCATTGCCGATCTTGGTGCCAAACCCGGTCAGGAGCCCGGCGATCACCAGCCAGACAGGCGTTGGAATGCCCCAGGCAGCAGGGGCGCCGACCAGCTCTGCGGGCCGGCCACCCGGACCACCTACGCCCAGCCCCGGGAACAGCCATGCGGCAGCCAGCGTGCCCAGCACCAGTGCCAGCAGGAACACGATGCGCCACACCACGGTGCGCGCAGGCGGCAGCAACTGTCCGAAGATGCCCGAAATACCGGCGATCCGGCCATTGCCGAGCCAGAGTACGGCCGAGGCGAGCCCGATCAGGGCGCCGCCAAGCAGCGCAGGAATGGGGGAGAAAGAGTCCATGGAAGACCTGTCTGTGCAAAAGAGAACGATATTCTATCGCCCTTGGCGAACTGCAGCCAGTCCGTGCGCTGCGTGTTCATGCCACGGCATAGGGCGTGAACGGAAAAAAGCACCCGGTAGAAGCGCCTATCGCGCTCTTCCCAGCCGCCCCGCTCCGCCCTAAGTATGTCGCCACGCCAAAATCCGGTTGTTGAGGACGATAGACGATGGAACTGCTGAGCGATCCCAATGTGTGGGCGGCATTCGCCACTCTGACGGTGATGGAGGTCGTTCTCGGTATCGACAACATCGTCTTCATCTCGGTCCTCGTGTCACGCCTGCCCAAAGAGCAGGCGGACAGAGCCCGCAAGCTCGGCCTCGCGCTGGCGCTGGTCTTCCGGATAGCGCTGCTCTTCCTCCTCACCTGGATCATCGGCCTCAGCCAGCCGCTCTTTTCGGCGTTTGGCCAGGATTTCTCTTGGAAAGACATCATCCTGATCGCCGGCGGCCTGTTCCTTATCTACAAGGCGACGCACGAGATGCACGCCGAGATCGAGGAGCCGCACGAGCCCGGACTGAAGCAGGCTGCGTCGAATGCCTTCTCGGCCATCATCGTGCAGATCATCATCATCGACCTGGTGTTCTCAATCGACTCGATCATTACCGCAGTGGGTATGGCGCAGCAGATCGAGGTGATGGTCGCCGCTGTGATTGTTGCAGTGGGCATCATGTTCATCGCCTCGGGGCCGATTGCCAGCTTCGTGGCGAAGCACCCGACGACCAAGGTTCTGGCCCTCGCGTTCCTGCTGCTGATCGGCGTTTCGCTGGTTGCCGATGGTGCGGGCTTCCACATCGAGAAGGGCTACATCTACGCCGCCATGGGCTTCTCGGTGCTGGTCGAAGCCTTCAACATCATCTCCAAGCAGCGCCGGCTCGCTCGCGCAGCGGCAGCCGGTCATCCCATAGCCCCGACCAAGCGGGAGGCTGCGGCGATGGTGCCGGACAACGCTGCAGCGGCAGCAATTGTCCCCCCGAAGCCGAGGCCGAAGGCCACACCGGCCGCTCGTGCCCAGTCGCGCCCGAAGTCGGCGCCGAGGAAGTAGGATGAGCCGTGCTTTCGTTGTCCGAGAAAATGGTGGCCCCGAGCAGTTGCAACTCGAGGAACTCGAAGTTCCGGCGCCGGGGCCCGGCCAGATCAAGGTCCGCAACCGCGCCATCGGGCTGAACTTCATCGACGTCTACCAGCGCACGGGCCTCTATCCGACGCCCCTTCCGTTTGTCGCCGGCAACGAAGGCGCTGGCGAGGTCCTGTCCGTCGGGCCTGGCGTAACCGGCTTCGCTCCGGGCGACCGGATCGCCTACCAGGGGCCCGTCGGTGCCTATGCCGATGAGCGGCTATTGCCGGCGGAAAAGGCCGTGCCTGTGCCGGATGGCATCTCCGACGAGGTGGCGGCGGCAGCCCTGCTGAAGGGGACGACCGCCTTCTACCTGCTGCACTGGACGCATGAACTGAAGGCCGGCGAGATCGTGCTGATCCATGCCGCAGCCGGCGGCACCGGCCAGATCCTTGTCCAGTGGGCCAAGGCGATCGGCGCCACGGTGATCGCGACCGCCGGTTCCGAAGCGAAATGCGAACTGGTCCGCGACCTCGGCGCCGATCTGGTCGTCGACTACAAGACCAGCGACTTCGTCACCCATGTGAAGGAGTTCACCGGCGGGCGCGGCGTGGATGTGGTCTATGACGGTGTCGGCAAGGCGACGTTCGAGCCATCGCTCGATTGCCTGCGCCCGCGCGGCCTGATGGTCAGCTTCGGCAACGCCTCGGGTCCGGTGTCGCTGCCGCGGCTCGGCATCCTGGCAGAAAAGGGCAGCCTCTACGTCACCCGCCCCACGGGCGCATCGTACTTCCGGACCCCCGAGGACCTGCGGACCGCGGCCGCCGCGCTGTTCCAGATGATCGCCGACGGCAAGATCACCATCTCGATCGACCAGCGCCGCCCGCTGGCCGAGGCGGTGGAGGCGCATATTGCCTTGGAAGCGCGGGAAACGACTGGCTCGACAGTGCTGATCCCCTAGTGGCCTGCCACCCGAAGCTCCGCAGGAGTGGGGGTGGCGGAGGGAGTGGCGCTGGCAACCAACTCTCTCGGCGGGATGAAGCGAAGCGCGGGGTAGGGTTGCGCGAAGCAAGAATCTTGGGCGTTTCCGCTGTTTTGCGCAGCAGCCCGCCAAGGCAGAGACCGCATGTTTCCACTCGTGATTTGCCGAACGGGACGGGTCTGTCGCTCGCTGCAGAGTGGATTGCGGGGGAACGAACGGTTACGCGACCGTGGTGTCGCGACCAACCCGACCTACGCGCCCCCCTGCACCTACAGGCCGTGTTGGCCGATATTGGCGTGGACCGAGGCATTTTACCTGTCAGCGAAGGCTTCTGCGACCCGCTGCTCGGCCTGCCCATCGGTCCACAATTGCATCTGGGTGAGATCTATCAAGTGGCCTACGCTGTGCTTGAATGCCTCATAGGCTAAGCGCGCCCACCATCAACGCTCAGGATCTGGCCGGTAATCCAGCCGGCACGATCGGAGGCCAGAAAAAGCACGGCATTGGCGATGTCCTCGGGCGTGCCCAGCCGGCGCATATGCGTGCCCTCGATAAGCCGCTGCTGGCCAGCGTCGCCATAGCTCTCCCACTGCCGCTGCGTCGCCGGATTGGACAATACAAAGCCCGGCGCCACGCTGTTGACGGTGATGCCATGCGGCCCGAGTTCCAGCGCCAACTGCCTGGTCAGTCCAACCAGCGCATGCTTGGCAGCACTATAGGCCTGAATGCCGGTCAGGCTCGGCCGCAGCCCTGCGCCAGAAGAGATCGTGATAATCCGCCCGGCGCCCTGTGCCTTCATCTGCGGCGCCACTGCCTGTGCGCAGAAAAATGCTGCATCGACATTGGCCTCGAACAGTTGCCGCCACATCTGGTCGCTGACCAGGTCAAGCGGTTGTGCCGCCTGTCCGCGAACGCCGCCGGCCGCCGTAACCAGGATATCGATGCCGCGAAAGTCAGCGCCGATCGCATCGAAGGTTTCCTTGACCGCCCGCTGGTCGCTGAGATCGAGGGTGTCGATCCGCGCCGCGCCGGCTTCGCGCGCCGTTCCCAGCCCCGACTTATCAAGATCGAGTGCCGCAACTTTCGCGCCAGCCACGGCCATGCCAGCAACGATTGCCCGCCCGATGCCCTGCGCCGCCCCGGTCACCACCACGCGCTTGCCGGCAAAATCGAAGGCACTCACTTCGCCCACCCGTCTTCGATCAAGCCGCGCGTCTCGGCAATCGCCACGTCCCAGATCGCCGCCATTTCATTGTCGGACCGCTGGTAATAGCCACCGAAATTGCCGTCTCCAAGCATCGCCTTGGCGCCTTTGGACCCGACGGTCTTAAGCTTGTCGAGATCGGCCATTGGCTTCTGCTCGCTCGGCATGCCGATATTGGGCAGCCGGGTCCACGGAAAATTTTCCATCCATGATGCATGTGACGCCACGGGGTCGATTGCCTGCACCTTGCCCATGGTTTGCGGTGCGCTCCACCAACTGTGCCAGCGGATGCGGCATTCGGCATGCCCATTGAGCCATTCCAGCGCCGCCGTCTGGCCGGGCGAATTGCCGCCGTGGCCATTGACGAACAGGATGCGGCGAAAGCCGGTGGTCGCCAGACTATCGAGCACATCAGTGATGATGCGCGCATAGGTGTCCATGCGCAGTGAAATACTGCCCGGATAATTTGCGAAATACGGCGTAATGCCGAAGGCAAGCACTGGAAATACCGGCACGCCCAGGGGTGCGGCAGCCTCGACCGCGACTTTTTCTGCCAAGATAGAGTCCACGCAGTTGCTCAAATAGGCATGCTGTTCCGTAGACCCCAGCGGCACGATGGCGCGATCGTCGGTCTTGAGGTAGCTCTCGACCTGAAACCAGTTCATTTCAGATATTTTCACTTGCGGATGGTTCTGGATGGCCTGAGGCGGGATTGACTGGCGCAGTCTGACTTGGATAATTTGTATTATACGGTCGGGCAGCGGAGTAGCTGACGCAAGCGGAAAATTTGCCCCGCGGACCTTTTCCACGTCATCAGCAGCGAGAGCAAATTCATGGCCTGCCTCGTAATCCATGGCGGCGCCGGGACCATGCCGCGCGCCAGCTTCAGCGCGCAGAGCTACCAGCAGGCCCGTGACGGTCTGCGCGATGCCTTGCGTGTCGGCTGGGCGATGCTGGGCAAAGGCGGGCTAGCGCTCGATGCGGTAGAGGCGGCGGTGGCGGCGCTGGAAAACCACCCCAGCTTCAATGCCGGGCATGGCGCCGTGCTCAATGCGGCCGGGGATCATGAACTGGATGCAGCCATTATGGACGGCCGCGACCGGCGCGCCGGCGCCATTGCTTCGGCCCGCGCCATCCGCAACCCAGTAATCGCAGCCCGCCGGGTGATGGAAGACAGTGATTGTGTGCTGCTGTCGGCCTCCGGCGCGGATGCCTTTGCCCGCGAGCAGGGCCTGGACATGGTCGATCAAGACTATTTCACCACCGAATTGCGCCGCCAACACTGGCTCCGCGCCAAAGAGGAAAAAGCCGGCCTGCTCACCCGCGCCCGCAGCGAAGCTGAAAAGCACGGCACTGTGGGGGCGGTCGCTCTTGACAATCTCGGCAATCTGGCGTCCGCCACCTCCACCGGCGGCTATACCTATAAGCGCGTGGGTCGGGTCGGCGATACGCCGGTGATCGGCGCGGGCACCTATGCGTGCAACGGCGTCGTTGCCGTGTCCTGCACGGGCCTGGGCGAATACTTTATCCGCCGTGGCACGGCACACGACATTGCGGCCCGTATCCGCTATCGCGGCGATGATCTCGCCAGCGTCGCCAATGCCGCGATTGCCGAACTGACCGAAGATGGCTGCGGCGCCGGCCTCGTTGCGGTGGACGCAGCGGGCAATATCGCCATGCCGCACAATACCGAGGGCATGTATCGCGGCGCCATTGCGGCCGATGGCACGCTCAGCACGGGCATTTACGCCGATGATTTCGCCGTGGTCGAACGCCTAGCATGACAGGCTCAACGCAGCTCGGACGGCTCACCCCCGCGCAGCTTGTGCGTTACCGGCACAATGTTGTAGGAGCGCGCGTGACCTCTCGGTGGATTATGCTGTAAGCCTCGGCGGCACAAATCAATCCCTCGGCAGCTTCACAACGATCGCAGCTGATTCTGGAGAATAGGCGTGAAAGGCGAAAATATTGGGTTTGAGTTGGCGCAGCCTAGGCGCATTTCACTATCCGAGAGCGTTGCCGATACAATAGCCGAGGCTATCTCGACCCGGATCATCTCTCCAGGCGAGCGGATTGTTGAAACGACGCTCGTCGAAAAACTCGGGGTCAGCCGGGTCCCCATACGCGAAGCGCTCAAGGTGCTGCATGCTCAGGGCATCATCAGCGGCGGCGGCCATCGCGGCTATCGCGTCGCGGCTTTCGGGGCCGATGTCACGCAGCAGATCATGGAGGTCCGGCTCAGCCTAGAATCCTTCATGCTGCGCGATGCCATCGAAAGTTGGCGCCAAGGCAAGGGCAGTCCGGCCATTCTGTCGAAATCGATCGATGAGATGCGCGCCTCCGCCAAGGCTGGCAGCCTTCGCAATTCGCTGATCGCCGATCTAGAGTTTCATCGCCGTATCCGCCAGGCTGCCGACAATCCGATCGTCGGCACGCTATGGGACACCATCGCGCGTCATGTGCTGATCGTTTTCAATTTCGAACGCTTCCGAGACGAAGATCTAGAAGCCATTCCCAAGCAGCACGAGCAATTTCTCGGCTGGATCGAAAAACAGGTCGCACAAGCCGAAACGCCGTTTACCGACATACAGACCGAGCTCGAGAACCACATGCTGCTGATTGCCCGCAAGAAGAAGGGCGCCGTCTCTATCTCGCGCTGATCGCCAGGCAAGTGGACGCAAGACCGACAAAATGATCTGCGTCGTCAGTTGTCTCATTGTATATTGTATGACAAGGTTTGACGTCGGCTGAGTGCCGACCCTGTCTTTTCTCGCAATGGCGTGGGCTGCTCATGTACCGCATTGGTGTCGACGTCGGTGGCACATTCACCGATTTCACTCTGCTTGATGAAACAAGCGGACAAATAGACTTTTACAAGACCCCCTCGACACCACATGACCCGTCCGAGGCCATCGAGAACGGCCTGCGGGGCATGCTGGATGCGCTTGGACTTGACCCGGCCGATGTGAGCTACCTGGGCCATGGTACGACCGTCGCCACCAATATCGTCATCGAGCGGCGCGGCGCGCGGACGGGTCTTGTCACCACCAAGGGCTTCCGCGACGTGCTCGAACTCGGGCGCCAGGCACGGCCATCGATCTATGACTATCGCGTGGAAAAACCACCCGTACTGATCCCGCGCGACCGACGCGTCGAGGTGATCGAGCGCGTCGGACCAGCCGGCGAGATCCTGACCGAACTGGACGAGGCATCGCTTGAAGCGGCCGTGCGTAAGCTGGCCGCGCTGGGCGTCGAAAGCGTCGCCATCTGCTTCCTGCACAGCTATCGCCGGCCCGAGCATGAGGCGCGTGCCCGCGCCGTCGTCGAGGCCATCCTGCCCGACGCCTACATCACCCTGTCGTCCGAAATACTGCCGGAGTTTCGCGAATTCGAGCGCATGTCGACCGTGGCGGTCAATGCGTTTGTCGGGCCCAAAATGGGCGCTTATCTCGAAAAATTCCGCAACCGCGTCCGCGATGTCGGCATCCCGGTCGAGCCCTACACCATCCATTCCAACGGTGGGCTGATGTCGGCCGACACGGTCTATGCCAATCCGGTGCGCACCTGTGTTTCGGGTCCGGCAGCGGGCGTTGTCGGCGCGGCGGAAATCGGGCGCACCGCCGACCTGCCCAATCTGATTACCTTCGACGTTGGCGGTACGTCGACCGATGTTTCACTGATCGCCGATGCCACCCCATTGTTCACCAGTGCCCGGCTGGTTGCCGGGTATCCGGTCAAGACGCCGATGCTGGACATTCACGTCATCGGTGCCGGCGGCGGATCGATCGCCGCGATCGACGATGCCGGCTCGATGAAGGTCGGGCCACGCTCGGCCGGCGCCGCGCCCGGGCCGGTGGCCTATGGCCGTGGGGGCACCGAGCCAACGATCACCGATGCCAATCTATGCCTGGGGCGGCTCGACGCCGGCACGCTGCTCGGCGGCCGCATGCAGATCGACCTGGAGGCAGCCCGCAGCGTCATCCGCAACGCCATCGCCAATCCGCTGGGCCTGACCCTCGAACAAGCCGCGCATGGCATCATCCAGATTGCCAATGCCAATATGAGCCGGGCCATCCGCTCCGTATCGGTGGAAAAAGGCTACGACATGGGCGAGTTTGCGCTCTGTGCCTTCGGGGGCGCGGGGCCGCTGCACGCCGCCGAAGTCGCCGTCGAATGCGGCCTCCCCCGCATTCTGATCCCGCGCGAACCCGGCACGCTTTGCGCGCGCGGCATGCTGTTGACGGATCTGAGCTCGGATTATGTGCGCAGCTATTTTGCCGACTCCACCGCCGAGACCTTGCATCAGGTTCTGACGCTGTTCGAGGCCATGGCTCTGGATGGCGAGGCCTGGCTCGACAAGGAAGACGTGCCAATCGAGAGCCGCCGCTACAAACGCGTGCTCGATGCGCGCTACCGGGGGCAGAATTTCGAGGTGAAGGTCGATTGCGACGGTATCGGGCCAGGCGGTCTGGCCGAGCTCGAAGAGCGCTTCCACGCCGCCCACACAAGGGAATATGGCTACGACATCCGTCATCGCGCCATCCAGTTCGTCTCGGTGCGGTTACAGGCGATCGGTAAAGTGCCCAAGGCTCCACAGGCGGAAGTTAAGGGAGGCAAAAGCCTCCAAGGCGCCCAAGCCGGGTCCCGCCCTGTATATTTCGGCGCTACCCACGGCTGGCTCGCTACGCCGATCTTTCATCGCGGCGCGCTGCCGGCCGAGACTGAATTTTCCGGTCCCGCCATCATCAATGAAATGAGCGCCACCTCGCTGATCCTTCCGGGCCAGACCGTGCTGGTGGATCGTTGGGGCAATCTGATCGTGAGCACCAACCAATGAGCATGACCGCCGACACCATCGCCGATGCCATCCAGATGGAGGTATTCTCCAACCGGCTACTGGCCATTGCCGAGGACATGGGCTCGATCCTGATCCGCTCGTCGTTTTCCTCCAATATCAAGGAGCGCCGCGACTGTTCGACGGCCCTGTTCGATGCCAGGGGACGGCTCATCACCCAGGCCGATCACATCCCGATTCATCTCGGGGCCATGATCGGCGCCGTCGAAGCCATGCTCAAGCGCTATCCGCTGGATTCCATGCAGCCGGGCGACGCCTACATCGCCAACGATCCCTATCTGGCGGGCGGCAGCCACCTGCCCGATATATCCATCATCACACCGGTGCACCACGACGCCGAGGTGCGGTTCTTCTGCGGCAACATTGCCCACCATGCCGATGTCGGCGGCAAGACTCCGGGCTCGACTTCGGGCACGTCGCGCTCGATTTTCGAAGAGGGCATTCGCCTGCCCATCATCCGGATCGCCCGCGCCGGGGAGATCGACGAGGACCTACTTGAACTGATCGCCCACAACACCCGCGACCCCGAAGAACGGCTGCTCGACCTGCGTACCCAGATCGGCACCAATGTGCGCGGCGGCACCATGCTGGTAAAGCTCATCGAGCGGATGGGCTGGGCTGCAGTGGAGCAGGCGGTCGAAGACATCCTGACCTATACCCGCCGCCGCCTGCGCAACCGTGTCGCAGCGCTCCCTGACGGAGTGTATCGCTTCGAGCGCTCGATGGACGATGACGGCTTTCCCGGCGAGCCGGTCCCGATCGTGTGCACTGCAACCATTGCCGGCGATACGCTGTCGTTCGACTTCGAGGGCTCCGGTCCGCAGGCGCGTGGCGCCATCAACCTGCCCGACAGCGCGCTCAAGGCCTCGATCTACTATTGCGTCAAGGCTGTGCTTGACCCGGGCCTGATGCCCAACCAGGGCATCATTGACCCCATCGTTATCACCGCGCCTGCCGGCACCATCGTCAATCCAAACGCCCCTGCCGCCGTGGCGGGACGGGCAGTCACCTCCAATCGACTGTGCGGCGCGGTGTTCGGCGCGCTTTACCAGGCCATGCCGGCCGAGCGGGTCATGGCTTCGTGCAACGACTCCACCTCGGCGGTATCCGTCTCGGGCTGGCATTCGGGCCGTAACGCTACTTACGTCTATCCCGAGAGCATGGGTGGTGGCGCCGGAGCCTTCTCGGATCGCGACGGCATGGATGCGGTTCACGTCCATACGGTGAATTCGACCAACCTGCCGGCCGAGGCGTTCGAGGTCGAATATCCGTTGCTGCTGGAGGAGTATTGTCTCGTGCCCGATAGCGGCGGGGCAGGGCGACATCGCGGCGGCATGGGCATGGCGCGCCAGATTCGCGTGCGCGACGACAACACGACCTTCTCGGCGCGCTCCGACGCCCACATCATCCCGGCGCCCGGCGTGCAGGGTGGCAGATCCTCCAACGTGACACGCATCCTGCGCAATCCCGGCACAGGCCGGGAGGCGGCCTTGCACTCCAAGGCCTCCGGGCTGACCTTAATGGCGGGCGAGATCATCCGCGTCGAGACCTTGGGCGGTGGCGGCTTCGGTGACCCGGCAGAGCGCTCCCTCGACGCCCTGGCCCAGGACTTGCGCGAGGAGAAGGTTACCCGCGCTGCTGCCGAACGCGATTATGGTGTCGCTCTGGTCGCGGCGGCCCTCAATCGCAACGAAGGAAACCAGTCATGAGAATGCAAGACATGGTCGCCATCGTCACCGGCGGGGCCGGCGGCATGGGGCGCGCCACGGCGCTGCTGTTCGCCCGCGAGGGCGCCAAGGTGGTGGTCGGCGATGTCGACATGGACGGTGGCGCCGCGCTGGTGGCGGAGGCGGCGGCCCTGGGCGGCGAGATCGGCTTTCTGCGCACCGATGTCTCGCACGAGGCAGATGTGGCCGCGCTCGTGGCAAAGGCAGAGGCCGATTACGGCAAGCTCGATACGATTTTCAACAATGCCGGCATCGAGCAGCCGGTAACGGCCTCTGATGCGATAACCGAAGACCTTTTCGAGCGCGTCATCGACATCAATCTCAAGGGCACGTTCTTTGGCTGTAAGCACGCCATCCCGGCGCTGCTGCGCAATGGCGGGGGGGCCATTGTCAACAATTCCTCGGTCAGTGCCTTTGCCAATGTCGGCGGCAATCTCAGCTATGCCGCCTCCAAGGGCGGGATCATGAGCATGACGCGGGTGATCGCCATCGAATATGCGAGCCGCAATATCCGCTGCAACGCCATCAATCCTGGGGTGATCGATACTGGCATGAACCAGCGCAACATGGCGCTGGCCGACGATCCGGCGGCGCTGGAGCAGAAATGGCGGTCCATTACGCCGCTGGGCCGCATGGGGACGGGAGACGAGATCGGCGAGGCGGTGCTGTTCCTGGCGTCCAAACAGTCATCCTTCGTCACCGGCATCGGACTGGTGATCGACGGGGGGAGGATCGCGACGTGAGCGGACTGCTGGCAGGCAAGGTGACGGTGGTCACGGGCGCGGCACGCGGGCTTGGCCGGGCGGTCGCGCGGCTCTATGCCCAGGAGGACGCGCTGGTTTATGCGCTGGACCGGCTCAGCGATGAGGTCGGGACGCTAGTCGGCGAACCGGGGGACATCCGGCCAAGGGCGATGGATGTGACCGATGCCGATGATGTGGCGAAAACGCTGGCGGCCATTGAGGCCGAGGCCGGCCGCATCGATGTGCTGGTCAATAATGCCGGCATCATCTTCTTCAAGCCCGTCGAGGATGTCAGCGTCGACGACTGGGACCTTCTGCTGGCGGTGAACCTGCGCGGGCCGTTTCTGTGCGTGCGGGCGGTGGCGCCCGGCATGAAGCAGCGGCGGTCCGGCGCCATCATCAATGTATCGAGCAATGCCGGCGTGGTGGGTGGGCTCGACGAGTCCACCTATTGCGCGTCCAAATTCGGGCTCGAAGGCCTGTCGCGGGCGCTGGCTCAGGAGTTCACGCCGTTCAACGTATCGGTGAACACAATCACGCCTGGCCATCCGATGCATACGGCGATGAGCGAGGGCACCTATAGCCAAGAGACCCGCAAGATCTGGAAGGATCCGATGGAGCTGGCGCCGGCCTTTGTGCACCTGGCGCTGCAGGATGCCAGCGGGATCAATGACCAGCGCATCCGCGCCTGGGACATGGTGCAGGACCTCACGGCGCAAGGCCAAAAAAACCCCGGGCCTTGCGGCCCGGGGTAGAGTTGGGACAGGAATTTCGAGAGTGTGTCGCGGGTCTGACGTCAGTTTAGCGTCGCGTTCAGGCGATGCGTGCCACCCTTTTCCGAGTGGCTGGTCACGGTCACCGTGCTGCCGACCGGTGCCCGCACCAGCCATTCGACCGGACGGCCATTGGCGGTCCATTGCTGGCCCCAGGGTGACCAGGGGTAAAGCCGCTCGTTGCGGCCGGCAAGATTGCCGAGGTCGGCCGTCTGCGGGTTCATCACGAGTTCGCCACCCTCCACTGCAATGCTGACCGTGACCGGTTTGGCCACCTTGTTGGCGATGGCGACATCGGACAGGTTGGACGGCAGGTAGCCATGGTTGGAGACCACGGCGCGGACCTTGTAGAGATCGTTGCCGACGCTGGTGATGCTGACGTCGTCGACCTTGATCTGCGGCGCGGCCGCGGCGTGGCGCAGGTTGAACAGCACATTCTGGCGAACCATGTCAGCGAGCAGGTTGCCCGGCGGATTGCGGTAGCTCCAGATATTGACCATGCCGCCGATCTCGATCGGGCCCAACTGGGGATGGTCAAAGCTCTTCCAGTCGCGCCAGCCTTTTTCGGCCATATTGGCCTTCACATAGGCATAGACCTTCTGCTGCACCTCTTCATTGCGCGGATAGAGGTTGTAATAGCCTTCCTTGGGCACGCCGGCGGTGCGTTCAAGATCCCAGAGCTCGGTGCCAAAGGAGATGATGCCCATTTCCTCATAGGTCCAGTCCATCAGCCCCCCGCGGCGCACGACCGACTTATCGGGGGTGAATTCCTCGTAGATCGAGACGGTGGGATAGCCTGTCATCGCCGTGCCGACCTTGCCGATCTCCTTGTAGAGATTGATGTCGCGCGCGCTCATGGCGCTGTCGGGCTTGGTCATGGAGGGGCGTAGGATGATGCCGCCATGGGTATGATAGGCGCACATGCCGCAGATATTGGGATGGTCCAGGATGAACTTGGCCATGCCGAAGGCTTCCGGCTCGGAGAGCGGGTGATTGCCCGCGCCATATTCCTGCGGTGACCAATGGGTGGGGAAGTTGCGGTTCATATTGCCGTCGAATGGCTTTTCGACCGGCACGTTGACGCCATCGAAATTGCGCACGGTGCCCTCCGGATAGAGGCGGTAATATTGCCCGCCTTCTTCGCCCGGCGTGCGCTGCACCATGATGTCAGGATTGCCGGCGCTCTTTTTCCACTCGCCCTTGCTGTCGGGAACGCGCATCCAGACGATATAGCCGTCGCCATCGATATCTTCGGGGATGAGGCCCTCGAGGCGGTCGGCGCCGGGCATGAAACGGCCATTGCCGCACCAGTTGTAATAGGGCGGGACCAGCGACAGTTCCGCCCCGTCGGGGTTGATGCGCGGCAGGATATAGAACACCTGGCTATCGAGAAGGCGGGTGGCCTCCTCGTCGGTGCCATAGCTGGTCAGCAGGTGCCAGACGGCATAGAGCGCGGCGGCGGAGGTGGCGTGTTCCTCGGCGTGGATCTGACCGTCGATATAGTAGCCGGGCTTTTCGGCAGCCGGGCCGGTAGCGGGATTGGTGATCTCGATCAGCCAGACATCGCGGCCCTGAAAGCTCTTGGCCAGCGAGGTCATGGTGGCCAGATGCGGATAGGCGGCGACGAGGCTGCGCAACCGCTCGGTCATCTCGTCATAGGTGTAGTAGCGGTCGAATTTTACGTCCAGATCGGTCATGAAAGTGTCCTGGTCGACAAGGGTTTAGGGCGCGGTGCGAATGCAGGCTGCGAACTGGCCGGGGGAGACTTCCTTGAGTTTGGGGACGATTTTGGCGCAGTCGGCGATAGCGATGGGACAACGGGTGCGGAAGACGCAGCCTGAGGGCGGGTTGATCGGGCTGGGGATATCGCCGGTAAGGATGACGCGATCCTTCCTGGCGTGGATATCGGGGCTCGGCACGGCAGAGAGCAGGGCCTTGGTATAGGGATGATTGGGCGCCCGGTAGAGCGTGCGCGTGGGCGCAATTTCCAAGATGCGGCCGAGATACATGACGATGACGCGGTCGCTGATATGCTCCACGACGGCCAGATCGTGGGCGATGAACAGCATAGTCAGGTTGAACTTGGCCTTGAGGTCATCGAGCAGGTTGACCACCTGGGCTTGGATGGAGACGTCGAGCGCCGAAACCGGCTCGTCGGCTACGATGAATTCGGGCTCCACGGCGAGGGCACGGGCAATGCCGATGCGCTGGCGCTGGCCGCCCGAAAACTCATGGGGAAAGCGATCGAGATAGTCGCCCGAAAGCCCGACCTGCTCCAGCAGAGCAACGATGCGGTCCTCGCGGTCGGCCTGGGTACCGATATTGTGGACGGCCAAAGCATGGCCGAGCATGGTGCGAATCTTTTCGCGCGGGTTGAGGCTGGCATAGGGGTCCTGGAAGACGATCTGCATGCGCTTGCGGTAGCGGCGCATGACGGGCTTGGCGAGCTTGCCAAGCTCGGCGCCGTCGAAATCGATGGAGCCCGAGGTTGGCTCCTCTAGCCGCAAAACGGTCCGGCCAACGGTGGTCTTGCCAGAGCCCGATTCACCCACCAAGCCTACCACTTCGCCACGCAGGACGTTGAAGGTGACGTTGTTGACTGCCTTGACGTTGTTCACTACGCGATTGAGCACGCCGCCGCGAATGGGGAAGTACTTCTTGAGGTTGGTCACCTGCAGCAGCACGTCCTGCCGCTGGTTGGTGGGCGCCTCACAGATCATGTGTGGGGTCATGCTCATGCTGTGGCCTTTGTCTTGAGTTCGAGTTCCCGCCAGCGAATGCAGCGCACGCTGCGCACGCCCTCGAGTACTTCAAGTTGTGGTTCGGCGGCTGCACAGCGATCCTGGGCGAAAGCGCAGCGGGTGCGGAAACGGCAGCCCCCCGGCAGCTTGGTGAGCAGCGGCACGTAGCCGGGAATGGTCTGGAGCCGGACCTTTAACTCGGATTCGCCCATGCGCGGGATCGACTGCATCAGGCCCGATGTGTAGGGCATTAGGGGGCGGGTGAAGATCTCTTCCACTGTGCCGGTTTCCACTACCTGGCCGGCATACATAACCACCACCCGGTCGGCTATTTCGGCGACAACGCCGAGATCATGGGTGATGAAGACGATGGCCATGCCCATCTTCTGCTGCAGGTTGCGCATCAGATCGAGGATCTGCGCCTGGATGGTGACATCGAGCGCGGTTGTCGGCTCGTCGGCGATGAGCACGCTCGGCTCGCAGGCCAGCGCCATGGCAATCATGGCGCGCTGGCGCATGCCGCCGCTCATCTGGTGGGGAAACTGGTCGGCCCGCTTGGCCGGCTCGGGAATGCCGACCAGTTCGAGCATTTCGATGGCGCGCTGATGGGCCGCCTTCTTGTTGAGCTTGTCGTGCTGCATCACGACCTCGGCGATCTGGGTGCCAATGGTATGGACCGGGTTGAGGCTGGTCATCGGTTCCTGGAAGATCATGCCGATGTCATTGCCGCGAATGGCCCGCATCTCGCGATCAGGCAGGGCAACCAGATCCTGGCCCCGCAGGCGCACAGATCCGCGGGAGATCCGCCCGATCTTCTTGGGCAGGAGGCGCATGATGGCCAGGCTGGTAACCGACTTGCCGGAGCCCGACTCGCCAACGATGGCGAGCGTTTCGCCGGCATTGACCACAAAGCTTACGCCATCGACGGCGCGCACATCCTGACCTTCGCCAACGATGAACGAAGTCTGCAGATCGTCCACTTCCAGCAGGGGCGGCGCGAGGTCTGTGGTGGGCGTCATAGGGTGGCCTCCGTGGCGGGTGGTCGGGGTCAAGCTCTTGGTGTGCGGCCGGGCGACGGCAGCGTGCGGGTCGGGACAGCGTAGCGGCCCCAACCGGGCTGGCCAGTGATGTTGCCATCGTAGACCTGGCGACCGCGCACCCAGGTTTGCGTGACCCGGCCCGTGAAACGGGCGCCGTAATACAGATGCGCGACGTCGCGGGCGAAGCTGAGAAGGTTATCGGCGCTGATTTCTGTTACGGCACCAAGGTCAACGAGGATGAGGTCGGCCGCTGCGCCCACGGCGATGCGCCCCGTGCCTGGCAGGGAAAACCGGCTGGCCGCATTGGTACTGAGCAGGGCTGATGCATGCGCCAGCGACAGCCTGCCATGTGCCACCGCATCGAGCATGGCAGGGACCAGGATTTCCGATCCGGGCGAGCCGGGGGGCGCGTCGACGATGTTGTGCGCGCCGGCGAGCTTCTCGGCGTGAGAGAAGGCGGCGTGGTCGGTCGTGACGTGGGTAATGGTGCCGTCGGCGATAGCCGACCACAGCGCGTCCTGGTCGGCCAGGCTGCGGACCGGCGGGTTGATCTTGCCGAAAACGCCAGCGCGTTTGACGTCATGGTGCGTGCGAAAGAGATAATGTGGGCAGGTCTCGGCCGTGAAATCGGACGACCCCTTGAAGCGCCGGAGAATATCCACGGTCAGTGCGCTTGTAACGTGGGCGATGTGCAGTTTGGCCTGAGCCTCGATATTCAGGGTCAGCAGCTTGGCGACGGCGACGGCTTCGCAAATCGCCGGTCGCGCCAGCAGGTGGGTCTCGGTATCGGCCAGATCGAGACCACGGATTTCCTGCTCGCCAAGAGCCAGCAGTTGCGCGCTTTCAGCATGGACGACCAGCGGCAGTCCCGATGCGGCGACCGCCTTGAGGGCCCGCATCTGATCGGCCTCATCGGGTAGCGAAAGCCCCAGGAACTCGTCGTCACGGCCTTCGGGGGGCGGCGTGGTGAACATCTTGAAGGCAATGGCTCCGGCATCCGCCATGGCGGCGATGCTGGCCGGCTGCAGGTCGCCGGGCGCACCAAAGATAGCAAAGTTGATGAAGGCGTGCTCGGAGAAATGCCGCTGCCGCATCGCGACCCGTTCGGCCGTGTTGCAGCATGGCTTGGAGATCGGCATCTCAAATAGGGTGGTGATGCCCCCGGCCGCTGCCGCGCGTGTTTCACTCTCGACCGTGCCGCGCTCCGGATAGGCTGGCGCGCGAACGTGAAAGTGGATGTCGATCGCCCCAGGCAACAGATGCTGGCCGGTGGCGTCGATGGTTTCCCCCGCCGCCCCGGCGCCGCGCGGCAGCAGAGCGGCGATTTTTCCGTCGAGGAGCGCGACGTCGATCTCACGCGACCCCTCAGGTGTGAGCACGTCGGCATTGCGGATGATGGTCTCGTATGTCGCCACTATTTAAGCCCCAGTTCTGTCAGGGCCTTGGCCACGCCGTCGAGATTGGTAAGGTGCATGCTGGCATAGTTGGGAGCGAGCACGACGCCGTGCCCGCCGGCCCGGTACGTCGCCATCACGGATCGGTAGGCGATATCGGGTGTCATCTTGGCTGTTTCCGCCTTGGTGCGCGGGGCATCCACGCCAAGGCCCATGAAGACCTTGGCCTTGCCATTGACGCCTTTGACAGCGTCTGCGCACTGGCCGAACACATAGGTGTCCGGATCCATTCCCGCGGCAATGACAGAGCCATAGGGGGCTTCCTTGAGACCGAGGATGCGGTAGAGCACAGCCGTGGCTTCATCGGGCGAGAAGTCCCGCAGAATGGTCTTCTGGAAAAAGCCTAGTTCCTTGGTGAACACCTCGCCGGCCTGATGCTGGTAGGTGATCGGTTTGACCCAGTCGGCATAAAGGGTCTGCTCTTCCCAGGGCCACTGGGCGCGGCGGAAAATGTTGAAGTGGTTGCGGTTCCACACATTGAGGCCAAAGCTGAGGCCGGGCTTGCACCACTTGACGAGCCCATAGAGTTCGCGGTCGAGGTCCTTGTTGCGCTCGAGCCAGAACTTCTCCCAGATCAAGGCTTCAGGATTGGCCATAAGCATGCGGATGAAGGTGATGAAGGCGCCGTCGGCAAAATCCTTCCCGGAGGCGGCCTCCTGCATGAAGTCGTAAAGGTTGAGCAGCGCCCGGCGGCAGGCTTCGACGTCGATGCCGCGCTCCATGGCTTCCTTGCGGGCATGGGTCGAGAAATCACCCGGCGCGCCGCCCTGGATCAGCGTATCGAGCGGGCTATTGCGCTCATTGCACCACATGACGCCGTCAATGTCATAGTTGCGCACCTGGTCCTCGACCATGGAGAGGATCCAGTTGCGGTAGTCGGGATGACTGGTAGAGGGATCACTGCCAAGGCGGCCGAAGATATCGACCTCCATGGCCTGGGCCAGGTTGGGAATATCCACCGTATTGGTGGAGCCATGGCCGGTATATTTGAAGAAGGGCTCCATCAGCTCGATGAAGACCTTCATGCCGCGGTCATGGGCGGGCCGGATCACCATGTCGAGGATGTCCTTGCCCTCGAACTCTGGGTCCTTGGCGCGATAGTCCTTGATGAAGGTGCCGTTGTAGTAGGCGGGATCTGGCTGGAAATAGGCGCCGCCCTTCATGGCGAAGGGTTCGGGCACGCCATGGTCCGGCCAGCCGTCGAGCTTGTAGGAGATCGAGCGACCGGTCTTGAGACCCAGCCAGGACACAGTGCCCAACATCAGCACATTGACGCCGACGCGGTCCTTGAGGATGTCGAGAACGGTCTCGACGCCCTCGTCGATGAAGTTGATCGGGCTGACCTGGATGCCGACGAATTTCTCGGCCTGATTGGGCTTGTCGATCATGCAGCGGCCTTTCCGTGCTTGGCGATAAAGCCCTTCATGCGCTCGACGGCTTCCTTGATCAGCGGCAGCGGCTGCAGGAACGACATGCGGATGTAGCTGGGGTCGTGGTCACCGAACATCGTGCCGGGAAACAGCATGACGCCGGTTTCGCGCAGCAGTTTCTCGCAGAAGTCGGGCGTCGACATGCCGGTGCTGGAGACATTGATATAGACGTAGAAGGCGCCGCCGGGATTGCCATAGGTGAGGCCCATCTCGTCCAGCGCCGGCAGCAGATAGGCCCGGCGCGCGGTGTAATCGTCGATCATCGCCTGGATCGGTTCCTTGGGGCCGGTGATCGCAGCGAGCGCCGCATGCTGGGAGATCGTGCAGGTGTTGATCGAGAGCGTATGGCGCATCTCGGTGACCTTTGTGACAAAGTCTGCCGGGGCCGCCAGATAACCAACGCGCCAGCCGGTCATGGCATAGGTTTTGGAGAAGCCGTTGAGCGTGATCGTCCGCTCCTTCATTCCCGGCAGGGTGCCGATGGAAAGGTGCTCGTTCCCCTCGTAGATGATTTTGGCATAGATCTCGTCGGAGACGATGATGATGTCATGCTTGATGGCGAGGTCGGCGATCTTGCGGATGACGTCGGGCGGGGTGACTGCGCCCGTCGGATTGTTGGGTGACACCAGCACGAACATGCGTGTCTTGGGCGTGATGCGCTTTTCGATCTCGACGATGTCGAGGGCGAAGTCATCCTTCTCGAATGTCGGTACCGGCACCGGGATGCCGCCGGCAAAGCCGACCGCCGTGTCATAGGTCATGAAGCGGGGGGAGGTGATCATCACCTCATCGCCTGGCTTGACCAGAGCCAGCATGATCAGCGTGATCGATTCCTGCACGCCGGCCGTGACGATGATCTCGTCGGCCGTGTAGTCGAGGCCATACTCCGCCTTAAGGTCGGTCGCTATCGCCGAGCGCAACTGCGGCAGGCCGGTGGGGCCGGTATAGTGATGCTGGTTGTCGTCGATCGCCTTCTTCGCGGCCTCGGTGATGTGGGCCGGAGTGTGGAAATCGGGGTCGCCGCGCCCCATGGCAATGACATTGGTCATGCTGCCCGCAATAGCGAGCATCTTGGACCGTAAGGACAGGTCCTCCTCGACGATGCGGTTGGTCAGGTGGTTAGCGATCGCGCTCATTAGTGCATCCTCTTGCCAGCGATAAAGGTCATCATGACGCGCTCCAGCGCGAATAGATCCTCATCGGGCTTGCCGTCGACGACGATCAGGTCGGCTTCCTTGCCGACCTCGACCGTGCCGATCTTGTGGTCCATTTTTGACAGTTGCGCCCCGCGGATGGTGATGGCGCGCAGCGCGTCCATCCGGTTGGGGCAGACGCCGACCTCGACCATGAAGTCGAGCTCTGGCGCGATCTGGTCATGCTCGACGGCGGGGCTGCCGGCATCGGTGCCGAAGACGATCGGCACACCGGCCTGGGCGGCACGCACGAGGCCATCAAACCGCGATTTGTCGCCAACGGCCTTCTGCCGCTCGGCGATCTTCCACTCGGGAATCCCGAAAGCGCGGGCGATTTCTGGCTTGGCCTGCATGACTAGCGCTGAAAACGTGGTGACGATGGGCACCTTCTTGTCGAGCAGCAGCTGGATAGTTTCATCGCTCATCGACCCGCCATGCTCGACGCAGTCGACGCCAAACTCGACGACGCGCTTGATGCAGGCGTCATAGGTAGCGTGCGCCGTGACAGGCAGGCGGTTGCGATGGGCCTCGTCGATCACGGCCTCGAGCTCGGCATCGGTGAACTCCAGCGTGTCGTGGCACGCCATGATCTTGATGAGATCAGCGCCGCCCTTGACCTGGTCGCGCACCGCGCGGCGCATTTCGTCGGCACCCGAAGCCTCCCGGCACACCCAATAGGTATGGCCGCCGGTCTGGATGATGCTTTCGCCGGAAACCAGCAGGCGCGGACCGGGGAAGAAACCCTGTGCGACCGCCTGCTTGGCGAAAAGATTGGCATTGTGCACGCCCAGGTCGCGCACCAGCGTCACGCCCGCCCGAAGCGATTTCAGCATATTGCCGGCGGCCTTGTAGGCGCGGATTTCCGGGCTGTCATGCATCGACTGCCAGCTCAGCTCATGCACGCCGTCCCAGGACAGGTGACCATGCGACTGGATGAGGCCGGGCATGATGGTCTTGCCGCCGGTATCGACGACAGTGATCGTCGGTGTACCCATCTCGGCGCGCAGCCCGACGCGGGTGATCTTGCCGCCGATGACCTCGACAAAGCCGTCTTCGATGATCTCGTCGCCCGTGGCGGTGATGATGCGGCCGACCAGCACCTGATCGACCGGCTTGAGGTCGAACATGGGCTTGGTGATCTTGGTATAGTGCCAGGCAACGGGTTCAGGCATGGTCTCTTCTTATGTGGCTAGAGCGCGATGACGCGCTGGTCGATTGGGGTATCCGCCAGGAAGCGGCTCGGAATTTCGACGTGGTCGGCGTGGACCAGCATGGTGTTGATGGTGCGATAGCCGTCCCGGCCAGGGCGATAGACGCCGGGCTCATTGGAGAAGACCATATTGGGCAGCACTTCAGTCATGTCGCCGGGGGCGAGCCAGGGCGCTTCGTGCCCCTCAAGCCCCATGCCATGGCCGATGCGGTGGCGGATCGCGTTACCCAGATCGGCAGCTTTGAGCGCCTCGAGCGCTGCGTCATTGACATCCTGGCAGCGGGCGCCGGGTTTGAGCGCACTGACGGCAGCGTCGTTGCATTGGTCCATCGCCACCATGACGCGGCGTTGTTCGGAAGTGATGTCGCCGATAATGAGCGTCGTGCCACTTTCAGCGTGATAGCCGCCCAGGCTACAGCCGATGCCCGAGATCAGCGTGTCGCCTAACTGCGGCTGGCGCGAACTGGTCGACCCATGGGGCAGGGCGGCGCGCGGCCCGGAATGGACCGAGGCGGAAATCCCTAACTTGGTGCCGGCAAAGGCGGCGCCATAGGCTCGCTTGAGGGCGGCGAGCGCAAAGCCGGTGGAATCGGCCAGCAGATCAAGCTCGGTCCCACCCTGGCTGATGACGTTTCCAGCCTCGGCATGCAATCGCGAAAGGCAGAGGTCGGCGTAGGTGGCAGCAATCCGCGTCAGTTCGAGTTCCTCTGCGGTTTTGACAAAGCGCAAGGGCGCTGCGAGGTCTTCGAGCATGACCTCGTCGATCAGCGTCTTGAGCGGCGCCATCTGGCGGGCGTCGAGCATATCGATGGCAATGCGGCTCGCCTTGGACTGGCACACCATCCAGACGACCGGATGCACGAGGCCCGGAAACTCCTCATAAATGCCGAGCTGGACACCCTGCACAGGCTCGGCATTTTCCAGTTCGAGCAATGGCACAAAGAGCTTGGGCTCTCCATCGACCGGCACATAAAGCCCGATCGGGCGCTCATTGACCGAGAAATTGAAACCGCAGGCATAAAACACATTGGCGGGCGAGAGCAGCAGGACGCCATCAAGCCCCCGCGCCGCAGCACTTTTGCGCAAGGCGTTCCGAACCGATTGGCGGAAGTCCTCGCCCAGCGGTTTGACAGGTCGGATGGCTGGGCTGGTCAGCGTCAAAGCCGTTTCTCCCGATAGGGGCCAAGGACGGTGATTTCAGCGGTAAGACCCAGTTCCTTGCCCAGCGCCTGCAGATCCGCCAGCACTTCATCGTCAAGCGGCACGCCGCCGGCTGATTTCTTGGCAACGCGACGGGCTTCCTGCTCGCCGGGGATCAGCACTTCGGAAAAGCCAGGGCGGGTCTGGCGGGATTTGACCATCTGGGAGAATTCCCCCATGCGCGCCTTGAAAGTCTCGAACGGCATGAACCATTCGATGTCGATCGCGGTGAGGCTGTGTGACACGTCGAGCTTGCCCTGGTCGGCATAGGGCGTTAGCCCGAAGCCGCCGCCGCCAATAACGCCGGTCAAAACGTCCGTCATGAAGGCCAACCCATAGCCCTTGTATTCGCCGATGCCGAGCAGGGCGCCCTTCATCGCGGCATCGGGATCGTCGGTGATCTCGCCATCCGGTGTCAGCGCCCAGTCGAGCGGCATCCTCTTACCCTCGCGGGAGTGCCACAGCATCATGCCCTTGCCTGCGGTGGTCAGGGCAAAATCCATGACGGCGGGGAAACCGAGATTGGTGGGGGCGGCTATGCCCCAGGGATTGGTGCCGACAGCGCCTTCGCGGGCGCCCCAGGGCGCCATCTCGGGACCGGCATTGGTATAGGCGATGCCAATGCAGCCCGCTTCCATCGCCTGGCAGGCATGGACAGCCGAAGAGCCATAATGGGTGGAATTGCGCACGATGACCTGCCCGATACCGCAGACCTTGGCCTTCTCGATAGCGAGCTTCATCGCCTTGGCCGCAGCGACAGTGCCAATTCCATTGTGCGCATCGGCCAAAGCCAGGGCAGGGCTCTGCTTGACGATCTCGAACTCGGCGCGCGGATCGACCAGCTTTTCTCCGATCCGCTCCTGATAACGGCGCAACCTACGCACGCCCTGGCCATGGCCGGGGTGGAAGCGCAGTTCGGAGAATATCAGCGCGTCAGCAAAGAGCTTGGCGTCGCCGCCGGATAGGCCCAGGGCTTCAAAGCCTTCCGCCATGAAACGTTCAAGGCTGGGCTTGTCGACATTGGTCAGAGTGATGGTCACGGCTTACGCCTCGAGCTTGAGCAGGGAGGCGATATTGGCCGAAGCATCCACATAGGCGCCGAGCTCACCCTTGGGCGCTGTCATGATCACCGTCATACCGGGCCCATAGCCTGAGCGGGGACCATCGGTCTGGCCGACAATGCCAATGCTCATCGCCCCGCGCAGATAACCGTGATTGTAGCGACTGTCGGTGTTTTCGATCGCCACGACATCACCCAGCTTGAGCTGATCAAGCCCAGCTTCCTTGAGCGCAGCCTTATCGGTGGACTGCATATGCAGGCTCCCGCCTTCACTGGTAAGCCCGGCGCCCGCACCGACCAGGAAAGCCGGGACAGTGGCGACGACGCCGAACTTGAGCACGCCATCTTCTTGCCTGCTCGGCAGCGCCTTGAGCAGGTCAGGCGATAGCCCCTTGCAGTTGATGGCTTCGTGGTCGTGGATGGAGATACCTGTGCCGTAGGACTTGACCAGGATCTGGTCACCGACCGCCATCTTCTTGCGGATCTCCTTAGAAAAATGGACGATCACCTGCTCGGAAAAGCGTCCCGACTTGCCAGTCACGACTCCCTTGGCGCCCTGCGCCTGGCCGGTCATGACCGTCGCGGTGTTGCCCAGGCAGGCGAAGACGTTGAGCCCGCGGTTTTTGAGATCGTCTGTGCCGCGGATGGAGACGCCCGGGTGGATGCAGTCAGCCGCCCAGCCAAAGGCGCGGTCACCAACCGACACATTGTAAACAATGCCGCCCCAGGCCGGGAGCAGGAAGGGTGTGCCGTCAGCGGCCAGACGATAGGGCTCGGCCGGCAGGCCCGGAAAGCCGGGATGGGCGATGACGCCGCCAACCGATACCGCAACGAGGTCCGCTTCGTTGAAACGAATGGTCATTTGGCGGCTCCGATACGGAAATAGTTGGAAATGTTGGCGGTCTGGTCGATATCGAACTCGATGCCGCCCTCGGCGCAGCTCATCAGCGTCATGATGCCGGGCCCGTGACCGGTCATGATCGAATCGCCATGGATGCAGATCGCGATGGAAACAGCGCCCTGGCGATAGGAGCGGCCAAAGTGGTGGTCGGCATGGCGGATGGCGATGATGTCCCCCAGCCGCATCTGGTCGATACCCAGGTCCGCCATCAGCTGGCGGTCGCCGCTCATCAGGTCCTGGTCGACATATTCCGAGTTCAGCTCGGCGCCCGACCCCATGATTTCGATCGGCAGTTCGATGGCGACGGGCAGCTTGAGCGCGCCATTGCCGGCACGCGTCAGGCGCAGCGCTTCAAGCAACTTGGGGCTGGTCTTCTTGAATTCGACCTGCGGGAATTCTTCGAGCGCAATCCCCCGGCCCACGGCCTCGATCTGGATCTGATCGCCAATGTTCAGCAGATCATTGACCTCGGCGGGAAAGGCCACCAGCAGGCGGGCGTGTTCGCCGGTCACCGTGCCCTTGGCGCCCTTGGCAAGGCCGGACATGACGGTGGCTTCATTGCCCACGCAGCTGAGGTAATGCAGCGCCATATCGGACTTTTCATCCGGGTGCGCGATGGAGACGCCGGGCTCGACATGGTCGCCCGCCCAGCCAAAAGCGCGGTCACCGACACTTGCATTATAGGTCACCCCGAACATCCCGGGCAGAATGACGCCCTTGCCATCAGGATAGTGCGTGTAGTGCCCCGGACGCAGGCCGGGCGTACTGACATAGCCGCACACAGCCATGGCCACGAGGGCGTCGGAATTGGAGGTAAGCCCCCCCAGATCGGTGCTCATTTCTGCGGTTCCACTATTTTCGGACGCCCCGTTTTGCATCGCTTGACAACCATCAGATTCCCTGTCCAACATTAGTTCGTTAGATTGTCGACAATCTGATGAACGACAAATGTGCACACCGAACGGGCGTCGTCAAGCACCCGATCAACAAAGCGGCAAAAACCGTCGCAGCGATCCAGAAGGCTAGTCAGGTCAATGAGTTACGTGCAGTTGATGGAAACGGTAGGGCAGGTGAACGACCTGCTCAACGCCCAGTCGATCCTGAGTTGGGACTCGCGCACCATGATGCCTCATGGGGGCCATGAGACACGTGGCAAGCAGTTGGCGACGCTGTCGGTTTTGACGCGCGACCTGCTCGTTTCCGCGTCGACACGCAGCCAGCTGGACAAGGCTGAGTCGGAAGTTGCTGCCATGCCTGACGAAGCTGTGGAAAAGGTCATGGTCGCCCAGGTCCGCGAAGCCATCGACTGGCACCTGGCCATTCCTGCCGAACTGACCCGCAAGCGCGCCGAGCTCGGCTCCAACGGCCATGCCGTCTGGGCGAAGGCCCGCGCCGAGAGCGATTTTAACCAGTTCGTCCCAATTCTCGAGCAGACAGTCGCCCTCAACCGCGAAATGGCGGAAGCGATTGGCTACGAGGCTCATCCCTATGATGCCCTAATGTATCGTTTCGAGCCGGGCGAGACCGTCGCGACGCTCAAGCCGCTGTTTGCGCGTCTGCGCGAGGCGCTGATCCCGTTGGTCAAGGCGATCGGTGAAAAGAAACAGCCGCGCTTTGATTTCCTCGAGCGTCATTATCCTGTGGACCAGCAGCATGCCTTTGCGCTGTCGATGGCGCAAAAGGTTGGCTACGACCTCAACCGTGGTCGGCTTGATACCACGCTGCACCCTTTCGAAGTGTCATTCACCCGCAACGACGTGCGCATCACCACCCGCTTCAACCCCAATTACATGTCGGCAAGTCTGTTTGGCGCGCTGCACGAGGCCGGTCATGCGCTGTATGAGCAGGGTGTTGATCCCGCCTATACGCGCACGCCTTTCGCCACCGACCTGGTAGGTCTCTATGCTGTCGGCGGCGTCAGTTTCGGTGCTCATGAGTCGCAGTCGCGCCTCTGGGAAAATCACGTTGGCCGCAGCCGTGAGTTCTGGGCCGTCAACTTCGCCGAAGCTCAAAAATTCTATCCCGACCAGCTGTCGGATGTGACCGCCGAAGAGTTCTTCCGCGCCGTCAACCGCTGCAAGCCCGGTTTCATCCGCGTGGAGGCCGATGAGCTGACCTATGATTTCCACGTCATGCTGCGTACCGACATCGAGGCGGCGCTGATCGACGGATCGCTCAAGGTCAAGGATCTGCCCGAGGCCTGGAACGCCAAAATCAAGGAATACCTCGGTCTTGATGTGCCGAATGACGCCAATGGCGTGCTGCAGGACGTGCACTGGTCATCCGGCCAGATCGGCACCTTCTGCAACTACACGATTGGCAATGTGATGGCCGGCCAGCTGTTTGAAACGGCCAAGCAGGACGCAACTATTGCAAACGGCCTGGCCAGCGGCGACTACGAGCCGTTGCGCGCCTACATGATCGAGAATGTGCACCAGCATGGCCGCCGCTACATGCGTGACGATCTGCTGGTCAAGGCGACGGGCCGCAAGCTCGATCCCGATCCCTACATTGCCCATCTCACCGCAAAATACACCGAACTCTACAGCCTTTAGGGAGGGAAGCGTCATGCAAGCATCAGACATGCACGCCAACCGGCTGGCCAACCGCGTCAAGCTCAAGGACGCCCATATCATCACCAAGATGACCGACATCGCGGCTGGGCTTGATGATGTCATCAAGCTTGGACGCGGCGATCCGGACCTTGATACGCCTGCCCATATCGTCAAGGCCGGTCAGGATGCGCTGGGCCGTGGCGAGACCCATTATGGTCATCCGCTTGGCCTGCCGGCTTTGCGCACGGCGATTGCCAAGAACATCAAGGACTATGGCGGCGCCGACTATGTGATCGACGAGATCGTCGTGACCCCTGGTGGCCAGCACGCCATGTTCGTCATCGCTCTGGCCCTGCTCAATCCCGGCGACGAGATCCTCGTGCCATGCCCAGGCTACAATCCCTATGGCCAGGCAGCCGAACTGGCCGATGCCACCGTCGTCAATATCCGCATGAGCATGGAGACTAATTTCACGCTCACCGCCGACATGGTGAAGGCGGCGATTACGCCCAAATCCAAGGTGCTGGTGCTGATCAATCCCAACAATCCGACCGGCACGGTGACCGCGCCAGACGAGGTCGAAAAGATCGCCATGCTGGCCATCGAGCATGATCTCATCGTCATCTCCGACGAAATCTATGCGCGACTGACCTATGGCAACCAGCGCATCCAGCCAGTGGCCTCGCTACCCGGCATGAAAGAGCGCACCATAACGCTGTCGGGATTTTCCAAGGCCTATGCCATGACCGGCTGGCGCATCGGCTATTTTGCCGGCCCCCGCGAGCTGATCGTGGCCATGGCAGAGATCAACCATGCCTTCGCCATCTCGGTCGCCTCCGTCAGCCAGCACGCCGCATTGGCCGCCCTGACCGGCCCGCAGGACTGCGTCGAAGAGATGCGCCTCATCTATGACGAGCGCCGCAAGGCGCTCTGCGAGGGCCTCGACGCCCTAGGCATTCCCTACGCCGAGCCGCAGGGTGCATTCTACGTCTATGCCAATGTCTCGGCGACGGGCCTGCCGGCCAGTGCCTTTTGCGAGCGGTTGCTCGCCGAGGGTCGGGTGCTGATGTACCCGGGCACAATTTATGGCGACTACACCGACGACTTCGTCCGCATGTCGCTTACCCAGCCGGTTGATCGCATCCGCGAGGCCATGGGCCGCATCGAAACCGTCGTCAACGCCATCCGCGCAGAGCGCAAAGCGTCTGCCGCTTAAGGAGCAAACATGTCTGTGTCCACCAACCCCAACGTCCTCTCTATCAAGCACATGGCCTTCGGCGTCAAGGACGCCAAGGTCGCGCTCGAAGCCTATTCGAAGTTCCTCGACGTTCCCACCGATACCGCGATCATCGACTATCCCAAGTCCAAGAACCGCGTGGCGCTCTTCGAGCTCGGCGGCATCGAATACCAGCTCTGCCAGTCGATGGAGGAGGGTGGTCGCTTCAACGCCTGGATGAAACAGCGCGGTGGTGCCGAGGGCCTCCATCACATCTGCTACGCCGTCGACAATATCGACGAGGCGCTTGAGCACGCCAAGTCGCAGGGCGCCGATCTGCGCATCTGCCAGGCCTGCGGCGTCTATGGCTCCCACGCCCATCCCGAGGGCTTTGTGGCCTTCCTCGACAACGACGCCGGCGGCATCGAGATCGAATTCATGCAGGTCTATACCGCCGAAGAGCTCGAAAAATACAAGGCCGTGAAGGGTATCTGATCCATGTCCGAAGCCAAAACCATCACCGTCGGCACCGCTACCGCAGCGCCCGGCACCATCGTCCGCGGCGTCATTCCGGTCACTGAGCTGGCCGGCGGCACCAAGGTCGAAATCCCCCTGGTCATCGTCAATGGTGCCAAGCCCGGCCCGGTCTTCTGGGTCGATGGCGCCATACACGGCGATGAGCCTGAAGGGCCAATGGCCTGCGCGATTGCCCTGAGGGAGGTTGATCCGGCGCAGCTGGCCGGCACGCTGGTCATGGTGCCAGTGCTCAACGTCATGGCTTTCGAGAATGCCAATCGCGGCAATCCGCTCGATACATTTTCCTTCGACATGAACCGCATCTATCCCGGCCGCGCCAGTGGCTACCTCAGCGAACGCGTCGCCTGGGCTCATTCGGAATGGATGAGCAAGGTCGCCGACCTCGAGATCTCGATCCATTCCGGCGGCGCCCATTCCTTCCTCGCCAAGGCAATCTTCGTCGATGAGACGCCCGCTTCGGTCGAGCTGGCCATGGCCATGGGTGAAGGCTGGGGCTGCATCATGAGCAATTTCCTGCCCAAGGGCAGCCCGATGGCGCAGATGAAGGAGATCGGGAAGACCGGCATCACGGTCGAGCTGGGTGGACGTTCGGCGACCTCACCGGAAAAGTTCGCCGAAGTGTCGCGCCACCTGGCCGATTCCATCATCAACATCCTGCGCCACTACAAGATGTATCCGGGCACGCCGACCTATCCCACCGATGCCACCAAGGGGCAGCAGGAGGCGCTGCTGGCGCCGGCCTCGGGCATTTTCGTGCCGACGCCGGGCGTGGATTTCCTCAAGCCTATGAAGAAGGGCGATAGCCTCGCCAAGATCATCAATATCTTCGGTGACGAGATGGCCCATCTCGTGGCGCCTGCCGACGGCATGTTCTTCGGCCTCCGCGCCTTGCCCAACGTCAATACCGGCGACTGGTGCTGTTTCTTCAACAAGGTCGAGGGACCGCGCAGCTGGACGCCGTAAGGCAGACAGCGTCGGGAGCAACACATATGCGCGACTTCATCGGCTACGCCAACAGACCGCCGACGACACGCTGGCCCAACAATGCCGGCGTGGCGGTCAACTTCGTGCTGAACTATGAAGAGGGATCGGAGTACTCGCTGGCCGATGGCGACGGGCGTTCAGAATCTGCGCTGATCGAAGTGAATGCCGCGCGCGTCCCGCCGGGCAGTCCCGATCTCGCGTCCCAGAGCATGTATGAATACGGTTCGCGCGTTGGCTTCTGGCGGGTCTATCGACTGTTCCGCGAGCGTGGTCTGCCGCTGACGATCTTCGCCGCTGCCCTGGCGCTGGAGCGCAATGCGGAAGTCGCCAAGGCCATTGCCGAGACCGACTGGGATCTGGTTGCCCACGGCTATCGCTGGATTGAGCACTATCATCTCGATGAGGCGACCGAACGCGAGCATATCGCCAAAGCCTATTCGAGTATCGAGGCAAGCATCGGCCGGGCGCCACAGGGCTGGTACTGCCGCTACAGTCCCACTGCCAATACCCGCCGACTTGTCGTTGAGCATGGTGGCTTTGGCTATGACAGCGATGCCTATAATGACGAGGTGCCGTACTGGGTCGAGGTGGCGGGCGCCAGCCATCTGGTGCTTCCCTATTCGCTGGTCACCAACGATGCCAAGATCCTGGCCGGCGGCGGCATCGAGAATGCCGCTGACTATGCCCAGTTCCTGATCGACAGTTTCGACATGCTGGCAGCGGAAGGCCGCACCACGCCACGCATGATGTCGGTCGGGCTTCATCCCCGTGTGATTGGCCATCCAGGCCGCGTTGTCGGGCTGATCAAGTTCCTCGACCATATTGCTCGCCAAGCTGATGTCTGGATCGCGCGGCGCGCCGACATCGCCGCGCATTGGCGCGCCGTCATGCCCGCTTTGGGAGACGCCGCATGAACCCGTGCGCGGTCATTTCCGAGAGCTATGCCGCCGAGGACTTCGCGCCATTCGGCACATTCATTGATCGTCCCAGCCAGGTCGGGGAGCGGCAGTTCTATTCCGAATGGCTCGGCGCGGACGGTCTTGCGCCGGTCTTCCACGTCAACCGTGTGTTGCCCGCCACCCTGCCGCTGACATTGAGAAGCCTCGAGCGCCACCCCCACGCGGCGCAGCTTTTCGTTCCGCTCGATGTCAGCCGTTATCTGGTGAGCGTGGCGCCGTCGCTGCCTGACGGCTCAGCCGACCTGTCGGGCCTCAGGAGCTTTCTGCTGCCGGGCACCGTCGGCGTCATCTATGCGCGAGGCGTGTGGCACGCCGGCGTCACCGTGCTCGATCGGGCAGGTGCCTTTGCCGTGCTGATGTGGCGCGGCGCCAGTGAGGACGATGTGTTTGCCGATATCGCCCCGACAGTTTTGATCTCCCAAGGACCAAGTGCATGACGCGGATCCCCAAGCTCTACGTGCCGGCCATCACGCCCTTCAACGGCGATCTGAGCATAGATGTCCAGCGCTTCATTACCAATTGCCTGGCCCTGCTCGCCGACGGCGCCGATGGCCTAGCCCCATTCGGCACCACCAGCGAAGCCAATTCGATGAGCGTCCGCGAGCGGATCGAACTGCTCGATGCGCTGCTCGACGCGGGGTTACCCGCCGATCGTCTCATTCCCGGAACCGGTTGTTCTGCCTTGACCGATACCATCGCTCTGACGAAGCATGCCGTGTCGCGCGGTGTGCTCGGCACGCTGACACTGGCGCCCTTTTACTATAAGGGTGTCCCCGAGGAAGGGCTAGTCGATAGCTTCTCAGCCATCATCGACGCGGTCGACGACGCCAGGCTCAAGATCTATCTCTATCACATTCCCCAGATGACCGGCGTGCCGATCACCCTGACGCTGATCGAAAAGCTGCTCGCCAGGCATCCAGGCGTGTTTGTCGGGCTTAAGGATTCCTCGGGCAACTGGGACAATACCCACGCGGTGATCAAGGCCTTCCCCGAGCTTGATATCTTTTCCGCATCCGAAGCCCTCGTTCCGCAGAACGTGGCGGCCGGAGGGGCCGGCTGCATCAGTGCCTCGGCTAACGTCAATGCCCGCAACATCGTCGCCTTGATGCATGCCTTGGGCACGCCTGAGGAAGCCGAAATCGCCGCTGGCGTAACCGAACTGCGCAAGATCTTCGAGGGCCTGCCGCTGATCCCCGCGATCAAGGCCGCCACCGCCCGCCGCCACAATGACCCCGCCTATGCCATCGTCCGCCCGCCCTTCGTCAAGCTTGCCGACACGCATGCAGCCCAGATCGAGCGCGCGGCCGAACTGGCCTTTGGTGGCGCACACTAAGATGAATATCGAACCCCAGGCCACCGATATGGGTCGTATCGAAAACGTACCGCTGCGGGTTTCTGTTGCCGACATCATTCGGCAGGCCATCCTCAACGGTACGATGCGCCCAGGCACGCCAGTGGTCGAAATGGCCCTGGCCGAGCAGCTCAACGTGTCTCGCGCGCCGGTGCGTGAAGCCATCCAAATCCTCGAGGCCGATGGGCTGATCGAAAGCGAACCCTATAAGGGCAAGCGGGTCAAGCCGCTGACGCTGAAGGAAGTCGAAGATCTCTATAGCCTGCGGGAGCAGTTCGAGGCCTTTGCCATCCGCCGAATCGTGGAGCGCCATGTTGACGTCTCCGAACTGCATAGCCACTCCGACACCATGTTCGCCGCAGCCGAACGCGGCGATCTGGCGGCGCTAAACGTCGCCGACGAGGCGTTTCATAGGACCCTGATCCGGCTGGCGGATCACGGCCTGATGCTGTCGATATGGGACAATCTCTACCTGCGCATCCGCCAGATCATGGCGCTGCGCAACAGCGCCAACCGCGACCTGCGGGCCGTGGCGCGCAACCATCCGCCCATTATCGCTGCGATCGAAAAGCGCGACATGATTCTGGCGATTTCGCTGATCTCTGACCATACGCGTTCGGCTTCGCAGATCGCCCCGGAAGAATTGGGGATTGCGCCGTGACGCGCACGGTCCTGATTACAGGGGCAGGTGGCTTTGTCGGTTCACACATGGCCGCAGGCTTTTGCGCCATGGGCGACAGGGTTATCGCGCTCGACACCCAGTTCGACGCCACCACGCGCGTTCGCCTTGCGAAGGCGGAACTGGTCGAGGCCATAATGCGTGCCGATGTTCTGGCTGCCGGTCGGCAGATTGACCTCGTCATCCACGGCGCCGCCATCACCACGCCGCCTGAGGCGCTCGGCTTGAGTGCCCAGCACCATATCAACCTCAACGTTGACCTGCTGCGCACCGGTTTGCAGCTTGCCTCGTCCCATGGCGCCGCCGACTTCGTTTTTCTGTCTTCCTCTGGTGTGTTTGCGCGCGACGATGGCAAGGGTGTGCATCTCGAAAGCGTCATGCCGACCGCGACCCTGGCCTATGCGATGGCGAAGCGGGCCGGCGAGGATGCGACGTCGGCGGCCAACGGCCCGTCGCTGCGCGCCATCTCCGTCCGGCTTGGCCCGATTTATGGTGCCCATGAGATGGTGCGCGATAGCCGCCGCATCGTCTCCCAGGTCCGACGCTGGCTGGACATGGTGGCGTCCGACCAACCCATCATTGTTCAGATGCCCGACGAGCGGCGCGACTGGACCTTTGCGCCGGACCTGCCGCGTGCGGTGGATGCGTTGTTGCGGGTCGAGCCCAAGGTTTCAGGTGTGCTGCATCTGACCTCGGCCGAGATCGTCTCCAACCTCCAGCTGGCGCACATGGTGGCCGATCTCGTCGATGGTGTCTCCATTCGCGTCGAACCCGCCAATGAGCCGGCGCGGCTGCCAATGGCCAGCGACCGCCTCGACCTTACCGCCCTGTATGCCTGGACGCCGCTGAGGCAGGGCCTCGCCCAAACCTTGGCTGTGGAGGCGACACGATGAGCCCGCTTCGCATCATCCTTGTCGGCCTTGGTGCGCGCGCACAATTCTGGATGCGGGTCGTCCGCGACAATCCCGATTGTACCATTGTTGGGCTGGTCGATCCCTCGGAAACTGCGCGCAGCCGGGCGCTGGAACAATGGCCCCTGGCTACCGCTGCCGCCGATGTTAGCCTGCTCGGCCAGATAGAGGCTGACGCCGTGTTGCTGGCGACGCCGCCTGGTGGCCGCGAAGCGCAGATGGAAGCCGCCTGCGCAGCGGGTCTGCCGATCCTGGCGGAGAAGCCATTGGCCGATGGCGTCGAGCTGGCGGCGCGCTATGTCGAGATGGCCGAAACAGCCGGCGTGCCGCTGATGGTGGGGCTTAATTTCCGCTTTCTGCCAGTGACGCAGAAAGTGCTCAAGCTGTTCGATGAACAGGTCGGGCTGCCCGAATTTGGTCGCTTCACCTATGAGCGCTGGCGCGATGGCTGGAAGCCAAATTTCAACAAGTATCCGCTGACCATGGATCAGCCCATGCTGTGGGAGCAGTCGATCCACCACTTCGACTTGATGCGCTACGTGTACAAGTCCGAGCCCGTTCTGCTCTTCGGCAAGACCTTCAATCCGAGCTGGTCGATGTATCGCGACGACGCCAATGTGTCCGCGCTCATCACCTTCGCCAGTGGGGTCACGGTCAACTATCAAGGCCTCTGGCAGTCCAACTGGCAGGCGCCTGGCTTCCAGTGGCGCAATGAATGCGCCCGTGGCGTCGTCGTTCAGAACGATCAGTTCGGTGATCTCAACTACGCGCTCCATAGCGACGCCACGCTCACCAGCGTGCCGCTGCCGCCTTATGAGCAATGGATCAATGACGCGGTGGCTGTACTCGCCGCCTTCGTCGCCGCCCTGCGCGGCACGGCGCCGCTGCTGTGCTCGGGGCGTGACCACCTCAGTTCACTTCGCATGGTTCAGGCCTGCATTCTGTCAAGCCAACTTGGCCAAGCGATTAATCCAGCCGATCTCGACTTGGGTGCGAAGCGAGAGATCGGCCCCTTCAACCAAAACGCACTCCAGCAAAGGACGTCCCTATGAAGACCATGAGAAGCCTTCTCATGGCAGGAACCGTCGCGCTCGTCGCGCCACTGGCTCCTGCTTACGCCGCTCCGCCTGCAGATACCCTGGTCGTCGGCATTTCTGCCGATGCCTCGACGTTCGACCCGGCTGCCATCAGCAGCCGTGACAACTCCAATATGGCCAAGCACATCTTCGGAACGCTCTATGAGATCGATCCTGAAGGCAACATCGTGCCCCAGATGGCGGCGTCCTATGTCGAAGCCGAAGACGGTCTGAGCTATACCTACACGCTCAATTCCGGTCTGACCTGTGAAGACGGTGAAGCGCTGACCGCCGAAGACGTGGCCTATTCGTTTAACCGGGCCGGCGACCCAGCCAATGCCTTCACCGGCAACACACCTGGCTTCGTTTACTCCTCGATCGGTTTCGATGGCGCGGAAGCGGTCAGCGACCTCGAGGTCAAGATCAACCTGAGCAAGAAGAACCCTGTCTCGTTTGGTCTGATCGCCGAAGTCTTTGTGCACTGCAAGGACAGCTACGAGGCGATGAGCCTCGAAGATGCCGCTGCCAAGCCCGTTGCGTCCAACTCCTATCGCCTGGCATCGTGGGATCGCGGTTCGCAGGTCGTGCTCGAAAAGATCAAGGACCCCGGCAATTTCCAGAACATCATCTGGCGCATCATTCCGGAAGCCTCGACCCGTTCGGCCGAACTGATTGCCGGCAATGTCGACATCATCACCAACGTGGCACCAGACCAGCTCGATGCCGTCAACACCTCCGGTGCTGCAACGGTCAAGAGCGTCCAGGGTACACGCCGCATCTATGTCGGTTTCAACATGAAGGAATCCTTCGCCACCGGCTCGCCGGGTGGTGAAGCAGTCCAGAAGACCGACGTTCGTGTCGCTCTCCAGTATGCCGTTGACGTCGAAGCCATCTGCAGCCAGTTGCTGAACTTCGAATGCAAGCGCGCTACCGGCCTGGTCAATCCGCCCAACGACAATCCAAACCTCGAGCCCTATCCCTATGACCCGGATCAGGCTGAAGCCCTGCTCGACGCTGCCGGTTATCCGCGTGGCGAAGACGGCACCCGTTTCGAGATCACCTTCCAGGCACCGCGCGGCCGTTACCTCAACGACGCCAACGTCGCCCTGGCCATCGGCCAGTATCTGGATGACATCGGCGTCAAGACCAATGTTGAACTGATGGAATGGGCATCGGTCTATGTGCCCTTGATCCAGAAGCACGATGTCGGCCCGATGTTCCTGCTCGGTTCGGGCGGCGGCACCTGGAGCCCGCTCTATGACATGGCCGATCTGTCGGCTGTCGGTGCAGGCACCAACTACACCGAATGGCAGAACCCTGACTGGTTCTCAGGCTGGCCGGAAATCGCCGCCGCGGCGACCCCGGAAGATCAGCGCGCCGTGATCGATCGTATGCTTGAAGTCTTCTACAACGATCCACCGTGGCTGATGCTCTACTTCCAGCCTGACTTCTACGGCGTCTCCACGCGCGTCGACTTCGAGCCCCGCCGTGACGAGAAGGTCTACCTCTTCAACGTCGCTCTGACGCAATAGCCCGACCCAGCATGCGGGGTGCAATACCCCGCATGCCCTTCAGCCGTGCGATAGCCGGCAGTAAGAAGATTATTTTGCGGGAAGTCACACAAGGGGAATGACCATGAAAGCTATCAATCGCTTCCTATTCGCCGGTGCCTTGGCGGCAGCCCTGCCGGGCCTTTCCCAAGCCGCGCCGCCCGATGATACCATCGTTGTCGGCCTGAGCGCAGATGCGTCCACCTTCGATCCGGCCCAGATATCGAGCCGCGACAATTCCAACATCGCCAAGCACATCTTTGCGAGCCTTTTCAAGGTGAACTTCGAAGGCGCTGTCGAACCCTATCTCGTGGATACCACGACCATCAGCGAAGATGGGCTCGCCTATACCTTTTCCATCAAGCCCGACCTGACCTGCGAAGACGGCGAACCCCTGACGGCCGAGGACGTGGCCTATTCATTCAACCGCGCGGCCGATCCGGCCAATGCCTTTACCGGCAATACGCCGGGCTTCGTGTACACGACCTTGGGCTTCAAATCTGCCGAGGTCGTTGATGATCTGAACGTCACCATAAACGTGACCGCCAAGACGACCCTGGCCCCGGGCATGATGGCGCAGGTCTTGATCCACTGCAAAGACAGCTACGAGGCGATGACGCTTGAACAAGCGGCGGCCACCCCGATCGGCTCGGGTTCCTATCGTCTGGCCTCATGGGAGCGCGGCTCCCAGATCGTGCTCGAAAAGGTCAAGGATCCCGGCACCTTCGATACGATCATTTGGCGCATCATTCCTGAAGCTTCGACGCGAACGGCAGAACTGATCGCCGGCAATGTCGATATCATTACCAATGTGGCGCCTGACCAGGTCCCGGCCATCGATGCATCGGGTTCTGCAACGGTCGAGAAGGTCAACGGCACGCGGCGCATGCAGGTTGGCTTCAACCTCGGCAAGGGCGTCGAAGGTATGCCGGGTGCTGCTGAGATCCAGGACCCCAAGGTTCGCTTCGCCTTGCAGTATGCGGTGGACGTGCCCAGCATCTGTACGCAACTGCTGGGCGCCGAATGCACCCGCATGACAAGCCTCGTCAACCCGCCCAACGGCAATCCAGACCTTGTGCCCATACCCTACGACCCGGAGATGGCTGAGACGCTGCTCGACGAGGCCGGCTATCCTCGCGCCGAGAACGGCGTCCGCTTCAGCATCCGCCTTCAGGGTCCGCGCGGCCGCTACCTCAACGACGCCAATGTGGTTCAGGCAATCGGCCAGTATCTCAATGACGTCGGCATCGAGACCGAGGTCGAACTGCTCGAATGGGCTTCGGTCTATTCGCCGCTGCTGCGCACCAAGGAAATGGGGCCGCTATTCTTCCTGGGGCAGGGCGGCGTCACCTGGAACCCGCTCTATGACATGAGCCTGTTCTCTACCCCCGATGGCGCCACCAACTACCAGAGCTGGACGGATCAGCGCTGGTTCGACGACTGGAAGCTGGCCATCGACGCGGACACCGTCGAGGCCGCACGCCCCATCATCGACCGAATGCTCAAGCTTTTCTACGACGAAGGTCCTTGGCTGCAGCTTTACTTCCAGCCCGATTTGTACGGCGTGTCCAGCCGCATCGACTGGACGCCCCGGCGCGACGAGGAAATCGAACTTTTCGCTGCCACCCTGAAATAGCCAGAACCAAAGGATGCGCTGCCAGACGCAGCGCATCCTTCCTCCTTCTAGATGGGCCGATTGCCAATGTGGACATTTATAATCCGGCGCCTGCTGCAGAGTGCCATCGTGATCATCGGGGTAACGCTCATCACGTTTACGGCGCTGCAAATGAGCGGCGATCCGACCTATCTTTATGTGAGCGAGCGGGCCACCGACGAAGAAATCCAGCGCACCCGTGTGGCCCTGGGGTTCGACAAGCCTTTGCCAGAGCAATACCTCACCTTCCTGGGCAAGCTGGCACAGGGCGATTTCGGCAACTCGCTGTCCTACAAGCGCCCGGCCATCGAAGCGGTGATGGATGCGCTGCCGGCGACCCTGGAGCTGACGCTGTTCGCCATGATGCTGGCCATCGTCGTCGCCATCCCGCTCGGTGTGGTCGCCTCGCTCAACCGCGGCAGCCCGGTGGATGGCTCGATCATGACGATGGGGATGCTAGGTCAATCGATCCCCAGTTTCTGGCTGGGGATCATGATGATCATGTTCTTTGGGCTGCAACTGCGCATCCTGCCGATTTCGGGACACGTGCCCTTCATCACCCCACTGGTGCAGGGCAATTTTGTGGAAGCCTTTACCAACCTGCCGCAGGCACTCTACTATTTGATAATGCCCGGATTTGCCGTGGCCTTCTATTCCATCTCGCGCAATGCGCGCCTCGTGCGTTCGTCCATGCTCGAAGTGCTGGGTCAGGACTTTGTCCGCACCGCGCGTGCCAAGGGCATCAGCGAAACCGCTGTCGTCGTCCGGCATGCCTTGCGCAATGCCTGGTTGCCGGTCGTGACCATGATCGGTCTGGAATTCGGCTTCCTGATCGGCGGCGTTGTCGTGGTGGAAATGGTGTTCTCCTGGCCGGGTATCGGTCGGCTGGTGTTCAATGCCATCAACCAGCGCGACATTCCCGTGGTGCAGGCGGCGGTGGTCGTCCTGGCCCTTGTCTTCATCGCACTCAATCTCATTGTTGATCTGATCTACGCCAAGATCGATCCGCGCGTGAAACTCTAGGAGGCCTGCATGTCGGTTGAAGTTGTTCCGTCCACGCCTGTCATCGCCAGGCCGATGTCCCACGGTCGCCGCGAATTTCGCCGCGCGGTGCGCTCCATGGTCCAGGCCAGGTGGCCGCTCGTTGCCATGGTCATTCTGCTGCTCGTTGCCATCGCTGCCGTCTTTGGCACATGGATCTCTCCGCTTGACCCGAACCGGCAGGACATCATGATGCGCCTCGCCGATCCGCTGACCGAAGGGCGCCGCAATGCCTTCTTTGTTCTCGGCACCGACGGACTGGGCCGCGATGTGCTGTCCCGGCTGCTCTATGGCGCCCGCATTTCATTGCTGGTGGGCATTTGCGCCATTCTGGTCGGCGGCACGATTGGTGTCGTTGCGGGCCTCGTCGCCGGCTATTTCGGCGGTTGGATCGATGACGTGATCATGCGCCTGGGCGACATCCAGCTCGCCTTTCCCTTTATCCTTTTGGCCATCATGTTTCTGGTGATACTGGGCCCGGGGGTGATGAATATCATTATCGTGCTCGGCGTCGGGCAGTGGGTAACCTATGCCCGCATCGTGCGCGCCCAGACCCTGTCGCTGCGCGAAAAGGAATATGTCGAAGCCGCCCGTGCGCTCGGCGATAGCACCTTCCTCATCATCTTCCGCACCATCCTGCCTAATATCATCGCGCCATTGACTGTCATTGCCTCCTTCAACGTTGCATCGGTGATCCTGTCGGAAGCCTCGCTGTCCTTCCTCGGGCTCGGTGTGCCGCCCAATGTGCCGACATGGGGCGCCATGCTGGCCGATAGCCGCGATCAGCTGATGGCCAACAAGTGGTGGCTCGCCTTCTTCCCGGGCATTGCCATCGTGCTGACCGTGCTGGCCTTCAATATCCTGGGGGACTGGCTGCGCGACTTCCTCGATCCACGCCTCAAGACCATGGCCTGACCCTCCAACGAAAAGAGCAAGAAAATGAAAGTTGGTATTGTAGGCGCGAGCTTTGCCTGCGCCGCCTATCTTCCGGCCCTGCGCCATGTCGAGGGCGCCGAAGTCGTCGCCCTGGCCTCGGGCCGGCTGGAAAGTGCGCAATCGGCAGCCGCCGCGTTTGGCGTGCCTGTAGCCTATGATGATTGGCAGGAAATGCTGGACCGGCACCTGCTTGATCTGGTGCTGATCGCCACGCCCACCGACCTGCACGCGCCGATCACGATTGCGGCTCTCGACAAGGGCGCTCACGTGCTGTGCGAAAAGCCGACTGCCATGGATGCCGGACAAGCCGCTGCCATGCTGGACAAGGCGGAAGCGCTCGGCCGGCTGCACATGATCGACCACGAGCTGCGCTTCAACCCCAATCGCGTCAAGGTTGCCGCCATGATCGCCAATGGCGATCTGGGAGAGATCCGCCACGTCAACATCGCCAATATCGGCGCGTCCTGGGCCAATCCGGCCGGACGCCCCAAGGGGGACTGGTGGAGCCTTGCCGAGCACGGCGGTGGCCGGCTGGGGGCCAATGGCAGCCATCAGGTCGATATGCTGCGCTGGTGGCTCGGGCCGGTGGCGTCGGTCGTGGGCCAGGCGCTGACCATCATTCCCGATCGCCTCGACAAGGCCAGCGGGGAGCCCTGGACGGCCACCGCCGACGATCTGTCCTATTTCACCTTGCAGTTGCAGAGTGGCGCGCTGGCCCAGGTCTTCATGAGCGGCGTGGCGGCCAACAATATCGGCAACCTCACCCAGGTGTTCGGCTCCAAGGGCACCATCCTGCTCGATAACGACGACGAGAAGCTGCTGTTCGCGAAGGCAGGGGGCAGCTTCGAAGATATCACCGCACCTGATCCCAATGCAGCCCTTAAGGGGCTGAACAAGGGTATTTGGAATGTCTCGGTGGTCGACGCCCTGCGCGAACTGTCCGGCGCGATCACCGAAGGCCGCAAATTGCGCGCCGGCGCGACATTCTTTGACGGCCTGGCAAACCAGCAGGTGCTCGATGCGGTCAAGCTGTCGACCCGCACGCGGGCCTGGGTCGACCTGCCGGCAGAACGCCAGTGACGCTGCCGCTGGATCAACAGACGGTCATCATCACCGGAGCGGGGCAGGGGCTTGGAGCGGCGATCGCACTTCGCTTTGCCGCCGCCGGGGCGCGGTTGGCGCTGATGGATTATGATACAGCGGCTTTGGCCGAGACCACCAGTGCCTGCGGGGGGGGCGCCATTGGCATACAGGTCGACCTCTGCGATCGTGCCGCCACCAGCGCCGCCATCGCCAAGACCTTCGGCCAGCTCGGACGGGTCCATACCCTGGTCCACAACGCCGCCATTCTGCGACCCAGGCGATTTCTCGATGAGGATTTCGACAGCTTCTTCCGCACCTTTAATGTTGGCCTGCAGGCAGGGTTTCAGCTGGCACGCGCAGTATGGCAGGGCATGCAGGACAATGGCGGCGGCGCCCTTGTTTTCGTATCCTCGCGCTCGGGCATCGAGGGATTTGCCGAAGAGTCCGCCTATTGCGCCGCAAAGCACGCCTTGGAGGGCCTTTGCAAGTCTCTGGCGCTGGAGGGTGCGCCATTCGGCATCACCGCCAACACGATCACGCCCGGCATGTACATGCGGACGCCGATGTCTGCCCGGAACTATCCAGCCGAGCTCAAGCAAAAATGGGTGGATCCCGCGCTGCTGACGCCGGCCTTCGTCCTGCTGGCAGAGCAGCGGCTACAGGCACTAAACGGGCATCGGCTCGACGCCTGGTCGCTATCGCAGGAGCTCGCCAACGCGCCGTAGCGGCGTGGCTAAGGGCCGAAATGCCGTAGTCGTCCGGTTCAAGGCACAGCCGGCTATGCGTTGCGCCGACCTGGTCAAGATTTGTGGTGAGTTCGAAGCACTTTGATAAACGGCGCGCGCGTGCGAGCCATCGGGCCATCATGGTTGTCGCTGAACAGCCAGAGGGGGCTGGACCGCGATCCGACGCGCGCCGGCGGGCCAATGAGGTCGAAGGCGCGTCAATGGTGTTCTCGACCGGGGACGCCGGTGCGGACCTGGTTCGTTGCTGTCACGGTGTCGCAGGGCCGGGCAATTCATTGCACTGACACAAACCGATGCCCATATGAGGTTACGGAGATAGCACTGGAAAGCGCGCATCGCGCCCCCGCCTTTGTCTTCGCAGCCTTCAGTTCAGCATCCAGGCAGGCCGCAGACAGGGCGGTTTTCTGCATGCGGAGTGTCGTGCGCTTTTCTCAAACCGATTGGAATTTCCAGATGACAACCGTTCTTCATGATATCGTTGACACCGCAGTCGCTGCCGGTACCTTCACGACCCTTGTTGCCGCCGTCACAGCAGCAGACCTCGGTGCCACCTTGAAGGGCGAGGGCCCGTTCACGGTGTTCGCTCCCTCCGATGACGCCTTCGCCAAGCTGCCCGCCGGCACTGTTGAAGAACTCGTCAAGCCCGAGAACAAGGCCAAGCTCGCTGCGATCCTCACCTACCACGTGATGGCTGGCAAGGTCATGGCTGCTGACGTCTCCGGCAAGAAGCTCGAGCCCGCCACCGTCAACGGTCAGGCGCTGCATGTCGATGGCACGCATGGCGTGACGGTCAACGGCGCAAAGGTCGTGAGCGCGGATATCGTCTGCACCAATGGCGTGATCCACGTCATCGATACCGTGCTGATGCCCAAGGACTAAGCTGTCCCAGGCTGACATGATGAGTGCCCGGAGTTTGCTCCGGGCATTTTTCGTTACGTGTGTTCAAACGCCGTTGCAGACCCTGCGACACCGCTGCCGCAGGCCACGGCCTGCCAGCGCTGCAAACTTTCGGAATGATGAAGCCGCAGTTGCCCTCGGCAGGGGGGCCTGCGGCATACTGACCTGAAGGATGGATTTCAAGTTTCGCTGCCCTATTTCAAAAGAATGGAAAAAAGCCCGAAAACCTTGGTCTTGTTCAACGGGAACTGCCCGGTCTGTAACTTTGAGATACAGCACTACGCGCAATATGCAGTTGCCAATGACCTGCCGATCCGGTTCGACGATCTGAACTCGGGCGCGCGGGACCAATGGGGCCTGGATGCCGATACCGCCGCCCGGCGCCTTTACATGCTGCATAAGGGCAGGCTGACATCTGGGATTCCGGCGTTTCTTGTGCTGTGGGCGGAAATGCCGAGGTATCGCTGGCTCGCACGGGTCGTGGGGTTGCCGGGTATTCTGCAGGTCGCATCGGCCGCCTATGACTACGTCCTTGCCCCGGTCATTTATCGGTGGCACCTGCGCCGGCTGCGTAGGCAAATCCCCCGGGTTCCGCACTGACTGGAGAGGCAACTTGCCCCAAGATGATGATGGCGCTTCGGTGCCCACGGGGCGCGCGGCGCGGCTCTTGCGGTTTGGCGGCATGGCTGCAGGTATTGTGGGCAGTGTTGCGGCAGAGGGTCTGCGTGCGCTGGCCAGCGGCAAACGGCCTGATATCGCACAGCTTCTACTGACGCCAACCAATACCTTGCGCCTGACGGACGGGCTGTCGCATCTGCGCGGGGCCGCGTTGAAACTGGGGCAGATGTTGTCGATGGATACCGGCGTCGTGCTGCCGGGCGAGTTGACGGCAATTCTGGGCCGGATGCGCGATGACGCCCGCCACATGCCGCCCAACCAGCTGCAATCCGCGCTGAACGCCGAATGGGGCACAGGCTGGAATGGCCGCTTTGCCCGCTTTGACGTGCGCCCCTTTGCAGCCGCCTCGATCGGGCAAGTGCACCGGGCGGTGACGCCCGATGGCCGCGATCTTGCGATCAAGGTGCAGTACCCTGGCGTGCGCGCAAGCATCGACAGCGATGTCGACAACATGGCCGCGTTGATGCGGATGGGCGAAGGCCTTCGGCCGCGACTGATCCTCATCCGAAACCGGGGCGGCTACTGGCCGCCCCATTAATTTCACGGAGCCTACCATATGACCGCCTCCTCCCCCGCTGCAGCCCTTGCCAGAGCGCTCCAGGACAAACTCGGCACTGCCCGACCTTGCCGACCCCGCGGTGCTGGCGGGTGTCGATGGCGTCCTCGGGAGGTGCACGCGCTATATCGGGTTCAGATTGCCGAGCTCGAAGCCGAGATCAAACGGCGGGACGAGATTGACCGTTACCGACAGGCGTGCGGCGCGGCCGGTGTCCTCCTCCATGACCGGCCGGACCTGCTGCCGCACGTTGACTTGGCCGCCGAAATGATCCTCGCGGGAATACCTCCCCAAGAAGTCCGAGCCGGGGTTCTCCAGATGGGGTCGTTGCGACCTGCATGATCTGATGCTGCTAGCCCGTCCTATTCACACTGACGCGGGGCTATCTCCGATGCTGGCCGGGTGAGCCGCGAGCGCGGGTTCGCGCTGCGCCTTTTTCATCGCGGTGTGGG